>CAYODS010000020.1:10337-30115 GCA_964402765.1 uncultured Halobacteriales archaeon
CGGCATCGTCTGGTGGACCGGTCTCGTTGCCGTCACCTGGGCCGCGGTCGTCTGGCGGTCCGGTCCCGTTACCGTCACCCGGAATTCCCTCCGGTGGTCCGCGGTCGTCCGGTGGTCCCACGCGCTCGCCGGTGTCCGGGCCCCCGATGTCGCGGGCGATCTCGGCGACCTCCGGGCCGCCGAGTTCGCTGGCGTTCTGCCGCAACTCCTGGATCGCGGCGGCGTCGACGCCGGACTCGTTCAGCGTCTCCGGGGGCAGCGTCGCGGCGGTCGCGGCAGTGTCGTTCAGGAGCCGCTGCGTGCCGGAGACGTTCGCCGCGAGCGCCGCCATCCGGGCGCGGTACTCGCCGGGGCCGATCGAGCCGTTCCGGAGTGCCTCGCGCAGGCGCTCGCGCTCGGCGGCGAGGCGGTCCAGGCGGTCACGGAGCCCCTCGACCCCCTCCGCGACGACCGCCGCACGGCTCCGGTTGTCGGCCGCCGCCGCGATCCGCCGTGCGAACCGGCGCTCGCTCACCGCGGCGCCGAGTTCCGCCGCCTGGACGCCGACGACGCCGGACAGGCGCTCGCCGGGGCTGACGTTGCCGTCGTCGGCGGCCGGCTGCCCACCGGACGCCTCTGCCGGCGCCGGCCCGCCCGGCTCGCTCACCGCCGCCGTGCCGACGGCACTCGACGGGCCGGCGGACTCGCCGACCGTGTCAACCCCGAACGCGCCGACCGTCGCCGCAGCGGGGAGCACCACGCTCCCCAGGACGGCGGCGACGACCACGACCACGGCGAGCGCCGGTCTCATCGTACCCGTCATCTACACCCCGTTCCACATATAAAACACAGATCCTCCACCCCGATCAACGTCACTTTACTCGGATTAAGCGTCGCCCGACCCGGCGCAGTCTGTGGGTCGGGCTGGAACCTCCCTCGGATTCGGGTCGAGACGGCGGAACAGTTATCAATCACTCGTCGTCTCCCTCCTCGTCGCCGGGCGCGATCTCCTCGTCGGGCAGGGTGAGGACGTTCTCGCGGCCGAGGCGGAACCCCTCGATGGTGCCCTCCTCGCGCATCCCGCTGACGACCTGGCTCGTCTTCGCCTCCGTCCAGTCGAGTGCCTCGACGACCTCCTGTTGCTTGATGCGCCCGCCGCGCCGTTCCAGCAGCCGCAGGACGCGCTCCTCGTTGCTCAGTAACTCGTCGTCTATCGGCGGCCGGTCCTCGTCCTCGCCCCCGTCATCGTCGTCGGTCCCCGCATCACCGTCCGCGTCGTCGCCGTCGCCACCGGACTCGCTGGCGCCAGCGTCGTCCGGCGTGTCGTCCTCGGTGACCGGGGCGACCCCGCCGACGGTCCGGTCGGTGCCGAGGGCGACCAGCGCGACGATCAGGACGATGACCACCACCCCGGCGCCGAGCAGGAGCAGCGCGTCGCCGGCGGAGACGACGGCGAAGGAGCCGTCGGCGCCCCCACCGTCACCGCCGTCCGAGCCGTCCCCACCGTCACCGTCTCCCCCGTCGCCGCCGTCTCCGCCGTCCTCACCGGTCGTGGTCGTCGTCGCCTTCTCGCTGACGACGACGCGGGGCTGGTCGGGGCCGAAGTCGGTCTCGCTGCCGTCCCAGGCCAGCGACCGCCCGGACCGGCTGTCGGGCGTGGGCGCGGCGTCGGTCACGCCGTAGCCCTCGGGCCACTGCACCTGCAACAGCGTCCGGTCGTTGAGGAAGAAGCCGGCGATGGCGTCGCCCGCGACGACGCGGTCGCCGCCGTCCTCCACCCGCGAGAAGTTCGTCCACTCGTAGGTGTAGGTGACGACGCCGACGTCGCCGGTCAGCGACTCCACGCGGGCGCTGACGGTGAAGTTCCGCGCGCTCATCTCCCGTCCGGTGGTGTTCTCGGCCGAGGCCACCGTCCTGCGGATGCGCTCGGCGAACCGGGCGGTGTAGTTCGCGGGGTCCGCCTCGACGTCCTCGGCCAGGGACTCGAACGCCGCCGTCGTGTTCGGGTCGTCGAGGTCGGTGCGGTACTGCACCTGCCAGACGGCGTCGCCGTCCGCGGCCACGTCGACGACCAGGCGCACGCGGTCGGTGTCGACCTGCGTGTCGCCCGCCGCGGCGTCGACGCCGGGGTCGCCGCCCGTCGTCCCGGCCGGCCCAGTTGCTGGGACGGCGGCGGCCACCGGGGCCAGCGCGAGCGCGACGACGACCGCGGCGACGCTCGCTCGACCGACCTCCATCGTCCCCCCGTGAGAGCGGCGCCCTCAAATCCGTTGCCATCCCGGCACCCAGGCCGGAGGGCTTTTGCACCCCGACCGCCCACCGTCTGTCGTGTCGACCGACGGACCAGACCCCGAGCAGGCCAGTCCCGGCCCGCTCGTCTCGGTGTTGCTCGTCGCCGCCGCGGGCCTGCTCGTGCTGTACGGCGCCGGCCTGGTCGTGACCGACCTGGCCTTTTCGGTCGCCGGGCCGCTCACCTCCCTGCTGGCGGTCGCCGTCGTCGCCCTCTGGGTCCGGGGATACCTGTGACTGCCCGCCCATTCAGGGGGGCGTCCGCGTGAGTCTGCTGAGTCTCAACGCGCCGGTCCCCAGCGCCGTCGCCGCCGCTGCCGACGACCTCTCGCCCGCGCTCCCGCCGTTCGACCGTGTCCGTGACGACCACACCTTCGTCGTGAAGCGACTGGGCACCGACGGCGACCCCTACCGCCTGCGCGAGCGACTCCGCACCGACCTCCAGGGCACCCCACCCGTGCAGGCTCGTCTCGCCGGCCTGGACACCTTCCCCGACCCGCCGAGTGGTCCCGGTCCCGTGCTGTACTTCGCCGTCGAGAGCCCGGGGATCGTGTCGATCCACGAGACACTCGTCGAGACATTCGGGGCGATCCCCGACCTGGGCGGCGACGACTACACCCCACACGTTACCGTCGCCCGCGGCGGCGACGTCTCCCGCGAGACGCTACAGCGCCTGCGCGAGCGAGAGGTGGAGCCGGTCACCTGGACCGTCGACCGCCTGCTCGTGTACGACGCCTCCTACGACACCGTCGCCGCCGAACTGTCGCTGCCGCTGTAACTCTCGCCACCGGCGCGTCCGTCAGGGGTCCGGCGGCGCGCCGTCGTACTCGTCGTGGCCGGCGAAGAAGTTCAGCAGGGCGTACCGCAGTTTCTCGGGGTCGACGTCGACGGTCTCCTCGCGCTCGCGCTCGGGGAAGGTATCGCGGACGGAGTAGTTCCCCATCTTCTCGCGGGCGGCGGCAGTGTACCGCCGGTCGAGCAGCACCCGGGCGCCGACCTCCGTCGGCCCCCGGACGACCCGCCCGAGCGCCTGCCGGGTCTTCCGTACCGTGGGGATCTCGACGGCGTACCGCCAGCCGACGCCGTCACCGTCGCCGCCGTTCGCGCCCGCGGTCGCCCCGTTCCCGACCAGCTCCTCGTAGGCCGCCTGCACGGCCTCTGTGCGGTCGTCGATCCGCGGGTACGGCACCCCGACGACGGTGACGGTGTGGGCGTCGTTGCCGTCGAAGCTCACCCCCTCGGACAGCGTCCCCCACAGCGACGTACACAGCAGGCCGTCGTCGTCGTCGGTGAACCGCTCGCGGAGGTCCTCGGCCCGCACCCCGGCCTCGTCGCGGTACACCGTCGCCCCGACGGCGTCGTCCACCAGGTCGGCGTACCGCTCGGCCTCGCCGTAACTCGGAAAGAAGGCGAGCGTGTTGCCGGGGGTGAACCGCACGGTGTCCGCGAGGGCGTCGGCCACTGCCCGCTGCACCTCGGGGTCGTCCCGGCGACTGGCAAAGAGTGGCGGCGTGTCGACCGCCAGCGTGCGGCGGTTCTCCGGCGGGAACGGCGACCCGAAGGCCATCGTCTCCGGGTCCTCCAGCCCGAGCACGTCCGCCGCCACGTCGAACGGTTGCAGCGTGGCGCTCATCAGCACCGTCGCGTGGACGTCCTCGAACAGCGACCCCGTCACCCGCCGGGGGATGCAGGTGTACAGTTCCGCCCGCCCCACGGGCCCGTCCGTACCCTCGCGGACCGCCGCGACCGGGTGCCGGCCGTCGGCGTCCAGCCACGCCTCGATAAACGAGGCGGCGGTGCCGGTGGGACACTCCCGGCGGACGTCGGTCTCGCCCCGGCGGTACGCCCGCTCGTAGCGCTCGCGGAGGTCCTCGGCGAGGTCCAGCGCCGCCTCGACGTCGCCGTCGATCCCCCGACCGGCGTACGCCCGCAGGAACCGCAGGGTGAGGTCGTCCCGGCCGTCGTCGTTGGCGACGGGCACGTCCGTCCACTCCTCACCTGCCGGCCCCGCGTCGGCACACACCTTCCGGAGTGCGGCACGAAAGGCGCGGACGACGTTCTCGGCGCGCTCGGCGCGGGGGTCCTCCAGCCCGTCGAGTTCGTCGACGGCGCCGTCAAGCGTCTGCTCGGTGAGCTGGCGGCTGGCGTGGTCCCGGGCCGCGCTCTCGACGTTGTGTGCCTCGTCGAAGACGACGACCACGTCCTCCGGGTCGCGGTCGAGCCACCGGAAGAACTGCTCGCGGATCGTCGGGTCGAGCAGGTGGTGGTAGTTACAGACCGCGAGATCGACGTCCTCCATCCCCTCCTTCAGCAGTTCGTAGCCACACAGCCCCCTCTCGTGGGCGTACTCGTACACGTCGTCGGGCGTGCGGACGTCCTCGTGGAGCCACGACCGGAAGGCGGCGACGGCGCCGTCGTCGGTGAGGTTGTTGTAGTAGCGCTCGCAGGTGTTGGCCGCCCGCAACTCTGCCAGGTCGGCCTCGACGGCGTCGAGTTCGTCCGCGACGGCGGCGTACGCCTCCGCCTCGGCCTGGGCCTGGGCGGGGGCGTCGCCGTCGCCGTCAGCGTCGCCCGCGTCACGCAGTTCCTCGGCTCGCTGCGAGAGGTCCGCGCGGTCACGCTCGGTGTCGACCAGCTCGCGGGTGGTCTCTTTCAGCGTGCGACACTCGTCGTAGCCGACATCGATGTGACACATCGACCGCTTGCCCCGGAACACCACCGCTCGCAGCGGTTCGGTGCGGGTGATCGCCCGCGCCTCGCGGACGAACTGGCGGGTCTGCTGGTGGACGTTCGTCGTGATGACGACGGTGCGACCGGTGCGATCGGCGTGGTCCAGGGCGGGCGCAAGCGCCGCCAGCGTCTTGCCGGTGCCGGTGGCACCCTCGAACAGCACGTCCCGACCGCCAGAAAGCGCCAGGGCGATACGCTCCATCGCCGTCCGCTGGTTCTCGTAGGGCTGGTCGTACGGGAAGAAGCGCTCGTAGTCGCCGTCCCGGTCGTGATCCCGCCCGTCACTGGCGTCGCGCTCGCCGTCGCCGGGCGCCGAGCGGGCGTCACGACCCTCGCCGGACACGGATACGTGTCACGCCTGCCCGGTCAAAAACCGCCCGGTCCGAGACACTGGCGAGTCGTGTCGGCGTCCCCGTCCCGGTCGCGCCCCGGGACGGGGCGACGTGGGGAGCGTACGGGTAAGGTAGGGTGGGGTGGGGTGGGGTGGGGGGTTGACTGAGAGATCAGTCGATACCGTACCGCAGATCGGACATGAGTCGGCCGACGAACATGCCCAGTCGGGGGGACGGGGCGTCGTCGGAGCCGTGCGCCTGGCGGGGCTGTGCGGCGAGGGTCTCGACGAACGACCAGTCGAACGTCATCGCGCTGACGACGTCGGTCACGTCGACGACCAAGCCCTCGTCCGAGGTGTCGAGATCCGTGCGACGCGTCTGTGTCTCGGGGTACTCGACGCGCCAGGCCGAGCCACCGACCTGGTCGAGCACCCGGTCGAGGTCGCCGACCTCGACGCGACGGTCCGGGGGACCGACGTACACGGTTCCCTCCTCGACCGTCGTTCCGTACCGGCCACGACTCACGGCGTTCCGACCCACGAGTCACTCTCCATCGGGAGACGGATTAACGCTTGTGGCCGACGATCGGTCGTATTAACGCTTCTGGCGGCCGAAATTGGGACTTAAGGGTTGTGGCCGTCGGCTCAGTCGCTGGTCGTCGTCCGGGTCGGTGCCGGTCCACCGCCGCCGCCGCTTGTGTCGGTCGGTTCGAGGTAGATGCGACCGATGGCGCCGTGGACCTCCCGCAGCGACCGCTCGATCTCCTCGACGGCCGTCTCGATGGCGTCGGTGCTCATGCCGTCCTCGAACTCGATGTCGCCGGTGACGACGACCGTGTCCGGCCCGAAGTACACCGTCCGCAGGTCACGCAGGCTCCGCACGCCGTCGTACTCCCGGATCGCGGCCTCCAGTTCGGCCTCGTCCTCCTCGGGGAGACTCTCGCCGAGCAACAGCCGCTTGTTCTCCCACGCCAGCAACAGCGCGAAGAACATCAGCAACAGGCCGATGATGAACGACGAGGCGGCGTCGAACACCGGCATCCCGAGCGTCTCGCTGAGGAACACCCCGACGAGGGCGATCGCCGCCCCCGCCAGGGCGATGCCGTCCTCGGTGAAGGCGGTCAGCGTCGTGATGTCCGCCGTCTTGCGGAACGCCTCGCGGTAGCCGCTCCAGTCGTTCTCCCTGATCTCCTTCGTCAGGCCCTTGTTCGCCTTCCACATCGCGTAGGACTCGAAGACGATCGCGCCGAGCAGGACGGCGTAGTTCACCCACACCGCGGGGAAACTGATCTCCGTGCCGGGCACGGTGGCGGTGGCCGCCTCGTGGCCCTCGCCGAGATGGGTCAGCGCGTGGTAGCCGTGTCTCAGGGACTCCCAGCCCGCGATACCGAACAGCAACACCGCCACGAGAAAGGCGTAGAAGAACTGTGCCTTCCCGTAACCGAAGGGGTGTGCCTGGTTCGGGTCGCGGCCGCTGAACCGGATGCCGATCAGCAGGAACACCTGGTTGCCGGTGTCCGACAGCGAGTGGTACGTCTCCGACAGCATCGACGGGCTCCCCGTCAGCAGGAAGCCGACGAACTTCATGACCGCTATCGACCCGTTCGCGACCAGCGCGGCGATGACGACCGACTTGCTGCTCGCCATTCGTCTCCGGCTCCGCTCCCGTCCGACAAAAAAGCAAGGCCCGCTCCGTCGGCGTCACTTCGGGACGGGAGGTGAGGGGTGAGACCTGGGGTCGGGCAGGCCTGGAGGGCAGGGCAGTCGAGTCCCCGACGGCCCGGCCCGCACCACGCGGCATCCGGAGGGCCGACGGGGACACCTCGTACGACGAACGCCCCGCACATCAACGTCTCGGTGGCTGAAACAGCCGTTTCACCCTTCGGCTCCTCGGTCGGCAGGGGGTCGACCGGGTCCCGACGGCGTCGACCGCCGCGACCCCCGCCGACCCGGTCACTCCTCGCGCCGCACCTCGATCGTGGCGTCGCCCCGCACGGAGCGTTCGGTCACCGCCCCGGAGAAGCGGTACACGTCCCGCCCGCCGTCGACCGTCCCGCTCGCGGTCGCCCCGTCGACGCGGTCGATCCCGCCGAGCACCGACGCGGTCTCGCTCGCGGCGTCGTCACGCCGGATCGACCCCGAGACGGTGACGCCGTACGTGCCCAGCACGCCGTCGCCGCCGGTGACGACGAGCCCGTGTGGCAACCCGTCGTCGCTCTCGCCGCCGTCCTCGTGGGTCTCGGTGGTGACCGACAGCGTGTACCGGCCGGCGTCGACGGCGTGCACGGCCACGCCCACCGCCCCGGGGTCGCCGTCGACGACCACTTCCTCGGTGCCGCCGGCGGAGCGACGCCGCCGGTCGGCCGCGGGGTACGGTCGCCGCCCGTCGAGCGTGACGTACAGGTCGTGGTCGGCGTCGGCGGTGAGCGTGATCCGCACCCGGTCGGGGTCCCCCTCGACCGGGACCTGGTGGCGTGCGACCTCTCCCGCGGACAGCGACCCCGCCATGGTTTCGCCGTCGCCGTCCGTGGTGCCGGCGATCGTCCTCTCCCGGGGCTCACCGTCGACCAGGACGGCGAGGTCCGAGCGGTCACCCCGCAGTACGCTGACCAGGTTCACCTCGCCGAAGAACTCGTAGACGTCCCGGCCCCCGTCGCCGACGCCACCCTCGACGGTCCCGGCGTCGTCGCTGTCGTCGCCCTCGTCGACGCGCTCCGCCGGTCTGACCTCTCCGGTGACCTCCGCCAGGTACGACACCCACTCCCGGTCGCCGACGGACTCGAAGGTGAGCCGACGGTCGAACGCGCTGGCGCCGTCGACGGCGACCTCGAGGTCCGCGAGCGACCCGCCGGAGACGTCGATGTCGGCGAGCGACCCGGAGAAGCGGTAGCTGTCACGCCACCCGCCGAGTGCCCCCCTGGCGACGCCGCCGTCGGTGGTGTCGCCCGCGTCCGCGGCCGGTCCCGGCTCGATCCGCCCGCTGACCCCGAGACGGTACTCCAGGCTCGTCTCACTCGCGATCGACAGTCGCCGGAACGGCCGCTCCTCGCCGTCGACGAACACGCGGACGTCGCTCGCGGGGCCGTCGGTGACGGTGAACGACGTCAGGTCGCCGGCGAACCGGAACGTGTCGGTCCACCCGCTGACCGTGCCGGTGATCGTGGTGCCGTCGGCGGTGTCGCCGGGGTTCGCGCGGTCGCCGGGCGTCGCCGCGCCGGTGACCTCGGCACGGTAGTCGACCTGCGCCTCCCTGCCGGCGGACTCGACCCGGAGAGTGCGGTCGAGGTACGGCTCGCCGTCGACCGTCACTCTCAGGTCCGAGCGGTCGCCGTCGAGCACCTCGACGCGCTCAACCGACCCGGCGAACCGGTACCGGTCGCTATACCCCTCCCAGACGGCACCGGTGGCGACATCGCCGCTGACGCCGTCGCTGCCCTCGCCCCGCCCGTCGAGCGCGATCCCCCCGGAGACCTCGATCCGGTAGTCGGTCCTGCCGTCGGTGGACTCGACGGTGATCGTCCGGTCGAGCGTCGGGTCGCCACGGGCGGCCTGTCTCGCGCTGGTCGGTGCCGTGGCGGGCGGCGTCGGGTCCGCGGGTTCGTCCAGCACGGGGCGGCCGTCGCCGTCGAGGTCGCGCTCGACCGGTTCGTCACCGGAGTGGGCGTTGCGCTGGATCGGCGTCCTGCTCGCGCCGCTTATCCTGACGTCCTGGAGTTCGGTGACCACCGGCTCCTCCAGGCGGTCGTGGAAGTCGAAGTCCGTGAGGTGTGAGCCCATCCGGATGCCGATGTCGCAGTCGACGATGTCGACGTTCCGGAGCGTGACCGGTCGTCCGTACAGGTTCGCCACGCCGACCTCCGCGTTGACGACCGTCGAGTCGACCAGTTCGGAGCCGTCACTCGCCAGCCGCCAGCCGTAGTCGGCGACGTTCTCCGTGTGACACCCCTCGACCCGGATCGTCCCGCCCGCACCGGGGTTCTTGTACCCGTCCCAGTCGATGTCCGGGTGTCCCGGCGGGCTCCCGTACAGGGTGTCCTCCTGGCCGTCGTTGTCCGCGCCGACGAACGTCGAGTTCCGCACGTCGATGTGGCCGGCGTGGCGGTGGTTCATGAAAAGGAAGTTGTCGTGTGACCGGCGCACGTAGACGTTCTCGACGGTGCCGGTCCCGTCCGGGTCGTCGACCCACCCACGGATGATGGCCGCCTTCCCGGCCCTGTCGAACTCGCCCGGGCCGAGGATCCCGACGTTGCGGACCGTCCACCCGCTCCCGACGACGTGGATGTCGACGGTGGCGTCCGGCGCACTCGCGTCGATCAGCAGGTTCTCCAGGGTGTCGCCGTCCCGCAGGTCGCGACTCCACGTCTCGCCCGCCGCCACCGTCACCTCGTCGTACCCGCCCGCCGCACTCACCGTCCCGGCGGTGCCCAGTCCGACCCCGGTGGCGACCGCGGCCCCACCCAGGCGGAGCGTCTCTCGCCGCGTGACACTGTCACGTCCCGATCCGTCCCCGTCGTCCGTCTCCTGTCCAGTCATTTGTTCCCCGACGACGGCCGGTGGCCGTCGTCTGCACTTCGACTGACGGCCATAAAGTATAAATTTATCTTTCTCTCGGCGCTCATCTAATTTCCTTAACCGTCGCGGCGGTCGCGTGTCACTCCTCGCCGCGACCGAGCCGCCGGGGGCCGACTCCGCGACTGTTTTGTGACTGCACCCCGGTTTGACTGCACATGGACGCCGACGCCGACACGGCAGTCGCGGCGGCCGAACCGGGGGTGACGGGGCCGCCGCCGGAGATGGCCGAGAGTCACGGGGAGTTGACCCCGATGATGTCGCAGTACTACGAGCTGTGCCGGGAGTACGACGACGCCGTCGTGCTGTTTCAGGTGGGGGACTTCTACGAGGCGTTCTGTGACGCCGCCGAGGCCGTCTCGCGGGTCTGTGAGGTCACCCTCACCCAGCGAGAGGACTCCACCGGCACCTACCGCATGGCCGGCGTGCCGATCGACGACGCCGCCTCCTACGTCGAGTCGCTGCTCGCCGCGGGCCACCGCGTGGCGATCGCCGACCAGGTCGAGGACCCGGACGAGGTCAGCGGCGTCGTCGAGCGGGCGGTCACCCGCGTCGTCACCCCGGGCACCGTCACCGACGACGAACTGCTCGCGCCCGGCACCGCCACCTACGTCGCCTGTCTCGCCGCCGACGACCCCGCCCCCGAGCACGCCGTCGACGGCGTACCGTCGGCCCTGGAGTCGGACTCCGGGACGGACGCCGCCGACCTCCCGTCCGGCGAGTACGCCGTCGCCCTCGTCGACGTCTCCACCGGCGAGTTCGTCGTCGCCGGCGGGTCGTGGGCGACCGTCCGCGAGGAACTGGAGCGGTTCGACCCCGCCGAGGTCGTCCTCGACCCCCGCCTGCGCGTGCCCGACCTGGAGGCGTCGCCCACCGTCACCCGCGGCGCCCACGACCCGGCCGTCTTCGAGATGGACCGGGCGAGTGCCGCCCTCGAGGAACACGTCGGGCCGCCCACCCTGGCCGGCGACCGCGCCGAGTTGCGGGCCTGTGGCGCCCTGCTCGCGTACGCGGAGTACACCCAGGGCGGCGCCGACGGGCGCCTGGGCCACGTCTCCCGGCTGCGCCGGTACGACCCCGGCGAGTACCTCCGCCTGGACGCCGCCGCCACCCGCTCGCTGGAGTTGTTCGAGACGCGCTCGGCCGGCGACGGACCGACGCTGCTGTCGGCGGTGGACGAGACCGCCTCCGCGCCCGGCCGGCGCCGACTGACGGCGTGGCTGCGCCAGCCGCTGGTCGACCGCGGGCGGATCGAAGCCCGCCACGGCGCCGTCGGAGCGCTGGTCGACGCCCCGCTGGTCCGCGAGGATCTTCAGGCGGCGCTCGCGGAGGCGTACGACCTGGAGCGACTCACGACCCGGGTGACCCGCGGCCGGGCCGACGCCCGCGACCTGCGCTCGCTGCAGGCCACGCTCGCCGTCGTCCCCGAGGTGCTCGACGCGCTCGACCGCCTCCTGCCCGGCGAGGGCGACGCGGACGAGGACACGGCGACCGGGGACACCCACCTGCTCGCGGACCTCCGTGCGGGCCTGGACGAGATGACCGACGTTCGCGAGTTGGTCGCGGAGGCGGTCCGACCGGACCCGCCCGCCGAAATAAGCGAGGGCGGGGTCATCAGGGAGGGGTTCGACGACGAACTCGACGACCTCCGGACGACCGAGCGGGAGGGCCGTGAGTGGGTGGCCGACCTCGAAGCCAGAGAGCGCGAGCGCACCGGCATCGACTCCCTGTCGGTCGGCTACAACGACGTCCACGGCTACTACATCGAGGTGACGAACCCGAACCTCGACCGCGTGCCCGAGGACTACACGCGGCGACAGACGCTGAAGAACTCCGAGCGGTTCTACACGCCCGAGCTCAAGCGGCGGGAGGACGAGATCCTCGGTGCCGCCGAGCGGGCCGACGCCCGCGAGCTCGACCTGTTCCGCGAGGTGCGCCGCGAGGTCGCCGCCGAGGCCGACCGCCTGCGTGGCGTGGCCGACCGCCTCGCCGCGCTCGACGCCCTCGTCGGCCTGGCGAGGACCGCGGTGGAACACGACTACGTCCGCCCGGAGATGGGCGCCGACGGCGTCCACGTCGAGGCTGGCCGGCACCCGGTCGTCGAGCGCACCCGCTCGTTCGTCCCGAACGACACCCACCTGGAGGAGTGCCCGCTGGCGCTGATCACGGGCCCGAACATGTCCGGCAAGTCCACCTACATGCGCCAGACCGCCCTGATCGCCGTCCTCGCACAGGCCGGGGGGTTCGTCCCCGCCGACGCCGCCCGACTCCCGGTGTTCGACGGCGTGTACACCCGCGTCGGCGCCAGCGACGACATCGCCGGCGGTGAGTCGACGTTCATGCGCGAGATGACCGAACTCACGACGATACTGCACTCCGCCACCGACCAGTCGCTCGTCCTGCTGGACGAGGTGGGGCGCGGTACGAGCACGGTCGACGGCCGGGCGATCGCCCATGCCGTCACCGAGTACGTCCACGACGAACTCGGCGCCCACACGCTGTTCGCGACCCACTACCACGAACTGACCGGCGTGGCCGCCGACCTGCCGCGGGCGAAGACGCTGCACTTCGACGCCGAGCGCGACGGGGACGGCGACGGGGTGACCTTCCGCTACGACGTGCGCGAGGGGGCCGCCTCCTCCTCATACGGCGTGGAGATCGCCCGGATGGCCGGCGTCCCAGACCCCGTCGTGGACCGCGCCCGCGCCGTGGTCGACGGCCCGGCGACGGGCGAGGACAGCGAGGACTCGGGACCGCCGGACGACCCGGAGACGGCCCGCGACGGAGACGACTCCGACGCCGACTCGACAGCGGCCCCGGAGACGGTCGCCCGGCCCGCGGAGACCGGCAACGGCCACCACGCCGGCCCGACGGACGACGCCGACGACCAGCGAGACCCGCTGCGCGAGAAACTGGCGGCGGTCGACGTGGCGACGACGACGCCGCTGGAGGCGCTGAACCTGCTCGCCGAGTTCGCGGAGCGCGCCGAGTCGAGCGACGAGGAGGGACGATGAGCGGCGACCACCGGACGACCGGCGCCGGTGAGGGGGGCGACGGCACCGAGGAGGGCCGCATCGAGGTGCTACCGGAGACGGCGATCGAGCGGGTCGCCGCCGGCGAGGTGGTGACCGCGCCGGTCGCCGTCGTCGCCGAACTGGTCGACAACGCCCTGGACGCGGGCGCCGACCGCGTGACCGTCGCCGTCGAGGAGGGCGGCCGCGAGCGCATCCAGGTGGAGGACGACGGCCGGGGGATGGTGCCGGCCGACGCGGAGCGGGCCTTCGAGCGCCACGCCACCGGCAAGGTGCGCTCCGCCGCCGACCTGAAGCGCGTCGAGACGCTCGGCTTCCGGGGCGAGGCGCTGGCCGCGATCGCGGAGGCGGCGCAGGTGACACTGACCACCCGAGCCGCCGACGGCGAGGCGGTCGCGGTCCGGGCCGGCGACGGCGACGGGATCGAGGGGCCCGACCCCGCCGCCCGTGGCGTCGGTACGACCGTCGAGGTGTCGGGGCTGTTCGACGACCGGCCCGCCCGCCGCGCCTCGCTGGCCTCGCCCGCCCAGGAGTTCGCGAAGGTGAGTCGTCTCGTCGGCGGCTACGCGCTGGTCCACCCGGACGTGCGCTTCGAACTGCGCCACGACGACCGGCGCGTGCTGCGGACGCCGGGGTCCGGCGACCGCGTCGGGGCGCTGCTGTCAGTGTACGACCGAGACGTCGCCGGTGCCGCGGTGGAGTTCGCCGACCGTTCCGGGCCCGTCCGCGTGGCGGGGCTGGTGTGCCGACCGTCGGTCTCGCGGGCGAGTCGCGAGCACGTTCGCACTGCCGTCGGCGGGCGCGTGGTCCACGACTCGACGCTGCGACGGGCGGTCGCCGAGGGGTTCGACGGCCTGCTCGCGCCGGATCGGTTCCCGCTGGCGGTCGTCGACGTGACCGTGCCGCCCGAGCGGGTCGACGTGAACGTCCACCCCCGCAAGCGCGAGGTGGCCCTCGCGGACGCCGACGCCGTCGCCGCGGTGGTCGAGGGCGCGGTGCGGGACGCCCTGTCGACCGCCGACGTCGAGGTGGCCCGCGACGCCCTGCCGGTGGCCGACGCCGACCCCATCGAGGCGTCGGTGCTCGAAGACGCGGAGGTCGTCGGCGTGTTCCGTGACCTGTACGTGCTCTGTGAGCGCGAGGACGACCTGCTCGTCGTGGACGCCCACGCCGCCCACGAGCGGGTCACCTACGAGCACCTGCGCGAGGCCGTCGAGGAGGGCGTGCCACGGGCGTCGGTTGACCCGCCGGCGGCGGTGGCGCTGTCGGCGGGCGAGGCGGCCCTGCTCGGAGACGAGTCGGTCCGCGAGACCGTCGAGCGCCTGGGCTTCGCGTTCGCACTCCGGGACGACGACACCGCCCGCGTCTCGGCGGTGCCCGCGCCTGGCGGGCGCACGGCCGACCCCGCGGCGCTGCGGGACGTGCTCGACGCCGTCGCCGCCGAGCGCGGCGAGCAGGGCGGGGTCGACGCCCCGTCCGACGCGGGCGAGACGCCGACACCTGCAGGGACGCTTGACCTGGAGCGGCCGCTCGTGGACCTCTCGTGTCACCGCTCGCTGCGGGCCGGCGACGGGGTCGACCGCGAGACGGCACGGGAGTTGCTGCGCCGACTCGGGGCCTGTGACCGCCCGGACGTCTGCCCGCACGGCCGACCCACCGCCCTGGTCGTGGACGAGGCGACCCTCGCCAGGGGGTTCGACAGACCGAACACCCGACTCGACTGACGAGCGATTTTAAATCCCTGTCGCGTCACACGTGCGTCAGACGCCGGGATCGTCCCGGTCGTGTCCCGCAGTTTCACTTTCACTCCGCACGGGGGAGGTATATAGTCGCTCGCCCGCTACGAAGAAGTGCGGGAACGAGCCCACGATGTCCACGAC
The DNA here is from genome assembly GCA_964402765.1 of uncultured Halobacteriales archaeon. GTDB lineage: Archaea > Halobacteriota > Halobacteria > Halobacteriales > SW-7-71-33 > SW-7-71-33. Next base: position 25,148 of record CAYODS010000020.1, read on the forward strand.
ACCGCACTCACCCGACGCGGTCGGTCGCTGCCCGACCTGTGGGTCCCCGATCCCATCGGAGCGGGTGCTGATAGAGTACGAGCGGTCAGGCACGCAGGCCGCCTACGCGGAGTGTCCCTCGTGTCAGGGCGTCGTCCGCCCTGAGTGAGGGCCACCCGTTCCCGCCCTTCCCCTTTGACCTTCCCCTACGACACCGCCCACAGCGACCGCTGTGGCTCGGTGAGCCACCGCGCACCCTCCTCCTCTACGACGACCATCTCCTCGCCGCCGACGTACCCCGCCGCCGTCTCCACCCCCAGTTCGACGGTGTACACCTCGCCGGCCCGCACCGCCTGCTTCGGTGCCTCGCCGTACCGCGCCCAGCGCGGGCCCAGCAGCGTCCCGCCGTCGTGGGCGTGGCGCCCGACTTGGTGGCCCAGCGCGTGGGCGTACTCATCGTACCCCTGCTCGGTGACCGTCTCCCGGGCGACGGCGTCGACCTCGTGGCCGGCGACACCCGGTTCCAGCGCCGCCTTGCCGGCGTCGATCGCGGCGCGGACGACGTCGAACGCCTCCCGCATCTCGGCCGGCGGCTCGTCGCCCCCGTCGGGCCGGTAGAAGGTCCGCTGCACGTCGGCACAGTACCCCGCCACGCGCACGCCGAAGTCGACGTGCAGCAACTCGCCCGCGGGCACTCGCCGGTCACCTGGCTTCGTGTGTCCCACCTCCGCGTCGCCGCCGGCGTGCACCGACGGGCAGTACGCACGGTCCCAGGAGGTCTCCAGGCCCAGGGCGTCCATCCGGCCGCGGAGGTGGGTCGCCACGTCGCGCTCGGTCCACGACGGGCGGTACCGCTCTCGCAGGTCCGCGAGCAGACGCTCGGTGGTCGCCACCGCGGCGTCGATCCGCTCGCGCTCGGCGCCGGTCTTCTCGCCGCGCACCCGGCCGACGAAGGCGGCCCCACTGACGAGATCGCGGTCGGGCAGGAGGTCCTCGAGGCGTCGGTACAGGCCGTGACTCAGGCCGTCGGCCATCGGGTCGTCGGGGTCGTAGTTCAGCCCGACGCGGTCGGCCCCGACGCGGTCCAGCACGTCGGTGAGCGCCTCGCGGATCGACTCGTCGTAGGGGTGGACCTCGTGGACGTCCAGTGCGCGGGCGTTTGGCGCGTCGTGGCGTCCGAGGACGACGTGGGACTCTCCGGGTGCGACGACGACGGCGGTGGGCCACACCACCCCGAAGTCGAGCAGCAGCGGCAGCGAGGGGTCCGGTGTCGCGGTCGTCTCGCGGGCGAACGTGAGCCAGCAGTCGAGGTCGTGGTCGGCGAGGGCGCGCTGGGCCTGGCGGGTCTTCTCCGCGACGAGGTCGGCGTCGTCGCCGAACGAGAGGTCGACCGGGAAGGCGTCGCGGTCGTCCGCAGGGTCTGCGTCGGTGGCCATGCCCCCGTCTCGGACGCCGCCGACAAGAGCCTTCGTCAGTCGGTCTCGCCCGTCTCCGTGCCGGCGTCGCCCGTGTCGGTGTCGTCGGTCGTCCCCGCCTCGCCCGCTGTGCGTCGATCGCCGGTCGCGTCCACCGCCGTCCCTGCCTCGGGGTCGAACTCTGCCTCGGACTCGCGCACCCGGATCCCCTTGCTTGCGAGGTGACGGGTGCGCTGGCGGGCGAACTCCTCCTCCTCGGTCCCGCGAGTGGCGAGGACGTACATCCGTGCCTTCCCCATCGGCCGCATCGTCCGGCCGGCGCGCTGGGTGCCCTGGCGTCGGCTCCCGCCCAGCCCAGAGGCGACGACGGCGGTCTCGACGTTGGGCAGGTCGATCCCCTCGTCGGCGACGCGGGAGACGACGAGCAGGTCGCGCTCGCCACGCTTGAGTTCGCCAAAGAGGGCCGCTCGCCGGGCGTGTCTGGTTTCGCCGCTGACGAAGGGCACCTCCAGTGCCTCGGCGATGGCCTCGCCCTGGTCGAGGTAGTCGACGAACACCAGCGCCTTGCCGTCGTGCTCGTCCAGCAGTTCCCGCACCGCCCGCACCTTGGCGGGGTTGGTGGCGGCGGCCTGGCGCTTTGCGTGGCCCGTCGCGGCGGCGTACTCGTCGCGAGCCGCGGGGTCCCAGGGAACGTACCGCAGTTCGACCTCCGGGCGGGCGACGTAGCCCGCCTCGAACAGCGCCGTCCAGTCGGTGCCGATCGGCGGGCCGACCAGCGTGAAGATCTCCTTCTCCTTGTCGTCCTCCCGGACGGGCGTGGCGGAGTTATGGCAGAACAGGTGGTCTCCCAGGAAGTTCTCGGTCCCCGTCGAGATGTCGTAGACGTACTCCCGGGGCCGGTCGGCGGGCTCGACAGAATCGACTTCGAGCATCGCCACGTCCGTCTCCAGCAGCCACTCGTGTTCGGGGAGGTCTCCCCGTTTCAGGATCGTGTCCAGTTCGTCGGACGACAGACGACTGCGGTGGTCGAGCCCGGTGCGTATCGCTCCACCGTCCGTGCTGTATGCTCGTGGCTCGTACCGGTCGATCGACCGGTACGCCTCCCGCAACTCCTCGGTGAACGGGACCATCGCGTTCCGTGGGTCCTTCTGGTGGTTCTTCGGATTGTACCGGACGAGGTTGTTGGTCGTCGTGTCGTGGTCTCTCTCTCGAACACCGACGTCCGCGTCGCGGCGATAGTTCCCCCCGACGTACCCCAGGCTCGACAGGACGAGATTCAGTCCCTGTGCGAGCTCGTCGCTCGATGTCGAGATCGTTGCCGTCTCTCTGTTCCGCTCGCGCTCCTGTCTGTGCCCGTCGCCGAGGAGGACGCCCTCGAGGAACGCCTCGCGTGCCTCTGGGTTCGACAGCACGAACGACGGAACACACTTCTCGCGTGCCGTCGCCTCGAGACCGATCCGTTCGAAGATCCGTGCGAGCGGGCCACTGACTCTGACGGTCGTACAGTTCTCGCCGTTCGGTACCGTCTGAATGTCCGCCTCCGGGGCGACCGCCCGGACGATCGAACGGAAGGTGTCGACCTCGGATTTCTCCTCCGAGTCGGTGGCGTACAACTCGACCCTGTGTCCGTCGACGTTCCCGTCAGCGACGAACAGTCCGGCCAGTCGGGCGAAGTCCTCGATGTCGACGTCGGGCGGGACGTACTGGTCGCGCTTGCGAACGTACACCCCCTCGATGTACTCCCGTTCGAGGTCGATCTCGCGAGCGACGTTCACCGGGAGCGACCGTCGACTGTTCCAGTTGTACCTGTCTTTGTTCGTCCCGATCCTCCGGTCGTACAACGGGTCGAACACCGACTCGGGGGCTCCGTCGTCGAGCAAGACGTATCCCCCCTCGAGCGCGGCGAGCGCGTCGAACGTCGACCGACCACTCTCTGTCCCCGGAACCGTGACGGGTTGCAGCAGGTAGTCGTGGTCACCGAGTTCGGTCGGCGTCTTCTCGGCTATCTCCGTACGTTGTCCGTCGAACACGATGAGCGAGTGGTCCTCCGTGACCGTGACCTGTCTCCCGTTGCTCGCTCTGACGGTGTAGAGGTCGCTCGTGTTCTCGTGTCGCATCGCGCTGGTCACGTCCGTCCAGACGACCTCGCCCGAGTCGGTGACACCCAGCGTCTCGGCGTCGTCGACCGGAGCGATCCCTTCCCTCTCGCCGAGATACCCCGTGACGAACTCCTCGATGGTCGTCGTCTCGATGACACCGTCGCGTCTCACCGGCACGATGGTGTCCCCGTCGACCGACAGCCCGACCCGCGACTTCCCCTGCAACTCGGCGCTGCGGCGGGCGACCGGCGCGGGGACGTGCTGGACCTCGTCGTAGACGATCAGCCCCCAGCGGCGGGCGTCGAACAGTTTGCGGTGGCGGTCCATCCCGGCGGTCTGGTAGGTGGCGATCGTCACCGGGGCCATCTCCTTCGTGCCGCCGTGGTACTCGCCCACCTGCTCCGGCGAGAGGGAGGTCTTCGCGAGCAACTCCTCGCGCCACTGGCCGGCGAGCTCGCGTGAGGGCACCAGAATGAGTGTCTCGCCCGCCACGTCCTCCATGATGCCCATTGCGGCGACGGTCTTGCCGCTGCCCGGCGGCCCGACGAGCACGCCCGCGCCCTGTTCCGCGAAGCGGTCCACCCAGTCGCGCTGGTAGTCCCGCAGGCCAAGATCGAGCGACAGATCGAGTGCGTCGCCGTCGTCGAACTCGCGGTCGTCCCGCACGGGGTAGCCGGCGTCGTACAACTGGCGCTTGATAGCGGCCTCCTCGCCCTCGACCACCCACGCCTCGGTGTCCGAGATGAGCCCCCGGACGAGGTCGTCGTCCAGGGTCTGCTGGGCGACGTTGCCCATGAGGTCCTCGCTGGCCGCCTCCAGGAGGGTGTAGGAGTCCTCGCCCTCGCCGTCGGTGCGCAGGCGGAACTTCCGGGTGCGCTCGTACTGGGCCTCGACCCACGCCTCCAGGCTCTCCCACCGGCCGATCACCGATCGCATCGCCGCGATCAGCGCGCCCAGGTCGTCGTGGGGCGCCGCCCACACGTCGGCGTCGCGGATCTCGTACACGTACCCCCCCTCGCCCGAGGTGGTGACCAGGCGGGCGAACCCCGACAGCTGGGCGAGCGTGTACTGGTCGGGCTGGTCGACGACTATCTGGTGGCGGTCGGGAAACACGACCACCCGCTCCCGATCCGCGAGCGCCGCCAGGTCCTCCGGGTACCACACCACCGGGTCGCCGGAGACGTCCAGGCGGTTGGCGTCCGGCATCTCCGCCAGCCGGGCGTCGGCCTCGTCCTGGCTCAACTCGGCGTTGCGGGCGATCTCGCTCGCCGTCGCCACTGGTCGGCCCACCGACTCCAGGGCGTCGTAGAACGCCTGGGTGTGGTTCGTCTCGTCGCTCTCTCCGTCAGTCTCGGCGGTACTGTCCTCCGGTACCGGCGCCCCCTCGTCGGGTGGCTCCCCCGCGTCCTCGTCGCCCTCGGTCATGGCCGTGGGTAGCGGGTCGGCGGCTATAACCCCTCGTTTCGGGTCGACTC
>CAYODS010000021.1:0-28954 GCA_964402765.1 uncultured Halobacteriales archaeon
CGCAAATCGAAGATTTGCTGGATCCCAAAATCGCCGCTGGCGATTTTGAGGACGCTCCTCACTCGCTTTGCTCGTTGCGGTGCTTGCGTCCTCAGAACCGGCCACCGCGCCTCGCCCTTCGAGTCCGCCAGGCCGCACAGCAAGCGATCCCCACACCTCCCCGCCCGGTCGCGAGGGTCGCTCGGCGTCCTCGCCAGTGGCTCGGACGCAGCGAGGCGCTACGCGCCTCTAGTAGCCGGGCGGCTCCGCCGCCCGGCGACCTCGCAGCGAAGCGACCGGGCGCTTCCAGTCGCAGGGCGCGCGAGCAACGCGCGAGGGACGAGTGAGCGAGCGCAGCGATCGAACGAGGAGGCTGGGGAGGCACGAGGGGGCGGTCGCGGTGGGTGGGACTGAAAGGGGCCGTCCGGGTGCGGGAAGCACGCCGAAGCAAGCACCGCAGGAGGGAGCACAGCGACCGACGAGGAGCGCAGCGAGGCGCGCGACCGCACCCGGACGGGGGCTTTCCGGGCCGTCACATCAGCAGTACCCTGGACTGAGAGCACCCGGACGGGGGCTTTCCGGGCCGTCACATCAGCAGTACCCTGGACTGAGAGCACCCGGACGGGGGCTTTCTCGGCCCTCTCCTCAGCGACTCCATCGAGTGAGAGCACTGGGGCGGGGGCTTTCTGGACCCTCACAGCGCGCCACCATGAACTGAAGCACCGAAGGAGAGCGAGAGCCCACGAGGACCGACAGCGATTTGTGGCCGCCCCCGCACTCACACACACGGGTTTAGGCTCGCCTAAGACCGCCAGGTATTTTTAGGTCGACCTAAACCGATCGGGTGATGAGCGAGGACACCTGCGTGGTGTCGCCGACGATACGGAACCCGGGGTTCGTCCGGGAGTACGTCGAGAACGCCCGCGAGCACGGCCACGCCGACCGCCTGCACGTCGTCCTGGTCACCGAGGAGTTCTGTGACACGGCGGCGATGCGGTCGATGCTGGACGACCTGGACGTGGCCGGGCGAGTGTTCGACGGCCCGGCCCGTCAAGAGTGGTTCGAGGAGCACGGTCTCGCGGAGTACACCGACCTCGTGCCGGCGAAGAGCCACGCCCAGACCTCCTTCGGCCTGTTGTACCTGTGGGCGAACGACTTCGAGTACGGTGTCTTCCTCGACGACGACACCCGGCCCCACCCGGCGTACGACTTCTTCGGTGGACACTACGCCAACCTCGACCGCGAGGCACCGGTCGAGCGTCGCGGGTCGGACACGGGGTGGGTGAACGTCCTCGACGGCGTCGCCGATCTGTACCCGCGGGGCTACCCCTACGGCGCGATGGGCGAGACGACCGAGTGCGACCGCGCTGCCCCCACGCGGGTCGTCGCCTCGCAGGGACTGTGGACCGACGTGCCCGACCTGGACGCCGTCCGCATCCTCGCCGACGGCGACCTGGAGGGGCAGTCGACGGTGCGCCTCGATCGGGCGGACTACGGCGACCCGCTGTTCGACGTGGCGCCGGGGAACTACACGACGGTGTGCTCGATGAATCTCGCCTTCCGTCGGGAGGTGGTGCCCGCGTTCTACCAGTTGCCGATGGACGACAACCCGTGGGGCGTGGGCCGGTTCGACGACATCTGGAGCGGCGTCCTGCTGAAGCGCGCGTGTGACGCCCTGGACCGCCAGGTGCTCACCGGCACGCCGCTGTGTGTCCACGAGAAGGCGCCTCGCTCGACCTTCGGCGACCTCCGGGCGGAGGCGCCCGCGCTGGAACTGAACGAGCACCTCTGGCGGATCCTCGACGAGGCGGACGTGCCGGCGAGTCCGGACGTAACCGGGTCAGAGCGGTTCCGCCGTGCCTACCGCGCGATGGCCGACGCCCTCGCGGAGCCGCCGGAGCTCGAACACGGCGACTTCCTGCCGTACGTCGCGGAGCACATGGACCGCTGGCTGGACTGTCTGGCCGCCCTGGAGCGCGAGCGCGTCCCGGCCGACGACTGATTCACAACGACTAAGTTTTTAGGCAGACCTAAACAATCCCATGAGCGACGAACACCGGACGCGAGCGACGAGTCGACGCCGGTTCGTCGGGGCGGCCAGCGGCGTCTCGCTGGCGGCACTGGCCGGGTGCATCGGCGGTGGTGGCGACGACGGGGCCGACGGCCCGGGACAGATCGGCTCCGGCCGGGCGGGCAGGGAGACGCCGGGGGGGACGCCGATCGCCGAGTTGCCCGACCTCTCGGGGACGATCCGGGTGTACTCCGGGCGGGGCCAGCCGCTGGTCGGCGAACTGATCACCTTTCTGGAGGACCAGTACGACGACCTGACGATCCGCCCGCGGTACGACACCGCGAACAACCTGCTCGCCCGCCTCGACAACGAGGGACAGAATAGCCCCGCCGACGTGTTCTTCACCGTCAACGCCGGGGCGCTGGGCGCGCTGAACGACCGCGGGCGGGCGCTCGCGCTGGGCGACGAGGTGCTGTCGATGGCCCGCGAGCAGTTCCGCGCCTCGGACGGGCGCTGGGTGGGCACCTCCGGCCGCGTGCGGACGGTGCCGTACAACACCGAGATGGTCGACGGCGTCCCCGAGGACATCTTCGCGTACCCCGAGGACGACCGCTTCGAGAACGACATCGGCTGGGTGCCGACGTACTCCTCGTTCCAGGCGTTCGTCACCGCGATGCGCCTGCTAAACGACCGCGCGACCGCCCGCCAGTGGCTGGAGGGGATGATCGAGCAGGGCGCCACCGAGTACAACGACGAGTTCCTCGTCGCCCAGGCGGTCGCCGACGGCGAGGTCGCCGCCGGGTTCACGAACCACTACTACATCCAGCGGGTGATCGACTCCCGCGACGACCCGCCGATCGCGACCGGCAACACCGTCAACGACGCCGGGTCGATCTTCAACGTGGCCGGCGCCGCCGTCGTCGACACCGCGAGCGACCCCGACCAGGCACGCACCTTCGTCCGCCACCTCCTCTCGGCGGAGGCCCAGGAGTACTTCGCCGTCTCGCGGACCTTCGAGTACCCTGCGATCCCCGAGGTCGAACCCCTCGAGCGGCTCCCCTCCCTGGAGGAACTGGACCCGCCGGAACTCGACCTGACGCGGCTGTCGGACCTCGAACCGACGATCGACCTACTTAGGGACGTGGGACTGCTGTGACCCGGTGAGATGGCGACGGACACGACGACCCGGGGGGCGCCCGCCGACGAGTCCCGGGCCGGCACCGCCGGCACGGACCTGCCGACCGGCCTCGTGTTGCTCGCGGGCGCGGTCGCCGCCGCCGTCCTGTCGCCGCTTCTGTGGCTCGGGGCCGCCGCCGTCGACGCCGGCGTCGAGGGACTGTCGATGCTACTTCGCCCCACCGCAGTCGCCGTCCTCCGCAACAGTCTCGTCCTCGTCGCGCTCGTCACCGCCTGTTCGACGCTGATCGGGGTGCCACTCGCATACCTCGTCGTCCGCACCGACATGCCGTTCCGGCGGTTCTGGACCGTCGCGATCGCCCTGCCGCTGGTGGTGCCGTCGTACATCGGCGCGTTCGCCTTCGTGTCGGCGTTCGGCCGGTCGGGCACCCTCAACGGCGCACTCACGTCGTTCGGACTACCCCGCGTGCCCGAGGTCACCGGCCTGGAGGGGACCACGCTCGTGCTCACACTGTACACCTACCCATACGTCTTTCTCACCGCGCGGGCGGCGCTCGTGTCGATGGACGACTCCCTCGTGGAGGCGGCCCGCACCCTCGGTCACGGCCGCCTGGCGACGTTCCGGCGGGTCACCGCCCCACGGATCCGGCCCGCCGTCGGCGCCGGCGCCCTGCTGGTCGCGCTGTACACCCTCTCTGACTTCGGTACTCCCGCGATCCTCCGCTACGACGTGTTCACCCGGGTGATCTTCGTCGAGCAGCGCGCGTTCAACACCGACCTCGCCGCGGCGCTGTCGGTCCAGCTCGTCGCCGTCACCGCGGTCATCCTCGCGGTCGAGTCCCGCCTCGGCTCGGACGCCCCCGTGCACTCGACCGGCGGGCGCTCGACCGACCGCGTCCGCCTCGGTCGGTGGCGCTGGGCGGCGATGCTTCTGCCCGCCGCCGTCGTCGGGGTCGCCCTGGCGGTGCCACTGGCGGTGCTGTCGCTGTGGCTCGTCCGCGACGCCGCCTCGACGGGAGCGGCACTCGCCTTCCGCCCCTCCTACGCGGTGAACAGCGTCACCGTCGCCGCCGCCGCCGCCGCCATCACCGCGGTGGCGGGCCTGCCGGTCGCCTACGTCGCCGCCCGCGGGGACTCCCGTCTGGCAGGCCTGGTCGAGCGCGCCACCTGGGTCGGCTACGCGGTGCCCGGCGTGGTGCTCGGGCTGGCGCTGGTGTTCTTCGGCGCCCGCTACGGCGGGGACCTCTACCGGCAGGGGCTCGTCCTGTTGCCGCTTCTGGTGTTCGCCTACGTCGTCCGCTTCCTCCCGCAGGCGGTCGGCGCCACCCGCGCCTCGATCCTCGGCGTCGACCCCAGCCTCCCCGAGGCCGCTCGCTCGCTGGGCGTCGGTCGACTCGGGTCGTTCCGGCGGGTGACCCTGCCGCTCGTGGCCCCCGGACTGGTGGCCGGCGCCGCCTTGGTCTTCCTGACGACGATGAAGGAGTTGCCCGCGACGCTTCTGTTGCGGCCCGCCGGGTTCACCACGCTGGCGACACACATCTGGAGCGTGCAGGCCGACGGCTACTTCGGCTACGCCGCCGTCCCCGCGCTCATCCTCCTGGGCGTCTCCGCGCTGTCGATGTACGTCCTCGTCCGCACGGAGGGTGGCGATGTCGGGTGAGGACCCCGACCGGCGCGACCGCGAGACCGACGGCGGCGCCGAACGCGCGACCACCGGGCACCGCGAGAACGCGGCGAGCGGCGACGCGGGCGAGGAGACGGGCGCCCCCCACGGGTGGGCGCGACCGCCCGCGGAGACGGAGCCGACGGCGCTGTCGCTCGACGGGGTGACGAAGCGGTTCGGCGCGACGGCGGCCGTCGAGGACCTCTCGCTGTCGGTACGGGAGGGCGAACTGCTCACCCTCGTCGGGCCCTCCGGGTGTGGAAAGACGACGACGCTGCGGCTGATAGCGGGCCTCGAACGCCCGGACGCCGGCGAGGTGCGGGTGGGCGGCGAACCCGTCGCCACCCCCGAGACGTTCGTCCCCGCCGAGGAGCGCGACGTCGGCGTCGTGTTTCAGGAGTTCGCCCTCTTCCCGCACATGACCGCCGCCGAGAACGTCGGCTTCGGCCTCACCGACCGCCCGGCCGACGAGCGCGCGGCTCGCGTCGACGACCTGCTCTCGCTCGTCGGTCTGGCGGACCAGCGCGACGCCTACCCGGACGAGCTCTCCGGCGGCCAGCAACAGCGGGTCGCGCTGGCCCGCTCGCTCGCGCCCGAACCCTCTGTGTTGCTGCTGGACGAGCCGTTCTCGAACCTCGACGTGGACCTCCGGGAGCGCACCCGCGAGGAGGTCCGGGCGATCCTCCGCGAGGCGGGGGTCACCGCCGTCTCCGTCACCCACGACCAGGAAGAGGCGCTGTCGATCGGCGACCGCGTCGCGGTGATGCACGACGGCGCCCTCGAACAGGTGGGCCACCCGGAGCGGGTGTTCCAGCACCCCGAGTCCCGGTTCGTCGCCGACTTCCTGGGCCACGCCTCCTTCGTCCCCGGGAGTGTCGTCGGCGACACCGTCGAGACCGCCCTCGGCAGCGTCACCACCGACCGCGTGTACGGTCTCGGCCCGGAGTACGAGTGGTCCACCGTCGACCTGCTCGTCCGTCCGGACGACGTGGCCGCCCGCGCCGCCCCGCCGGAGGACGCCGACGGTCGCGTCGTCGGCCGGCAGTACCTCGGGCCGACGGTGAAGTACCGCGTCGACCTCAACGACGACGGCGTGGTCGAGTGCGCCCACAACCACACCGACCGCCTGGAGCGGGGCACGCCCGTCGCCGTCGAGGTCGTCGCAGACCACGACCTCGCCTGGTTCCCGCGGCCGCGCCCCTCCGGGGGCGACGACCCGGGCGACGGAACGCGCTCCGCTCCCGACAGCCAGGATGGCGCCTGACGACTTCACGGCCCGCCGCGCCCGCCTGGCGGCCACCCTCCTCGCGGTGGGCGTCGGCGGTCTCGTCCTGTGGCTCGCCGTCGAGCTGTTCCCGTACGGCTCGGTGAACCACGACGAGGGCGTCTACCGCCAGCAGGCCGAGTTGCTGCTGTCGGGCCGGATCGACATGACGCCACGCGAACCCGGCGCCGTCCGCCCGTGGTTCTTTCTCGCCGACGAGGGGCGGCTCACCCCCCGGTACGCGCCCGTGCCCGCCGCCGTCTTCGCCATCGGGGACCTGCTCGGGAGCGCACGGCTCGCGCTCGCCGGCGTGGCCGCCGGCAACGCCGCGCTCACCTACGCGCTCGCGGCCGCCGCCTTCGACCGCCGCACCGGACTCCTGGCCGCCGGCCTGCTCGGGGCGACACCCGCCTTCCTGTTCACCTCGGCGACGTTTCTCCCGTACGCCCCGACGACGCTTCTGAACCTGACCTTCGCCCTCGCGTACGTCCGCTCCGTGCGGGTGAGCGGCCGGCGGGCCGTCTCGTGGGCCGTTCTCGCGGGTGTGGCCGTCGGCCTCGCTGGCTTCGCCCGGCCGTACACCGCCGTGCTGTTCGCCGCGCCGTTCGTCGTCCACTCGCTGTGGCGGCTCTGGCTGGCGGGGCGGCGGTGGGTGGATCCCGGGTCGTCGGGCGCCCCCCTGACGACGGTCGCCCGGGTCGGGGCGGTGGCGGCGCCGGCACTCGCGCTGGTCGGCGTCGCGCTGTGGTACAACGCCCTCGTGACGGGGTCGCTGCTGACGTTCCCGTTCGAGGCGTTCGCCCCCCGCGACGGCCTGGGGTTCGGCCGCCGGCGCGTCCTCGACCACGCGATCGACTACACGCCGGCGCTGGCGCTGCGCTCGACCGCGGTCCTGCTGTGGGAGTTCGCCACCCGCTGGACCGTCGCCCCGCCGCTTGGCACACTGCTCGCGCTCGTCGGCCTCGCGCGGGTCCTCCTCGGCCGGGACCGGGATCCGGGGGCGGCCGGTGACTCCACGAGCGGCGAGGGGGACGGCCACCCGACGCTCGCCCGGTCGGTCGAGCGACTCGACGCCGTCGGCGTCCGCCTGCTCTTGGTGGGCGTCGCGGTCAGCGTGATCGCGGGCAACGTCTACTTCTGGGGGACCTACAACGTGCTTGGCGACCTGGCGGACCCGACCGACGGGTTCCTGTCGGGGTTCGGCCCGTTCTACCACTTCGACACGCTACCCGTGCTGGCGGTCTTCGGCGCGAGCGGCGCGCTGGCGGGGTGGCACCGCCTCCGCGACCTCGCGCCGGCGGGGCAACGGGCCCGGCGGGTGACTCTCGGGGTCGTCCTCGTGGTCGCGCTCGTCTCGGCGGGCGGACTCCAGGCCGCCGCCCTCGACGGGCCGTACGCCGACCACGCCGCCTACACCGACCGCTACGAGGAGACCTACGAGCCGCTACAGCGGGAGTTCGACCGGGCGCTGGTGTTCGTCCCCTCGGCGTACGGTCCCTGGCTCAACCACCCGTTCCAGTCGCTGCGCAACTCGGTCGCGCCCGACGGCGGGCTGGAGGGCCCCGTCGTCTACGCCCGCGACCGCGGGCCGGCGGGTGACTTCGCCGTCGCCGAGGCGTCCGACCGCCGGCTCTACCGGTTCACCTACCGCGGCGAGTGGACGCCGGACCCAGCCGACCGTGTCGAACCGCGACTCGTCCCGCTGTCGGCCCGCGCCGGCCCCGCGGTCGAGGTCGAGACGACGGTGCGGGTACCTGACCGCGCCCGCAGCGTGTCGGCCCGCCTGACCACCGACGAGGGCGTCGACCGGGCGGTCGGCCTGGCGGAGGACCCGGACCGGGTGACGCTCACCTGGCGGGTCACCGGCGAGCGTGCCCGGATCGTCGGCCTGCAGGTGGGCGAGCGCAGCGTGACGGTGCCCGAGGGCGCCGTCGCGCTCGGTGCGCCACGCGAGGTCGCCGCCACAGTCACCTTCTCGACCCCGGACGGCGCCACGCTCACCTACCGGGAGGAACTCGACGCCCGCCCGCACGACGGCGGCGTGCAGGTGCTGTGGCCGCCCGAGCGGTCGGTCTGCCCGCTCGTGACCGACTGCGGCCTGGAGGGCACCTACCTCCCCGACCGCCCGGACCCGCGACTGCCCGACGCCCGGATGAACTCCACGATCGCGGTCGTCGAGGACTCCTGACCGCCTACGACCGTTCCGCGGCGAGAAACACCCAGTCCGGCGCGTCGGCGTCCCCGTCGTCGGCGTCGTCGGCGTCGTCGGCGAGTCGCTCGGCGGCGCCCCACGACGCCGTGACCCGGAGGCCCGCCTCGCGCAGCTGACCGCGGGTCCGCTCGACGCCGGCGATCTCCCAGGCCATCTCGACGCCGCTGTCCAGCCAGTCGGGGTTCTCGCCGACCCACTCCTCCGGCCCCTCACACAGCAGCACGCGCCCGCCGGGCCGGAGGACGCGGGCGAACTCCTCGGTCGCGGTGGAGTGGTCCGCCAGGGGGACGTGGATCAGCGACCAGTAGGCGACGACGGCGTCGAAGGTGTCGGCGGCGAACGGCAGGCGGGTCATCTCGCCCTGCACCAGCGGCCCCGCGACCGACGCGCTCGCCAGCCGCAGCATCTCGCGGGAGACGTCCAGGCCGACGCCGGTCGCCGTCTCCTCGACGCGGGCCAGCACCGGGTCGCCCTGCCCACACCCGGCGTCGAGCACCCGGTCGGGCGACCAGTCGGCGATGAACTCCTCCAGGATGGCCGTCGCTCGCTCGTCCGTCGACCGCTGTGCGGCGTACGTCTCCGCGAGGTCGTCGTACGCCCGGCGGACGCCGTCAGGGTCTGCCATGGCCGCCCGTGGTCACCGCTCGCCGAAAGCCCGGCGGTTCAGAACAGTCGCCGCAGGTGCTCCTCGGCACAGACCGTCGCGATCGAGTAGCCGATGGCGGCACCCCCCGTGAGCGGGTCGAGGGTGGTCTCGCCGGCGCGCTCGCGGTAGTCGATCGGCGTCTCGCGCACGTCGTAGCCACGCATCGCGGGTCGCAAGAGGAGTTCGGCCGACAGCCCGGTGTTCTCGGTCCAGTCGATCGCGTCGATCACCTCCTTCCGGTAGGCGCGCATCCCGGTGGTCACGTCGTGGACCCGGGTGCCGATCAGGGCGCTCGCTCCCAGCGCGAACAGGTGGTTGCCGAGGCGGTTCAGCGCCGGCATCGGGTCGGCGCCGCCGGAGAGGCGGTCACAGCTCACCACGTCGGCGCCGTCGTTGACCAGTTCGAGCAACCAGGGGAGCCGCTCCATCGGGTAGGTGTCGTCGCAGTCGGTGGTGACGACGACGGGCCGGGACGCCTCCCGCAGCGCGCGCTCGACGGCGACGCCGTAGCCCTGTGGCTCCTGCTCGATGACACGGGCGCCGTGCTCGCGGGCGATCTCCGGCGTGCGGTCGGAGGAGCCGTCGACGCAGACGACCTCCGCCCGTCCGTCCGTGACGCGGTCGATGTCCCCGAGCACGCTGGGGATCGCCGCCGCCTCGTTGTACGTGCCCATCACGACGCTCACGTCGTCGAAGTCGAACGGCGCGGCGTCCTCGCTCGTTACGTCCACGTCGTCGGGCCGGTCCGGTGCCTCGTCGCCAGGGGTGTCGGCCCCGCCACCGGCGTCCGGTGGTGGATCCGCACGGTCACTCATGGTTCGCGCGAGCGCGCGTGCGCACATTAGAGCACCGGTATCGGCCGGGAATTTCGCCAGGGACCGCTCGACACGCTCGCCGCCGGCCGGGCGTCGCGATCGCCGGGGTCCCAACGTTTAGGACGCTGCCCTTGATTAATCAAGACGAGACGAGACGATGGGCGGGGAGTCTGGGGTCGTGGCGGCTCTCGACAGGGTCGACCGGCCGGTGTTCGCGCTGGACGGGGACTGGCGGGTGACGTACGCGAACGCGGCGACGGGGCGACTGCTGGCAGACGGCGAGGACCTCACGGGCGAGGTGTTCTGGGACGCGGTGCCGGGCGTGACCGACACGGACCTGCCCGAGACGGTCCACGCGGCGGTCGCCGAGAGCGAGGTCGGACAGACCGTCGTCACGCTGTCGGACGGGCGTCGCGTGCAGTTTCGTGCCTTCCCGGAGGACGACGGCGACGGGCTCACGGTGCTCGTCGAGGACGTCACCGACCGCTACCGGGAGGTGCGCCGCTACGAGGCGGTGTTCGAGGCGTCGGTCGACCCGGTCTGTGTCGTCGACGCCGAGGGACGCTTCGAGGACGTCAACGCCGCCGCCGAGGACGTCACCGGGTACGACCGCGAGCGGCTGGTCGGCGCCCGTGCCGGCCTGGTGTTCGAGGACTACCAGCGACTCCAGCGGCACGCGGCCGACGACGAGTCCGGGGACATCGAGGTGACGATCGAGACGGCGACGGGGACCGAGCGACGCTGTTCGGTCGGCGCCGCGCCGCTGGCGGAGGGCGAGGGGTTCGTCGTCGTCGTCCGTGACCTCACTGGCCGGCGCTCCCGCGAGCAGCGCGTGGCGGTGCTCGACCGCGTACTGCGGCACAACATCCGCAACGGTATGAACGTCGTGATGGGCCGGGCCGACGCCGGACTGGCGGTGGCCGACGACGAGACCGCCGAACACCTGCAACGCATCCGCGAGACGGCGGAGGACCTGGTCCACGTCAGCCAGGACGTGCGCCGGTTCGCCGACGCGATCGACCCCGACGCCGGCTCCGCCACTCCCAGGGACGCCGTCGCGCTCGTGCGGTGGGCCGTCGACGAGGTCGAGCGCCGCCACCCCGGGGCGGACCTCCGGGTGGTCGTCCGCGAGCCCGTCACCGTCAGGTCCTACCAGTCGGTGCGGGCCGCCGTCGAGGAGCTGGTCGAGAACGCCGTCGTCCACTCAGACCAGGAGACGCCGACGGTGACGGTGACGGTCGACGCCGCCGAGGACAACGGTGTCGTCAGCGTGGCCGACCGCGGACCGGGCCTGCCCGAGACCGAGCAGGAGGTGCTCACCGAGGGCGGCGAGACACAGCTGACCCACGCAAGCGGCGTGGGACTGTGGCTCGTCAACTGGGCGGTGACGAAGTCCGGCGGCACGCTCGGCTTCGAGCCGAACGACCCGGACGGGTCGGTCGTCACCCTGCGACTGCCCCGCGTGCCCGACGCCAGCGAGGGCGCCGCGCCCGCCCCGGCGGACGGCGACGGCGAGAGCGCCAGTGGCGCCTTCGGCGAGTGAGTGCGGTCACGGCAGCGGGTGGAGGAACGTCTGTACCTCGACCGTGCGACCGTCCGGGTCCTCGGCGAAGAACTGGTAGATGTCGTACGTCTCGTTCTCCTCGGGTGGCCCGCGGGCCACGTCGGACAGTCGCTCGTGCATGGCGTCCACGTCCGCCCGCTCGGGGTAGTAGAAGGTGACCACGCCACAGTCGTCCGTGCGGTCACGATCACAGAAGCCAAACCGAAAGTCGTCGTGGGTGAGTACCGTACACCCGGGCTGTTCGAGCCACGTCTCCGCGTCCAGTCGCTCTCTGTAGAACTCGACGACGGCGTCGTGTGCCTCCGTGTAGAAGAAGACGATCCCCGACACGCCCCGGACCAGGCGGGGAGCCCACATAACTCGTCTGGACTCAGAGAGCGAATCGATCGCCGCCCTATCCCTGTGACTCCGTACCACGTTCCGTCACAACAGTTAAATCCGAAGCTCCTCTGGGTACAACTATGCACAAGGACGAACTCTTGGAGCTGCACGAGCAGATGGTCATAATCATGGAGTACTTCCAGTCGCGCGACGAGGTGGAGGAGGGCATCTTCGAGCCGTACGAGGGACTTGACGTCACCCCAGACGACGTCCACAAGTCAAAGAGCGAGCACAAACACGCCGTGTTCGTGCTTGGCAACGCGCTGGCGGGGGCGATGAGCGACGGCGAGTTCTCCTCGGCGGGTCGCCTGGGCAAGCGCATGGAGGAACTCGCGGACGACGCCGAGAGCAAGATCTGAGGAGGTCACACCTTTTTGTCGACCGGACGCCTGGGCGAGGTATGGACCAACGCGTCCGGGACCGTGTCGCGAACTGGAGCGAGCGCCCGGTCGAGGGACTCGACGGGGTGGGCTCGCTCGCCGACCAGGGGTTCTCCGGCGTCGTCGAGTCGGCCGCCGGCACCGCCTGGTTCGCGATGCTCAACGGGTCGATCCTGGGGGTACACGGCGGCCGGATCGAGGACTTCGAGGGCGCCGACGCCGTCGCCCGGTCGGCGCCGGACCCCGGCGTCGCCCTGCTGATGGCGATGCTCGCCGCCGACGCCGACCCGGAGGAGCGGTACTACACCGAAGACACGCCCGTCTCGCAGGCCCACCAAACGCTCGGGTCCGGCGGGTTCGCGGGCTACCTGGAACTCTCCGAGAACGTCCTCAGCGGCGACTACTACGTCGCCTACTACGGCGAGCACTCCGCGCCGGTCGCGTTCGTCGGCAACAGCGACCGCCTGATAACCGGCGACGAGGCACTCGACCGCGCCGACGACGAGGTCGGCATCTACCAGGTGTACGCCGTCGATCTCGAGGTGGTCGACCTGCCGGGCCGGGACGGCGACTCGTCGGCCGGCACCGCCGCGAGCACCACGACCGACACGGACGTGTACGACCCGTCCGGCGACGACCCGTCGACGGGGGAGGACGGGACCCGACGCATCGAGGCACCGGACTCGGCGGACTCCGTCGAGGACGCCCCCACGGACGTGGGCTCCACCCGGACCGTCGGGACGACGTCACGCGACGCCGACCCCGGCACCGGCACACAGCCGACCCACGCCGGCGAGGCCGGGCGCGACCCCGGCGACGACTCCGACCCCGACCGGTCCGGCCGGGACCGGGACACGGAGTACGGTTCCTCGACGAGTTACGGCACCCGGCCCGGCGGCAGGACGGGCAGCACCGACCCCGAGCGCGAGTTCTACTCCGACCTCGACCCCGAGGACGACGACAGGACCGGCCCGGACGACACCGCAGACCACGGTGGTGCGACGGGGGCGGACCCCGACAGGGCGACCGGCACGGACACCGGCGGGGTGACGGACACGGGCACGGGCACGGCCCCCGCTGACGGGCCGACCGGCGACACGGTGCACGGTGGCGACACCGACACCGCCGAGACCCGTGCGGACCGGGCGACGGACGCCGGCGCGGACCCGACTGGCGCCCCGAGCGACGCTGCGCCCGCCGGGGGCGACACGCCTCCCGCGAACGGCGCGACGCCCGACGAGCGGGGCGACGGCAGGGGCACGGCACCGGCCGGTGGGCGCGACGCTCCCGCCGGGAGCGCCCGGGACGCGGGCGACGGTCCAGGCGCCGCGGGTGGCGGCGGGGGAGTGCCGGCGGACCTCCGGGACCGCATCGAGGAGCACCAGCGCCGCCTGGAGGAGTTGCGCGAGCGGGCGGCCGACCTGGAGGCGGCCGACGAGCGTGCCCGCGAGGCCCACGAGGGGCTCCGCGCCGAGGTCGAGGACATCGCCGCCGACCTCGGGGACCTCCGCCGGACCGTGGTGCGACTCGACCGGACCGTCGAGCGCCTGGAGTCCGGCGGCGGCACGCGGGAAGACGCCGCCGGGGAGGCGACGACCGCCTCGGAGACCGACGGCGACGACGACGGCGACGGCACGACCCCGGACGCCGAGCAGTCGGACGCGAGCGCGTCCGGTGGGCGGGACATGAGCCCGGAGACGGCACTCGCGGAGACGACGCTGTTGCTGCGGTACGGGTCACGCGGGGCGCCGACGCTGTCGGCCGCCCACGACGACACCGGCGTCGAGCGAGGCGCCGTCGAGGAGAACCTCCGGGTCGACGTGCACACGCCGTTCGACGACCGGGCAGCGACGGTCGACGGCCAGCCGTTCCGGGAGTTCATCGAGGGTCGCATCGAGTACCGCTTCTTCGAGTGGCTCGTCCGCGATCTGCTGTTCGAGATCCGCGAGACGGGCACCCAGGACGCCCTGCGTGACCTGTACGACGCCTTGCCCTCGATCGACCGCGCGGAGCTGCGGTCGACGGTCGTCGTCGAGAGCGAGGACGGCGAGGAGGAGGTGGTCTTCGACGTGGTCGTCCGGGACGCCCACGAGCGACCCCTGGTCGTGGCGCGGATAAACGCCTCGCGGGACCCGGCGACCGAGGAGATGGTCGTCGGACTGCGCGACAGCGCCAGTCGCGTCGGCGAGGACGCCGACCTCGCGGCCGCCTTCTCGGTGACCGAGAGTTACTTCTCGGGCAGCGCCCGCGACGCCGCCGAGGAGGCCACCGCCGACTCCATCCTGAGCCGCAATTCGAAGGAGAGCTACGTGAAACTGTCCCGCAAGCGTGGCTACCACCTGTGTCTGGTCGCCGTCGGCTCCGACGAGGAGTTCCACCTCCGCGTGCCGGACCTCTAGTCCGAGGAGACCGTCTCGGCGTCGACGAACTTCATGTCCTCGAGCGTGCCGATGATGTCGTCCATCTTCTCGTCGAGGTCGTCGACGAACTCCTCAGTGTCCTCGGTCGTGATCGCCCCCTGGCTGGACGGCTCGATGAGGCTCTCCTCCTCGAGTACCCGCAGGGAGTAGCGGACCTTGTGGTGGGGGTAGCCGGTCTCGTTCGACATCTTCACGATGCCGATGGGCTCGTTCTCGATGACCATCCGCAGCACCTGGAGGTGACGTTCGAGCATGTCTACCTCCTTCTCGAGACGATCGATCATGCCACTTGCTAACTATTCTTTCTGCCCGCTTAAAGGTTGCCGTCTCCCTGGGACCCTCCGCCCGCGTCGACGTTCCGTCTAACTTCTGGCGCCGGAGTAATAAACGGTCCGGTGTCCGGCGGTCGAGGGACCGAAATCCGTATGTCCGGCCCGCGGAAACGGCACGGCGTGATAGTCACCATCGTCGGCACGCAGTTCGGCGACGAGGGCAAGGGCCGGGTCGTCGACAGCTACGGCGACCGGGCCGACGTGGTGGTCCGCTACCAGGGCGGGGACAACGCCGGCCACACGGTCGTCGCAGGCGGCGAGGAGTACAAACTGTCGCTCGTCCCCAGCGGCGCGGTCCGCGGCACCGTCGGTCTGCTCGGGCCCGGCTGTGTGGTCAACCCCGAGACGCTGTTCTCGGAACTCGACGACCTCCGCGAGCGTGGACTCGACCCCGACGTGCGGGTCGCCCGCCGGGCACACGTCATCGCCCCGTACCACCGGGTGCTGGACGGCGCCGAGGAGGCCGCAAAGAGCGACGAGGGCGTCGAGGCCGGGACGACGGGGCGGGGCATCGGCCCCACCTACGAGGACAAGGTCGGGCGTCGGGGCGTGCGGGTCGGCGACCTGCTCGATCCCGAGTTGCTGCATGAGCGCCTGGAGTACGTCGTCCCCACGAAACGGGCACTCGCCGGCGAGGTGTTCGACGTGGACCTCTCCGAACACCCCGAGATGTTCGACGTGGACGCCCTGTACGAGAAGTTGGCCGCCTACGGCGAGCGACTGCACGAGGAGGACCTCACCGTCAACGCCGAGCGCTACCTCGCCGCCCGGCGCGAGGCTGGCGACCGGATACTGCTTGAGGGCGCCCAGGGCACCGGCCTGGACATCGACCACGGCACGTACCCGTACGTGACCTCCTCGAACCCCTCGGCGGGCTACGCGGCCACGGGGTCGAGCCTGGGCGTCACCAGGGTCGGCCGCGGGGAGGTCGTCGGCGCGGTGAAGGCGTACACCTCCCGGGTTGGCACGGGGCCGCTGTTGACCGAACTCGACGGCGAAGTTGCCGAGCGGATCCGCGAGCGCGGCGGCGAGTACGGCACCGTCACCGGCCGGCCCCGGCGGGTCGGCTGGCTCGACGTGCCGGTGCTACGGCACGCCGACCGCGTCTGTGGGTTCACCGGCGTCGCCGTCAACCACGTCGACACGCTGGCCGGCCTGGACACCGTCCGCGTCTGCCACGCCTACGAGCGCGACGGCGAGGAACTGCTCACGCCGCCGGCGGCGACCGAGCACTGGGCCGACTGCGAGCCCGTCTACCGGTCGTTCGACGGCTGGCCCGAGACCGACTGGAGTTCGGTCGCGACGGAGGGGTACGACGCGCTCCCGGGCGCCGCCCGCGAGTACCTGGCGTACGTCGTCGGGGAACTCGGCGCCGAGCTGTACGCCGTCGGCGTCGGTCCCGACCGCGCCGACACCGTCGAACTCGTCCACCCCTTCGAGTAGCGACGGTCAGTCTGGCAGGTACTCGTTGGTGAACAGGGCGTCCACGTCCAGGGCGTCGGGGTCGAGCGGCTCGCCCGCCACGTTCGTGAGCACGTCGTGCTCGAGTAGCCAGTCCACGAAGGTGGCCCACCGCCCGCGGTCCATCCGGCCCCACTCGCCGTCGTCGGTGACGGCGTTCCGGAGCCGGCGGGCGCTCTCGTGGAGGAACTCCCGGTCGTCGAGGTGTGGCCCCTCGGCGACGCGGGCGAGGTCGTCGGCCGCTCCCTCAGGGTCGTCGGCGGCGACCCGGTAGCCCCGGTCCGCGGCCGCGAGCAGGTCGGCGATCGCCTCGCCCCGCTCTTCGAGCGTGTCGGGGTGGGCGAGCAGCAGTGGCGTGTAGCCGTACGGGACGCCGTACTCGTCCAGCCCGAAGTGCCGCAGGGGGGTGCCCGATCGCTCGGCGAGCAGCCCCTCCCAGGGGGTGAACACCCAGGTCGCGTCCGCCTCGCCCGACAGCAGTACGTCGGGGACCGCCAGCATCTCGGGTTCGACGGTGTCGAACTCGCCGTCGCCGCCGTCGGCGCGGATCAGTTCGGCGACGATGTCCTCCTCGAAGCGGGCGCCGTATGAGGCGTAGGTGCGCCCGTCCAACTCGCGGGGACGCTCCACCTCGGAGTCCGCGAGGACGCTTATCGCGCTGGTGTCCCGCTGTGCGACCGCGGCGACGGCGACGAGGTCGTCGTACGAGGGGTGCGTGGCGTAGCTGATGACGCTCTCGGAGGGGGCGATCCCGAGTTCGGCCTCGCCGGTGGCGACGCGCTTGGCGGGGGTCTTCGCGTAGCCGTCCCTGGCGGGCGAGAACAGGTCCACGTCCAGGCCGCGCTCCCCGAACCACCCGCGGGCGGCGGCGACGAACAGCCCCAGGTGGTTCGTGTTGGGCGTCCAGTCGAGTGCGACGGTGAGCGTCATGTGCGCGGCGTGGGGCGCCGGCGAGAAGACGCTGGCGACCCCGGGAGACGGGACCGTCACCCGGGGAGGTAGTCGTTCGTGTACAGGGTCGCCAAGTCGAGCGTCGTCGGGTCGAGCGGCTCCTCGAGGGTGTCGAGCACGCCGGCCCCACGTAGCCACCGGACGTACGCCTCCCAGCGGTCGCGGTCCATCCGGCCCCACCTGCCCTCGTCGTCGAGCAGGTTGGGCACGAACCGGCGGGCGCTCTCGCGGAGGAACTGGCGGTCGTCCAGGTGAGGCCCCTGCGCCACGCGGCCCAGGTCGTTCGCCGCCGCGACGGGGTCGGCCGCGGCAGCGCGGTACCCGCGGGCGACGGCAGCCAGGAACGACTCGAGTTCGTCGGGCGAGACGTCCGTGTCCCGCCGGACGAAAAGCACCGGACCGTAGCCGTGCGGGACGGCGTACTCCCGGAACGGGAACGACCGCAGCGGGACGCCGCCGCGCTCGGCGAGCAGCCCCTCCCAGTACGGGAACACCCACGTCGCGTCGGCCGTGCCGGTGAGCAACACGCCCGGTACGTCCATCGCGTCGGGACGGACGACGTCGAGGTCGCCGGTGCCGCCGTCGGCGCGGATCAACTCGGTGACGGCCGGCGGCTCGAACCGCGTGGCGAAGGCGGCGTAGGTGCACCCGTCGAGGTCGCGTGGGCGCCCCACGCCGGAGTCGGCGAGCACCCCCACCGCGCTGGTGTCACGCTGGGCGACGGCGGCGACGGCGACGAGGTCGGTGCGCTCCGGGTGCGCGACCTGGCGGACCAGCCCCTCGGTCGGGCCGACGCCGACGTCGGCGTCCCCTCTGGCGACGTCGCCCGCCGGCGCCAGCACGCAGTCGTCCTCGCCGCGCCCCGACGAGGCCAGCGTGACGGAGAGCCCGTGCTCTGCGTACCAGCCCCGGGCGAGCGCGAGGTACAGCCCGACGTGGGTGGTCGTCGGTGTCCACTCGAGGGCCACCCGCATACTCCTTCATTTATATACCAGGCCTGGACTGAAACGTCTGTCGCTGATCCGGACTGTCACGACCCTCGCCAGCGGCGACACTGCCGCCCGTCCGACGCTCGGGCCGTGACCCCCACGCTTTTTGTCGCTGCGTGCCACGCTCGGGGCATGATCGGTGATCCAGCGTGAAGGAGGAACTGATGGACATCCTCTGTTGTCCGCTCGACAAGGCCGACCTCGAACTGAAGGTCGAGGAGCGCGACGGCGAGGAGGTGACCGAGGGCACGCTGCGGTGCACCGACTGCGGCGAGACGTACCCCATCGAGGAGGGGATCCCGAACCTCCTCCCGCCGGACATGCGAGAGGAGGGAGAGGAGGCCTCCGCGTAGCGCCGTGGACCGACTCGCCGTCTCCGTCAGTGAGGGCACACTCCACGAGGTCGCCGCCCCCGAGGAGTTCGAGACGGACGGCCCGTTCGTGATCGAGGTCTCCAACCGCGGGCGGGACGCCCACGTCCACCTCCGCCTGGACGACGCGCTGGCCGGCGTCGCCACCCTCGCGGAGACCAACCCCCACGTCCCCCGCGACGAGACGGTCGAGATCGTCGCCGACGTCGACGCAGTCACCGCACCCGTCGCCGGTCTGCTGACGGTCGAGACCGGCTACGGCGCCGACGGCAGCGAGGTCGCCGTGACGCTCACCCCGCCCGCCGCCACCACAGCCGCGGGCGCCACCCGCGCCAGCGACGGGGGGGCCCCCACGGCGAGCGCGGCGACCGGCGACGGTGGTGCCGGCGCCGACGAAAGCCCCGTCGACAGCGAGCGCCTGTCGACCGACAGCGGTGTCGACACCGTGACCGCCGCCGTCGCCCTGCTGGCGGTGTGTGCCGTCGGTGTCGCGGCCGGCGCCGTCGCGCTCGTCGCCGACCCGGTCGTCGCCGTCGGCGCCGCCGTCGCCGTCGTCGCCGTCGGCGCCGCCCTCTTCTTCCTGTTCCGGTAGTCCGGCGGCTCTTCCGGCCCGTCGCCCCGGACCGAATCGCTTTACTCGCCGCCCCCCGCCGCCTCCACCGATGGCATCACTCGCAGAGCGAACCCGGGAGGCCGTCCGCCGTCGGCCGGCACTGCGGACCGCGCTCGCCGCCGGCGCCGTCAACCACACCGCCGCCGCCCGCCTGCTGGCCGAGGCAGTCGGCGCGACCGACGACGACCTGGAGGCCGTCGCGGCCGCCCTCCGGCGGTACGCCGACGCGCTCTCCGTCGAGCGCACCGACGCCGGCCGCAGCGTCCGCATGGTCACCGGCGTCGGGGTCGTCGAGGGCGACGACGGCGGGGCCGACGCCGAACGCCTCCTCGCCGTCGGCGACAGCGCGGTCGTCGCGGGTGCCGGCGACCACACCGCCCTCGTGGTCGACGGGGCGGGCGACGGGGCGACACTCGCGGCGGTGCTCGCCCGCCTGGACGCCGAGGGCGTGGCGGTCGCGGCGGCCGGCGCCGGCGGGGACGGCGCCGTCGTCGTCGTCGGTCGACGGGACGGCGCCGACGCGCTGCGGGCCGTCGAGGACGCCCTCGGGGCGGTGCCGCGGGTGACCGAGTGACCGGCAGCGGTCGCCGTCGCCGGACGGCCACCGCGGGGAACCCGGTGTCACACCTCCGACGGGTTGAAGACGGGACCGCGGGTACACCCGTTCGATGACGCTCTCGGTGACGAACAGCCTCACGGGCGAGCGAGAGCCACTGGACGTCGAGGACGAGGTGTTACTGTACTACTGTGGGCTGACGACGTCGGACCCGGCGCACATCGGCCACGCTCGCGGGTGGGTCGTGGTGGACGTGCTCCGGCGGTGGCTCGAACACGAGGGCCACGACGTGCGCCACGTCGAGAACTTCACCGACGTCAACGAGAAGATCGTCGCCCGCGTCGGGCAGGACGGCCACAGCGAGGCCGACGTCGCCCGCACCTACATCGCCGACCTGCTGCGGGACATGCGCGCCCTGAACCTGCAGCGGGCGGACGTCTACCCGCGGGTGAGCGAGCACGTCCCCGAGATAATCGACATCGTCGAGCGCCTGATCGAGGCAGGCCACGCATACGAGGCCGGCGGCTCGGTGTACTTCGACGTCACCACCTTCGAGGAGTACGGCGCCCTCTCGAACCAGCGCATCGAGGAGATCGAGGCCCAGGGCGACCCCGACGAGCGCACGGAGAAGCGTCACCCGCAGGACTTCGCGCTGTGGAAGGCCGGCGACGTACCCAGAGAGGCGGTCGCCGAACACCGCGGTCCCGACCACCCGGGCACCCCAGAGGACCCCGGCGGCCAGACCTGGGACTCCCCCTGGGGCGAGGGCCGACCCGGGTGGCACGTCGAGTGCTCCGCGATGAGCATGACCCACCTCGACGAGACGATCGACGTCCACGTCGGGGGCTCCGACCTGGTCTTCCCGCACCACGAGAACGAGATCGCACAGAGCGAGGCCGCCACGGGCCAGCAGTTCGCCCGCCACTGGCTCCACGTCGGGATGGTCCGCACCGACGACGAGAAGATGTCCTCCAGTCTGCGCAACTTCACCACCGTCCACGACGCCGTCCGCGAGGTCGGTCCCGACGTGCTCCGAGTGTTCCTGCTGTCGCGGTCGTACCGCACCCCGCTGCAGTTCGACCCCGCGGCGATCGAGGAGGCAGAGACCCGCGTCGACCGCCTGGAGCGGGCCTACCAGCGGGCGGTCGACGCCGCCGACTCGCCGGACGCAAGCAGCCGCGAGACCGACGCCGACCTGCGAGCGGCCGTCGCCGACACCCGCGAGGCGTTCGCGACGGCGATGGACGACGACCTCAACACCCGCGAGGCCATCGCCGCCCTGCTCGACCTAACAGAGGCCGTCGACGCTCACCGTGACCGCGAGCGGTACGACTACGTCGGCCTGCGCCGGGCGATCGAGACCTTCGACGAACTGGCCGGGGAGGTGCTCGGACTGACGCTCGGTGCCGACGCCGACGACGGCCTGGCACGGGAGGCGGTCGAACTGCTGCTCGAACTCCGCGAGCGCGAGCGCGAGGCGGGCCGCTACGAGGTGGCCGACGATATCCGCGACCGCCTGGAGGCGATGGGCGTCGAGGTGGAGGACACCCCCGACGGCCCGGAGTTCCACGTCTCCTGACGGCGCAGAGGTCGGGCCCCGTCGCACCGGCGTCCACCCCTCCCGGCGGCGGCTCGACCCGTGGCGGCCTAGCTCCCGGGGAGGATGTCCCCGAGGGCAGCGCCGATCGACATCGGGAGGAAGGCGACGACGACCGTCGCGAGCGCCAGTCGGGGGTCGACCCAGTCCACCCGTCCCCAGGCGGTCAGGAGCACGACCGCCGTCACGAACGAGACGACGACCACGCCGATGAGTCGCCGGGGGACGACCCCGAGCACCGGGTCGTGGACGCGAACGTCCTGGATGTCGCTCACGTAGAGGATACCGATCACCGTCGCGACGGCGAAGGCGGCGGTACCGGCCATCAGGGCCGGTCGCGCCGCGAGATACGTACCCGCCTCGTTCGTGCCGCCCTCGACCGCCATGGGGATGCCAAACAGCAGACTCCCCAGCACCGCCTCGGCCACGTCGCCGGTGTCGTACCCGCGGACGACCCCGCCGAACAGTCCCCGGCGCACCCGGCGGGTGACCCGCATCGCCCGGCGGACCTGCCGGCGCTCCTCGGGCGTGTCGACGGTGTCCTCCAGTGCCTCCAGTTCCGCGAGCACGTCCTCCACGTCGGCGTCGTCCGGCAGGTCGTCGGTCGCCGTCGTGGCCCCGTCGTCCGCCGGCCGGGCGTCCACGACCGACGACTCCTCGGTCGCCGGCCCGCGTGCGTCGGCGCCGTCCGCGTCGACGTCGTCGGGGTCGTCGGCGGCGCCCATGAGACCGGGGTCGGGCGCGGCCCGGAAAGTCGTTGTGCCGCTCAGTCGTCCTCGACCGCGAGGACGTACGTCGAGGCGACGAGGAAGGTGAGCCGGGGCACGCGTGTCGTCGAGACGACGGTCTTGCTGTCGTGCAGTCGCCGGTCGTAGCGGATCTCAGCGGAGTTTTTTACCTGGCTCACGTTGCCGACCAGCGCCCCCTGGACGACCATCGAGTTGCCCACCGAGGTGTTGACGCCGGGTTCGTCGCTCGCGCCGGGCCCGAACAGCACCCCGGTGAACTCGGGGTCGCCGCCGCCGCCGAAGCCGCTGGTGCGGAACACCGCGTCGGCGCTGTCGTCAGTGTACACCCAGAAGTGGGCGGCGTTGTCGGTGATCGACCCCGAGGCGTCACGCACCGAGTTGTTGCTGGCGTCGTACTCGAAGTCACACCCGGCGCCGCCACCGCTGAGGGCACAGGGCCCCGACTTGTCGGAGTCGACGTAGACGTTCACGCGCTCGCCGCCGGTGACGTTGAGGTAGGTCTTCTTCAGGTCGATCGACCCGTTCACCACGAGGTCGATCCGGCCGCCGCTGGTGTCGAACCGCAGTTCCTTGCCCTGGAGGTCGCTCTCGACGATCTCCTCGACGATGTACGTCCCGGTGGTCAGCGTACACGGACTCGTACACCCCGCGAAGGACCTGCCCGTGATAGCCGAGACGTTGGCGTTGTCGTTGCCGTCCAGCGCGCGGTTGACGCGGGCGTCGATGATGTCGTTCACCGGCTCGTACCCCTCGATCGTGGCGTTGTCCTCGTACCAGTTGCCGACGAGGTCACTCTTCGTCTTGCCCGAGCCGCCGTTGCTGTTGATCCAGCTGTCACCGTAGGAGGCGTTGCCACAGATGACGGCGTCACTCGTCGACCCCGGGCAGGGGAGTTTCGTGCTCGACCCCGTCCGCAGCGTACCGCCGACGACGGCGTCACCGCCGACGTGGGCCTGGTTGCGCAGGGTGAGGTTGCCCGAGACGACGATGTCGGCCTCGTCCTTCGTCGACGCACAGCCGCCGCCGAAGCGACACTTCGAGGAGTTGTAACTGGAGAGGTTCACGGAGTTCGTCAGCCGCATCGTCCCCGAGCTGGAGCCGCCGACGATCCCGCCGGCGACCGCCTGGCGGGTGACGGGCACGATCAGCTCGAAGGTAGCCGTCTGACGCGAGTGATCGACCGTGACGGCGGTGTCCGAGACGTCGCTGCGGGCGGCCAGTTCCCGGAAGTACGCCGCCCACCCCAGGTAGTACTCGCTCTGGACCGTGATCGAGACCAGGTCGTCCTCGACGATGGTCTCGTCGTTGACCGGCGTGTTCGCCGCCACCTTCGTGGCCCGCACCTCGCCACTGGAGATCCTGTCCGGACCGACGGTCGTGACGATCGGCAACGACAGCGTCGGCTTGTTCCCGTCGGTGCTGACGGAGTACTGGAACCCGGGGTTCGACAGCAGCACCGTCTCGTTGCCGGTCCCGCGGAACACGGCTCCGGCCTGGTAGGCGACCGTCCGCTCGCCGTCGTAGCGGATCGAACCGACGCTCTCGTTCACCAGGGTGTCGGTCTTCGCCGCCGAGAAGTTCGTCCGGTTCACCCAGATACGTCCCGTCGCGCTCTCCCGGACCGCGCCGTCCGTCTCCGTGTTGCGTGGCAGGTCGAGGTCGACTGTCTGTTCGCCGCCCTCGCTGCGGGCGAGGTCGTTCAGCGTCGCGCCCAGCTCCAGAAAGGACTGCTCGACACGCACCGTCTCCGCCCGCTGTCTCGACTCCTCGTTCACCTGCCCGCCGATCAGCAGGACGCCGACGCTGCCGACGACCACCAGTCCGAACAGCAAGACGACCCCGACCAGCGCCGACGTCCCCCGGTCTTCTCCTGTCATGCTGACCCCCACTCCACGGTCCCCGCCCCCCTGGACCGCGGCGCACTTTCCGATCGGTAAGAGAAATAAAGTATTTGACCGAAGCTGAGTGGCACGACCCGGCGTTCATACAGGGCACTGCCGGACTGATCAAATCCGCACCACCGGAGATCGGGGTAGTCAGTCGCTGTCGACCTCGACGACGTAACTGGTCACGACGAGGTAGGTCAGACGGGGGATGCTGCTGGTGGCGGTCACCGTCTCGGCGTCCTGCAGCGCCTCGTCGAAGTGTAGGGCGATGTTGTTGTTGATGTCGTCGACCTGCCCGACGAAGGCGCCGTAGTACTCGCCATTGTTTTTGATCTCGACGTCGAGCCCCCCGTTGCTACTGCTGCCGGGGCCGAACACGACGCCGCGGAACTCGCCGTTGCCCCGGAACAGCGCCGTCGCGTCCTTGTCGGCGTACAGCCAGAAGCGGTCGCTCTCGTCACCGGGAATCGAGAGCGTCGCCCCGTCGTACTGGATGTCGTCCGTGCCGGACTGTTCGGAGTCGACCCACACGTTCACCCGACCGTCGGAGCCGACGACGTCGATGCTGTCGTCCATGTTGACGGTGCCGTTGACGACGACGTTTATCTCGCCGCCGTTGGGGTCGAAGGTGATCGGGGTGCCGCTCTGGGTGAAGTCCTCGAGGTAGTAGTTGCCCTGCTCGAACGTGCACGACGAGCACGACGTGTTTATCGACTCCCCGGAGACCACGTCGACCTCGTCGTTGTCGTTCTCGTCGCGGGTCTGGACCGTGCGGGCGTCGATCAGCGTGTCGACGGACTCGTACTCGATCACGGTCGCGTTGTCGTTCGCCCAGTTACCCACCTGCGATCCGGGCGGGTCGGGGTCGACAGAGCCGTAGGAGGCGTTGCCGGTGACGTCGGCGTTGTTCTCCAGGGTGAGTTTCTTCCCGACCTCGACGTCGCCGTCGATCTGCTGGTTGTTCGCCAGCGTGAGGTTGCCCGCGACGACGATCTCGGCGTTGCCGGCGGTGGAACTGCTGTACGGCCCATCGTCAGAGTCGTAGCTGTCGATGGCGATGTTGTTGTCGAACTGGAAGTCCCCGCCGCCGGCGGAGCCGACGATACCCGCGCCGACACTCGGTCGGCTCACCGGGACGATCAACTCGAGCGTGGCCGTCTGGCGCGTGTGGTCGACCGACACCGCCGCCTCCGTGGAGCCGCTCGTGGCGGCGAGTTCGCGGAAGTACTCCGCCCAGCCGACGTACCACTCGCTCTGGACGGTGACCGAGACGAGGTCGTTCTCGACGATGACGTCGTCGTTCAGCGGCGTCTCTGTCTTCACCTTCCGGGCGCGCACCTCGCCGTTGGGGATCGCGTCCGGGCCGACCGTCGTCACGATCGGCAGGGTGAGCGTCGGGTTGCCGCCGTTGCGGTCGAGCGCGTACCGGAACGAGGGGTTCGACAGCAGGACCGTGTTGTTGCCCGACTCGCGGAACACCGCCCCCGACTGGTAGACGAACGTGGTGTCGTCGTCCGTGTCGTAGCGGATCGCCCCGACGCTGCGGTTGACCAGCACGTCGGTGGTCCGCGTCGAGAAGTTCGTCCGGTTCACCCAGATCCGTCCCGAGACCTCCTCGCGGATCGCCGTCCCGCCCCGGTCCGGCAGGTCGAGGTCGGTCACTCGCACGCCGGCGTCGGTCCGGGAGACCGTGTCGATGTCCTGCCCCAGCTGCAGGAACGCCGCTCGATGCAGGTGTTCTCGGCGCGTTGCCTGCTCTCGTCGTTTATCTGGTCGCCGATCAGCAGGATACCGATCCCACCGACGGCGACCAGTCCGACTAACAGGACGATCCCAATCACCGCCGCCTGCCCCCGTCGAGCGTAGTCGTGGTCTGTCATCGTGGTCCCCGTGTCGCGTCGCCGACCGCTCGGTGGCCCCGACCGACGGGGCGTCGCACCAGCACCGTGAGGTGTACTCCACCACGGCGGTCGCCCGCATATAGGCGGGTGCTACTCGCGCCGGATTAAACCGGATTTGTCACCGCGACGGACACTCCCGCCCGGCGTGACTGGGTCGTGGCAGCCGGGGGTCCACCGACGCAGATATACCCGCCGCTCGCTCTCTGAAGCGAGAACGCCGGGTGACCGGTGCGCGGGTCCCGCGGGGGTACTCGACGGGGACGGGAGACGGCGGAGGAGAGGACTCGTGATGAAGGGGCGACCCGACGGAGTGGCGGCAGGACTCGGCTGGTGGAGACCTGACTCGACGAGGGGACTCAGCAGGTGGGCTGGTCGTCACCGACGCAGATCTCGTGGACGGAGACCTGCAGGTAGGTGATCGGCGGGGGGACGGTGCCGGAGTAGCCCAGGGTGGGTTCGACTTTCAGCAGGTCGTCGTCGAAGCTCACCCGGGTCGACTGCTCGACGGCCACGTCGTGGAACCCGATTAGGGCGCCGTTGAGCT
Source organism: uncultured Halobacteriales archaeon (assembly GCA_964402765.1). GTDB lineage: Archaea > Halobacteriota > Halobacteria > Halobacteriales > SW-7-71-33 > SW-7-71-33. The sequence goes on from CAYODS010000021.1 coordinate 26,423, forward strand.
GTCCGTTCCCCTGCCCCACGCAGACGTCCGGATCACTACTCTGCAACAGTGTGAGCGTAGCTGACCCCGAAGCGACCCGGCCGAGTCCCGGTCCGGGCGCGGCAATGCTGTTACCGTTGTTGCCGTTGTTGCCGTTGTTGCCGTTGTTGCCGTTGTTGCCGTTGTTACCGTTGTTGCCGCCGCCACAGTTGTTCGCGCTGTTCATGTTGTACTCGTCAACGGCGGCGTTCGTCCCGCTCGCAGGTCCGTCGTGTGGCGCGTACACGACACCGTCGACCCCACCACCGGAGGAAGCTTGTCCCATCGCGAAGTGCATCTCGCTGGTGCCGTACACCTGGAACCGGGTGGCGTTGTCGTTCGTCGTGTCGATCTCGGCGTTGCCCCCGCTTATCGCGATGTCGCCCTCGCCGTTCTGGTCGAGATCACCGACGTACACCCGTGCGTAGCAGCAGTTTGGACTGCTGTTGTCGGCGTTCGTGACCTCGAGGAGGTCGTTGTTGATCCCTATCGGTCCGTTGACCACGAGCGTGACGTTCCCGTTGGAGAGGTCGATCTCGGTCGGGCTGGTGACATCGAATCCCTCCGTGTAGTAGGCACCGGCGGGGATCGTCTCGCCGTCGATGTCTCCCGTCCTGTTCGTGAAGTTCGCCTCCGCATCGTCTATCTTGTCCCGGATGACCGGGTCCAGCGGCGCCCTGGATATCGTGGCGCCGCAGGTGACGTTCGCGTCGTTGCACGACGCGTTACCGGAGACACCGTTCCCGGCCCTGATCGGCCCCACCACCGACGGGTTCCCGTTGCTCACGTTGACGTTGTTGCCGGCCTCGATCGCCGCGTCGAACTCCCCGTCGATGTCCCGCTTGCCGAACTTGATCGTCACCGTGTCGTTCGGGTGGTCGTACGACACCGTCGACACCTCCGGGTACCGGTCCTCGAAGTACTCGCCCCACCCGACGTAGAACTCGCTGGTCACCGACATCGTGATGAGCTCGTTGTCGACGGTGGAGACGTTGTTGAACGGCGCGATCGTCTCGTTGTGGACGACTGTCACCTCGCCGCTGCCGATCCGGTCGTTGCCCTCCAGTTCGGGAATGCCGAGGTTCAGCGTCGGGCGGGCCCGGCCGTCGCCCGTGCTGAACTCGTAGCTCACCTGTGGGGCCGACACCAGTTCGGTCGCGTTACCGCTGTTGCGCCACACCGCCCCCGCCTGGTAGGTGTACCGCTCGCCGCCCCGCGTGTAGACGATCGACCCGATGTCCTTGCGGGCGACCTCCTCGGTGTCGGTGAGGTTCGTCCGCCTGACGACGATCTTGCCCGTCGCCTTCTTGCGGATCGCCGTGTCGCCGGTCGCGCTGTTCGCCAGGTCGAAATCAACCGTCGCCTGGCTGGCCTTCCCCTTCGACACCGACGTTATCCGCTCGTCCAGCTGGATGAAACTGCTCTCGATCCGCGAGTCGTCGATCCGCTCCTCGCTGGACTGCTGGATGTCGTTGCCGATCACCAGCACGGTGATACTCCCGACGGCGACGATAGCGATCAGTAACGTCAGGCCCACCACCGCCGTGACGCCACGATTTCGAGTCCCTGTCATTTCCGAGCCAACATCGACCACCGCTTCGTGTCGAATATACGGAGGACCTGCCGGATAATACCAGTTGCCGATCGTTGCGCCCGCTGCCAGATTGGTTCCGTCGCGTCTGACGTTGGTACGGTCCACGAGAGCCTGAAAGTACCCACCGGACAACGGATCACCACCGCTCGTCGGCACCGATCGACGCCGGCTACAGCCTCCTTCGTTGGCATTACGGTGTGCAGGCCGGACCTGTCGGCTCATCGGTAGCTACTTGCCGCCGGGGCCAAAGCGGCGGGCGTGTACAGTTACGAGCCACACCACTTCGAGGACTTCGCGGTCGGCCAGCAGTTCCAGTCGGTCGGCCGCACGATCACCGAGGCGGACTTCGTCACGTACTCGATGTTCGCCGACGACTGGACCGAACTCCACACCAACCGCGAGTACGCCGCCGACGCCGAGTTCGGCGAGCGCGTCGCCCACGGGCCGATGACGTTCGTCGTCGCCACCGGTCTCGTCCACCGCACCGGCATCGTCGAGCGCACCGTCGTCGCCTTTCTCGGCATGAACTACATGGACATCCCCGCGCCGGTGTACATGGACGACACCGTCTCGCTGTCGATGGAGGTGACCGAGAAGCGCGACCTGTCGAGTCGGGACGACGCCGGCCTGGTGACGATCGACTCGACGATGACCAACCAGGAGGACACCGTCGTGTTCGAGGGCGACATGAAGTTCCTCATCAAGCGCCGGGAGTGAGCGATCTGGCGGGGCGTAGTTCCAGGTGCTCTCGGCACTCTGCTCTCGTCGGGCGCCACACCCGCGAGACCACCCTCCCCCGCCCCGGTGCTCTCACTCGTCGGTGGCGACGCTGAGGAGACGGTCCGGAAAGCCCCCGCCCCGGTGCGGCCGCCTCACTCGCTGCGCTCCTCGCCTCGCTACGCTCGGCTGCGGTGCTTGCG
>CAYODS010000022.1:0-28702 GCA_964402765.1 uncultured Halobacteriales archaeon
CGCCCCCCGTTGCCGGGCGTGCTCGCGGGCCTCCAGGACGAGCACGCCCGCGCCCTCGGCGACGACGAACCCGTCGCGGTCGGCGTCGAACGGGCGACTCGCCCCCGCGGGGTCGTCCGAGCGGGTCAGCGCCCGCATCGCGTCGAACCCCGCCACCGCCGTCGGCGTGAGACTGCTCTCACACCCGCCGGCGACCACCACGTCCGCTCGCCCGGTCCGGATGTCGTCGACGGCGTCGGCGAGTGCACTCGCCCCCGCAGCGCACGCCGTCGCGGGGGCGCGACTCGGCCCGCGGGCGTCCAGTGCGATGCTGACGTGGCCCGTCGCCAGGTTCGGCAGGTGTCGCACCAGCAGTCGCGGCGAGACGCGCCCGCCGCCCCGCACGCGCTCGTGGCCCGCCTCGTACTCGGGGATGCCGCCAAAGCCCGTGGCGATCGCGGTGCCGACCCGCTCGGCGGGCCACGCCTCGCCGTCGGGGTCGAGGCCGGCGTCCGCGACCGCCTCGGACCCGGCGACGACGGCCATCCGGGCGAACCGCCCGGCGCTGCGGTCGTCCACGCGCTCGTGGTCTCTGAACTCGCCGTCGACCTCGCCGGCGACCCGCGAGCGCACGCCGTACTCCCCGGGATCGAACCGCGTCAGCGGGCCGACGCCGCTCTCGCCGCCGACCGCCGCCGCCCAGGTGCTCGCCGCGTCGCGGCCCAGCGGCGTCACCGCGCCCAGTCCGGTGACGACCGCGTCGCGGTCCCGGTCGCGCCCGTCGGTCACGACTCCGCTCGCTCCGTGACGTACTCGCGCACGTCGCCGACGGTCTCGAAGGTCTCCAGGTCCTCGTCGGGGACGTGGACGCCGAGTTCGAACTCCACTGTCTCGGCGATCTCGACGTAGTCCAGCGACTCCGCGGGCACGTCCTCGCCGAAGGCCGTGTCGGCCGAAAGCGTCTCGGGGTCGACCCTGAGCACGTCCGCGACGATCCGGTCGACCGCCGCCTCGGGGTCCGTGGTGTCCATCTCACTCGACACAGGGGTGGCGGCCTGAAAAACCCGTCTCACCGCCGTCGCCGCGTCCTCCGCGGTGGGTCACCCCAGCGCGAGTTCGCTGCCAGCCCACACCAGTGCGACCAGCACGAGGAGGTACGCCGCCGCCGACACTGCCCAGTCCCGGACGACGCGCCGGACCCGCTCGCGGCCGAACCCCACCCGCGGGAGCACGACGACGGCGAAGAAGCCGACCATCAGCCCGTACAGGACGACCGCCGCCCCCGCGTAGGCGACCGACGACGCCCCCAGCAGAGCCTCGGCGAACAGCACCAGCGTGACGAACAGGCCGCCGGTCAGCCACCCGGCGGCGTGGTGAACGACGGCGGCGAGGCGGGCAGGGGCCTGCTCGGGGGTTCGCTCGCTGAGCACCCCGCTGGCGACCCGGGGCGGGGTCTCGCCCTCCGGCAGGCGGGCCATCACGAGGTCCATCCCCCGGGTCGCGACCACGCCGGCGGCCACGCCCAGGACGATCCGCAGCGGCGTCGAGAGCGGTGCCGTCTCCATACCCGCGGTTCGACGCGCGATCACTTCGGGGCTTCGCGTTCCCGGTGCCCGCGGCGGTCGACCCGCGGACCGCCCCCGTCAGAACCCGCGGGCGAGGTACGACGACTCCCACTCGCCGTCCTCGTCGGTGGACTGTGCCCACTCGCTGCGTTTCACCTCGACGAAGGAGTCGAGCAGGGTGTCGCCCATCGCGGCCCGCAGCGGCTCGCACGCCTCCAGTTCGTCTAGTGCGTCGGCGAGCGTGGTCGGCAACCGCTCGATCCCGCGGTCGGCGCGCTCTCGATCCGACAGCGTCCCGGGGTCGCGGTTCAGCGGCTCGCCCGGATCCAGGTCGCGCTCGACGCCGTCGAGCCCGGCGGCGAGCAGGCCCAACTGTGCGAGGTAGGGGTTCATCGTGCTGTCGGCGGGCTTGAACTCCACGCGGGTGGTACCCTCGCGGTCGCCGCCCACCGAGGGAACGCGGACGACCGCCTCGCGGTTGTCGTGGCCCCAGCAGGTGTACGCCGAGGACCACATCCCCGGCGCGAGGCGGTCGTACGACTCCACGGTGGGCGCGGTCAGCGCCACGAGCGCCGGTGCGTGCTCGGCGAGACCGGCGACGAACGACCGGCCCGTCTCGCTCAGCGGGTACGGGCCCTCGCTCGCGGGGTCGAACAGGGCGTTCTCGCCGTCGCGCCACAGCGACAGGTGGACGTGACACCCCGACCCCGGGAGCTTCGGGAACGGCTTCGGGCGGAACGTCGCCCCCAGGTCGTGGTCGGCGGCGACGCCCTTCACCGTCTCCCGCACCCGGACGTGGTCGTCGGCCGCCCGCACGCCTTCGGCGTGGTCGACGACGAGTTCCTGCTGGCCGGGGCCGTACTCCGGGTAGTACGTCGCAAGGCCCATGCCCTGCTGTTTGAGCGCGTCGACGGTGTCGAGGATCACGTCGTGGGCGCTGCGCATCCCGTCGGTGGCGAAGCAGGCGCTGTCGTCGAACGGCTCGACGCCCTCCTCGCCCTCGCGGGTGTAGTAGTACTCCGTCTCGTAGGCCACCCGCGGCGTGTAGCCGTCGGCGTCGAGGTCGGCGAGGTAGCGGCGCAACTGCGCTCGCGGCCCCGCCGCCCAGGGCTCGCCGTCGAGGTCGTGCAGGTCCGCCAGCAACAGCGCCGCCCGGTCGTCGTACGGGAGGACGGTGAACGTCTCTGGGTCGGGGACGACCCGCACCTCGCCCGCCGGGCCGTACGACCCCTCCGGCGCCAGGCGGTCGAGGGCGTTGAACGACTGCATCGCGTGTGTGACGTTCGCCCCGCTCTCCAGGACGCTCGCCAGCCCCTCGCGGTCCACGACGCGACCCCGCGGGACGCCGCTGTTGTTGACGAACACCACCCGTACCAGTTCCACGTCCGCCGCGTCCGCTCGCTGGAGGACGTCGTCTGCCGTCGTCATGTCCGTCGGGACGGCAGCCGGCCACATAAGCACACCACGCGCCGGTCCCGTCCGTGCACGACCGTCTCCTGGCGGTGGATCTCGGCCCCGTCGCCCCTCTTCCTCAGTGCCTACCCCACGTCGTCCGGCCCCTCGGGAACGACGGCCCAGTCGTGCCCGGGCAGGACGTGCTCGTCACTCGTGGCCCGCTCGCGCACCGCCCGGGCGCTGTCACGCCAGTCGAACTCGTCCATCGCCCCGCCCATCGTCAGCCCACCCTGGAGGTTCTCGCGGGTCGGGACGGCGTCGACGGCCACGACGGTGGTCTCCCCACCGGTGTCGACGGCGACCGACTGGTGGCCGACGGTGTGGCCCGGGGTGAGAAACAGCGTCACGCCCGGCGCGAGGTCGAACTCGCCGTCCACCGGCACGAGGTCGGCGCCGAGCCACGGCGGCTCCCGCCCGATCGTCGGCGCGTCGTAGCGGGCGGCGTGCATCTCGTACGGCGCGACGGCGTAGGCCACCTCGTCGCGCTGGACGTACACCGGCGCCTCGAACAGGTCGAGGTTGTAGCAGTGGTCCCAGTCCAGGTGCGAGAGGACGACGCCGTCCACTGCCCCGGGCGCCGTGCCCGCCCGCTCCAGCGCCGCCGGCAGGGTGTGCTCCGGTCCCCGTTCGACCGGGAAGTCGGGGTGGCGCTCGGCCATCAGGTCCGGGTCGCCGAAACTCGTGTCCACCAGCAGGGTGCGCTCGTCCGTCTCCACGAGAAAGACGAGTGAGGGTGCCTCGATCCGCTCGCCCGCCCGGTCCGCCACGAGGACGCCCGCGTCCATCGCGATCGAGCCACAGCAAAGCGGCGTCACCGAGGCCATGCCCACCGATCGGCCCCCACTGAAAAAAGGACGGCGAGGGCCGTCCGAACCGCGGGTGTGATACCCGTCGGTCCACGAGTGCGGGTGAATGCTGGGGTACGCCGCGATGAACCGCACGCTCAGAGAGCGCGATCAGCCGCTGCGGTGCAACCGCGACATGCGCAAGGCCACCTTCGAGGAGCGCGGCCCCGCCTACGCCGCCGACCTCGCGGCCCAGAACCTCCGGGACCTGCGGGCGATCCTGGAGTGGAACCACGAGCACGGCATCGGCTTCTACCGGGTCACCTCCACGCTCGTGCCCTGGAACTCGCAGTTCTCGCTCGACGACTTGGAGGTGTACGACGAACTGCGCCGCCTGTTCGAGCGCTGTGGCGAGTACGTCCGCGCACACGACATGCGGCTCACCTTCCACCCGGACTACTGGTGTCGGCTGGCGAGCACCTCCGCCGACACCCGCGAGCGCTCCAAGCGGGCGATCGAGTACCACGCCGACTGGCTGGGTCTGATGGGACTCGACCGGTCGCCGTACTACGGCGTGAACGTCCACATCGGCGCCACCTACGACGACCGCGAGGCCACCGCCGAGCGCTTTCGAGAGGCGGTCCGTGACCTGTCGCCCGCCGCTCGCGCACACCTCACCGTCGAGAACGACGACGAGCGGGGGCTGTGGGGGGTCTCGGAACTCGCGGAGGCGGTGGCCCCCGTCGAGGTGCCCGTCGTCTTCGACTACCACCACCACTCGTTCACCGACCGCGGGCTCACCTACCGCGAGGGGTTCGAGCGCGCCGCCGCCACCTGGGACTGCCGCCCGGCGGTCCACTACTCCGAACCCGCCCGCCTGCACGGCGCCGACGCCAAGCCACAGGCCCACGCCGACTACGTCGCTCGCGTTCCGGAGTGGCTCCGAGAGCGGGCGGACGTGATGGTCGAGGCGGGCGCCAAGGAACGGACGGTCCTCGACCTCCGCGAGGGGACGTGAGCGACGACGAGCGGTCAGTCCTCTGACGCGGACGCGTCGCGGTGGGGGGCAAGCGCCTCGGGGTCCAGCCCGTACACCGCCCGCACCCGCTCGGGCGTGACCTTCCCCAGCCGCAGGTCCCGGGCGATCGCCGCCTCGGACCGGTCCGCGGGGTCGCCGTACCCGCCACCGCCCGGGGTGAGCAGGCGGACGGCGTCGCCCGGCTCCAGTCGGCGGGTGGTCTTCGCCGGCAGGCGCTCGACGTCGGCGTCCGTGTCGTCCTCGCCCCCGCGGTCGACACCTGGCAGGTCGGCGTCGTGGACGAGGTATGCGGCGCCGGTCGCGCCGGGGTCGCCGCCGAGCAGTCCGTACGGCGCGTTCCGGTGGCGGTCGGCGAGGACGCTGCACGCCGCCGGTCGGTCACGCACCTGGATCTCCCGGCGGAGGCCGAGTCCGCCGCGGTACTCGCCCGCGCCGCCGGAGTCCGGTCGGAGGGCGTAGGCCAGCACCCGCAGCGGGTACGCTGTCTCCAGCACCTCCGCCGGCGTGTTCAGCGTGTTGCTCATGTGGACGTGGACGGCGTCCATGCCGTCCCGCCCGGTGCGCCCGCCGAACCCGCCGGCCTGCGTCTCGTAGAAGGTGTAGGCGTCGTCTCGCCCCCGGTCGCCGTCGCTCTCGGTCCCCGCGCCCGTCGTCCCGCTCGCGCCCAGCGTGAGGTTGTTCATCGTCCCCTGGCAGGCGGCGACCGACCGCCCGGGGTCCGCCCGCGCGAACGCCCCCAGCACCACGTCGGTCACCCGCTGTGAGGTCTCCAGGTTGCCGCCGACGACGGCGGCGGGCGGGTCCGGGTCCACGAGCGACCGTTCGGGCGTCTCGATCGTCACCGGGCGGTAACAGCCGTGGTTCGGGGGGATGTCGGGGTCGGTCACGCACCGCACCGCGTAGTAGGTGGCCGACGCCGTCACCGCGCGGACGGCGTTGACCGGTCCCTCGGTCTGGGCGGCGGTGCCGGCGAAGTCCACCGTGACGGCGTCGCCGTCGACGGTGACCGTCGCCCGCACCGGCAGGTCCTCGTTGCCCCGCCCGTCGTCGTCGAGGACGTCCTCGAAGGCGTACTCACCGTCGGGCAGGTCGGCGATCGCCGCCCGCATCCGGCGCTCGCTGTAGGCCTTCACCTCGTGGAGCGCGGCCCGCAGCGTCCCCAGACCGTGCTCGGCGACCAGTTCGCGGAAGCGACGCCGGCCCGTCCGGTTGGCGGCCTCCTGGGCACGCAGGTCACCCGCCCGCTCCTCGGGGGTGCGGACGTTCGCCCGCAGCGTCTCCGCGACGGCGTCGTTGCGCTCGCCGCCCTCGTACAGCTTCACTGGCGGTATCCGCAGGCCCTCCTGGTATATCTCGGTCGAGTCGGCGGCGACGCTGCCCGCTCGCGCCCCGCCCACGTCGGCGTGGTGGGCGCGGTTGGCGACGACGGCGACGAGGTCGGCGTCGCCGCCGTCGGGCGCGAGGTCCGCGCCCGCCGCGGCGTCCACGCGGTCGGCGTCGCCCCGGACGAACACGGGCGTCACCAGGGTGAGGTCCGGCAGGTGTGCGCCGCCGTGGTACGGGTCGTTCAGCAGGACGACGTCGCCCGGGGCGAGCGTCTCCGGCGGGAACCGCTCCAGGGCGGCGGCCACCGAGAACGGCATCGCCCCGAGGTGGACGGGCATGTTCTCCGCCTGGCTGACCATCTCCGCCCGCGGCCCAGTCCCGTCGTCGGCGTCGTCGCTCGCCGAGCGTCGTGGCACGTCGAACAGCGCACACGAGCAGTCCCGCCGCTCGGTGACGTTCGGCGAGTGGGCCGTGCGCACGAGCGTGGCGTTCATCTCCTCGCACACCGCCTCGCACGCGTTGCGCACCACCTCCAGGGTGACGGGGTCAACCGCCTCCCCCTCGTCACGGCCCGCGCCGTCCTCGCTCACGCGTCCACCTCCACGTGCAGCGTGCCGAACTCGTCGACTGTCACGCGGTCGCCCGGCCGGACGACGAGCGTGCTCTCGCCGCCCTCGACCACGGCCGGCCCCGCGAAGGCGGCGTCGGTCGGCAGTCGCTCGCGGTCGTACACCCGCGTCTCGTGCTCCGTGCCGTCGACGACCACGGGACGGGTCTCCCGGACGGCGTCGGCGACGTCGCCCCGGACCGTGTCGGCCCGGAGGTCCGGGTCGGGCACGACCCCGCGGGCGCGCAACCGGACCGTGACCAGTTCCAGCGGTTCGTCCGGCGTCGCGTGGCCGTAGCGGCGCTCGTGGCGCTCGTGGAACCGGTCGGCGACGGCGTCGAGAGCGTCGGCGTCCCCGGTCGTCGCGCCCGCCTCGCCGTCGGCGGCCAGTTCGGGCGCCGGCACCGACAGCTCGAAGGACTGGCCCGCGTACCGCAGGTCCAGGCGGGGCTCGAACCGCCGGCGCTCGGGCGGGACGCCCTCGCTCGCCAGTCGCTGCCGGCCATCCGCGCGGAGACGGTCGACGGCCGCCAGGAGGTCCTCGCCGGACACCTCCCGCCAGGGGCGCACCCGGGAACTGCTCAGGTCGTGGCGCACGTCGCTGACGAGCAGGCCCAGCGCCGAGAGCACGCCCGCCGCCCGGGGCACGAGCACCCGCGGTACGTCGAGTTCACCCGCGACGGCGGTGGCGTGCAGCGGTCCCGCGCCCCCGAATGCAGCCAGCGCGAACGACCGCGGGTCGTGGCCCCGCTCGACGGAGACGACCCGGAGGGCACGCTCGGTGTTCGCGTTGGCCACACGGAGCACGCCCCCGGCAGCCTCGCGCACCGAGACGCCCAGCGGGTCCGCCAGATCGCGCTCGAAGACGGCCCGGACGCGGTCGCGGTCCGTCTCCACGTCCGCGAGAAAGGCGTCAGGGTCGAGCCGCCCCAGGAGGAGGTGGGCGTCCGTGACGGTGGGGCGGTCGCCGCCGCGCCCGTAGCAGACGGGGCCGGGGTCCGCGCCCGCGCTGCGGGGGCCGACCCGCAGTGCGCCGCCGTCGTCGAGCCAGGCGACGGACCCCCCGCCGGCGCCGACGGTGTGGACGTCCACCGTCGGCACGCTGACGGGGTACTCGCCCACCTCGACGTCGGTCGTCACCGTCGGCTCCCCGCCGGCGACGAGCGAGACGTCACAGGAGGTGCCACCCATGTCCATCGTGATGAGGTCCTCGACGCCGGCGAGGTCGGCGACGTACGTCGCGCCCTGGACGCCCGCCGCCGGGCCCGACAGCAGCGTCCTGACCGGCTGCTCACCGGCGGCGTCGGCGGTCAGCAACCCGCCCGCCGAACTCATCACCCGCAGTCCGTCGGCGCCGCGCTCGGCGACTCGCTCCCCGAGTGCGTCGAGGTAGGTGCCCATCACCGGCGCCAGCGCGGCGTTCAGCGCCGTCACCAGCGTGCGCTCGTACTCGCGGATCTCCGGGTGCACCGCGCTGGACAGCGAGACGTGCAGGTCCTCGCGCTCCTCACGCAGTATCTCGGCGACCCGGCGCTCGTGGGCGTCGTTCTCGAAGGCAAAGAGCAGGCAGACGGCCACCGCCTCGGCGTCGACGTCGTCGGCGACCGACCGGACCGCCGCCTCGTCCAGCGGTTCGACCACGTCGCCGCGCTCGCCGACCCGCTCGGGCACCTCGTACCGGCGGTCCCGCGCCACGACCGGCGCGGGCTTCTCGGCCTGGAGGTCGTACAGCGCCGGGCGGTCCTGGCGACCGATCGCCAGGGCGTCCCGGAACCCGGCCGTCGTGACCAGGGCGGTGTCGGCCCACTCGCGTTCGAGGACGGCGTTGGTGGCGACCGTCGTCCCGTGCCCGAGGAACTCCACCGCCGGCAGCGGCACCGCCGCGGCGTCGAGTCCGTCGACGACCCCCTCCTCGGGGGTCTCGGGCGTCGAGGGCGTCTTCTCCACCCGCAGACGGCCGTCCGAGACGGTCACCACGTCGGTGAAGGTACCGCCCACGTCGACGCCGACCCGCGTCTGCGCGTCGTCCGCGGGGTCTGTTCCCGTCACTGCGGGCCTCCCCCGCGTGTGCCGTCGGTCATGGCACCGGATCGCGAGGCGGTGGGTTTCACGCTGTCGGTCCCCTCCACCCGGCGAGCGACCGCCCGGCGACGGGACCCCGGCGACCGTTCGCCGTCGGCGGCCGACGACGGTCTCGCACCGGCACCCCAACCCCCCCGCCAGCGCCACTCGGAGGCCCGCTGCCAGCCTACGACGGCTCGGCGCTCCCCTCGCCCCCGGCGGGGCGCTGTGCCAGCGCGACGGCGAAGTCGACGCCGACCTGGACGATCCGCAGCGCGAGTATCGCCGACAGCACCGAGAGGACGACGTTCGAGACCGAAAACAGCGCCGGCACGGCGACCAGGATCGCCAGGATGACGCCGACGTTGACCAGCCCGAGCACCCCGTCACTCAGGGTCCGCAGCGGCCCCTCCCCGGTGAACACCCCCTCGACGACGAGCTCCACCGCGACGACCACCACCTTCACGGCGAACCCGATCTCGAAGGCGGTCTGCACCTGGACGGCGGTCTCGATCCCCGTCTCCGAGAGAGACTCCTCCAGTGCCGGCAGCACGTACGTCGAGAAGGCGACCTGCTGGCCGAAGAACACCGCCCCCAGGGCGGCGACCGCCGCCAGCCCCAGCACGGACCACCGCCTGGCGAACAGCAGGTACATCACCACGGCGAGGATCCCCGCGAGGACGACCGCGCTCCTGATCAGGACGGTGTCCACCGCCTGTAGCGTCGACATGTCTCGCACTCGCGACAGGGCTATTTCACTCCTCGCCTCCCTGGCGAGAGGCTTATTCGACAGGGCACTGAGCCGTGATCGTGTACCGACAGACGCGGGCCCGGGTGTACGAACTGCTCGACGCCGGCGCCCCGGGGTCGCTGAGCCGGAGCGTCGATCTCTTCATAATGGGGCTCATCGGCGTCAACGTTCTCGCGGTGATCCTGGCGACCGTCGACTCCCTGTTCGTGGAGTACCGGACGCTGTTTCGCCTGTTCGAGCTGGTCTCCGTGACGCTGTTCTCCGTCGAGTACCTCGGTCGGGTGTGGTCCTGCGTCGAGGACCCCGACTACGCCCACCCGCTGTGGGGCCGGCTCCGCTTCGCGGTCAGCCCGTACCTGCTCGTGGACCTGGTCGCCATCCTCCCCTTCTTCCTGACCGCGGTCGTCGACCTGCGGGTGCTGCGAACGTTCCGCCTCTTCCGGTTCTTCCGGCTGTTCAAGTTCGCCCGCTACTCCGAGTCGATGCGGACCTTCGGGCAGGTCGCCCGCGAGAAGCGCACCGACCTCGCCGTCTCGCTGTTCGCGACCGGCGTCCTCCTCACGATCGCCTCCAGCCTGATGTACTTCGCTGAGCGCACCGCCCAGCCCGAGACGTTCACCAGCATCCCCGCCTCGCTGTGGTGGGGGGTGATCACCCTGACGACGGTGGGCTACGGCGACACGGTGCCGGTGACCACGGCCGGCAGGATACTCGGCGGCGTGATCGCCGTCATCGGCGTCGGCCTGGTCGCGCTGCCGGCCAGCATCCTCGCCAGCGGCTTCATCGAGGCGGCCGGCAACGACCCCGACGACGGAGACGAGGACCGCTCGCCCGTCGCGGACCCGTCGTACTGCCCGCACTGCGGCGAACCGCTGGGTGACCCCGCCGAGAACTGACCGGTCCCCGTCACGCGACCGGCCCGCTCCGCCGTACCCTTCCACTCAGGGCGTGGCCGGCGTCCGCTCCCGCCGTTCGGCCAGGCGGCCGGCGACACGCCCGGCCACTCGCTCGGCCTGTCGCACCCGTCCGGGCACGCCGGTGCGGGCGGTGTAGTTCGTCGCCAGGTACAGGCCGTCGGGCAGGGCCACGCGGTCCAGGGCGTCGAAGGAGTCGTCTCGCGCCGGGATCCCGCGGGGCCAGCGGTGGACGGCTACCGGTTCCGCCGTCGCCCCCGTGACCGCCTCGAAGCCGCGGAGGGCGGCGTCGATCAGCGTGGCGTCGTCGTCGGTGCGCACCGCTAGGTCGTCGTCGCCGCCCATCGCCACGGTGTACACCTCGCGGTCGAACAGCGAGGCGGTGTACGTGACGCCGTCGATCCGGAGGTCCTCACCGCGAGGAACCTTACAGCCCACGCCCGTCGCCTCGTGCTCCGAGCGCAGGTACACGTGGGCGACCGGGTTGTACCGCAGTTCCCGCAGCGCGACCGCGGAGGTGGGGGCGGCGTCGGCCAGGATCGCCGCCGTCACGTCCGCCGGCGTCGTCAGCACCACCGCCTCGACCGTGACCGCGCCGTCGTCCGTCTCGACGCGCCACCGCCCGCCGTCGCCGTCGGCTCCGGGACCCGCCCGTTCGGTCTCCTCGCCCTCGCCCGCTCCCACCCGGCGCACCGTCCGCACGGGCGTCGACAGCGCCACCCGGTCGGCGTACCGCTCGTACAGGCCCCGCGGGAGTGCCCCCAGCCCCGACTCGAAGGAGACGATCGGCGGGAGGTCACCACCCCGGAGCACCCGCCGGGCGGCGGCCAGCGAGACGCTGCGGTCGATCCCCCGTTTCTCCAGTGCGGGCGACAGCGAGTGCTCGACGGGCATGGCGTCGGGGTCCGACCCGTACAGGCCGGCAAAGAGCGGCAACAGCCACCGTTCGGCCGCCTCGTCGCCGACCATCCGGCGGACCGCGCCGCCGACGCGTTCGCCCTCGCGGGGGCCCGCCGTCAGCGGTTCGAGCGCGGCCCGGAGTTTCCCCCGCCAGGAGAGGAGATCCGTCGTCACCGCCGTCCGCGCCGACAGCGGCACCCGTCGCGGCCGACCGTCGACGTACATCCACAGCGGGGCGTCGCCCGGTGCCCGCACCACCTCGCTCTCGACGCCGGCCGCCCGTGCGAGGTCCCGGACCGGCGGCGAGAGCCGCAGGCGCTGTGGCCCGAGCTCGAGGACGTGCCCGTCGACGGTCCGCGAGCGCACGACGCCGCCCGGCCGGTCGCTCGCCTCCAGGGTGACCGCCGGCACCCCCTGCTCGGCGAGGTGGTGGGTCAGCGCCAGCCCCGTGATCCCGGCGCCGACGACGGCGACTCGTGCCTCGTCCCCGGTCGTGCCACTCTCGTGCACGGTCAGTCGTCCCCCACGGGCGTCGCCGGGCGGTCGACCAGCGGGCACAGCGGGTCACTCGCCAGCGGGTCGCCCGTCGCCGCGTGCGCCCGGGACCGTGACCCCCCACACTGCCGGCGGTGTGGACACTCCCCGCACGCGCCGGCGAACTCGTCGGCGTCCCGCAGCGCCCCCAGCAGGTCGCTCTCCCGGTAGATCGACGGCAGTGACCGCTCGCGCACGTCGCCGACCGCGACGGGCAGGAACCCGGAGGGGTACACCTCGCCGGTGTGGCTGACGAACACGAACCCCCGGCCGGCGCGGGTGGAGCCGACGCGGGCGGGCCCGTCGCTGCGCTCGGTCGCGATCCGCCGGTAGTGCGGTGCCTCGACGGTGATCACCCGGTAGTCGGCGTCCCGGGAGTGCTCGTACAGCCACGTCAGCGTCTCCTCGGCTCGCTCCGGGTCGAGGCCGGCCAGGTCCGCCCCGCGCCCGACCGGCACGAGAAAGAACACCTCCCACATCACCGCCCCGAGGTCGGCCACGCGGTCGGCGATCGCCGGCAGTTCCTCGGCCGTCTCCCGGGTGACGGTGGTGTTCACCTGCACGTCCAGGCCGGCGTCTGCGGCCCACGCCGCCGCCCGCTGGACCCGCTCGAACGATCCCGTCTCGCCCCGGAATGCGTCGTGGCGCTCGGCGGTGGCGCCGTCGAGACTCAGCGCCATCCGGTGGACGCCGTGGGCCGCGAACCGCTCGACGGTCTCGCGGTCCAGGTTCTCAGTCGGCGCCGGCGTCACCGCCGTCGGCACCCGCTCGGCGGCGTACCCGACGAGGTCGAAGGTGTCGGGACGCTCAAGTGGGTCGCCCCCGGAGAACACGAGCACCGGCGGCGGGTCGAAGGCGGCCACCTGGTCGATCAGCGCCCGGCCCTCCGTCGTGGTGAGTTCGTCGTGGTGGCGCTCCTCGATGGCGTCCGCCCGGCAGTGGTCACACGACAGCGAACACGCCTGGGTGAGTTCCCAGGTGACGATCAGCGGCGTCTCGTCGTAGTCGCGCCCGCGGGTGATCGCCGCGTCGGGCTTGCCGTCGGCCCTCCCGGGGTGCCCGCCGTGGTCGTTCCTCTGTGGGTGTCTCCTGGGTCCGTCGCCGTGCGGGTGACCGCCGGATCCGTGCCCGTCGCCGCCGTGGGCGTGGCTCGCACAGCCGTGTGGGGAGTCCCGCCGCTCGCCCGTCGATCCAGTCTCGCGGTCGGTCATCGGTGGTCCGTACCGCGCCCGGCGGGATGGGGACTCGGCCGTCACTCTGTGGCGGTTGAAGGGGCGGGTCGCTCCCGCTCCCGGTCGCGGTCGCGGTCGGCAGACGTGGCGGGTGAGTCGAACACCCTGCTACCGGTCGCCCGGTCGTGTTACCGGATACACCAGCCACGCGGCGCCCGGCCCACGGGGACCGGGAGTGGTCACGCCTCGACGCCATCGACCGACTCGACGGTCACGCCGAAGACGTCCCCGAGCCGGTCGCGGACGGTCGGCGCGAGGTCGTCGGCGTCCTCGTCGACGGCGACGGTCGCCTCGACGGTCGCCTCGACGGCCACGTCGTTGAGACGGGGGGTCATCCCCCGCACCTCGACGCGGTCGACGGCGACGCCGTCGCCGCGCTCGACGGTCGCTCGTGCGCCGTCCATCAGCGAGCCGTCTGTCGGTCTGTTCACCTCGATCGTGAGGTCGGCCGTGACGCCGACCCGTCGGTACTGCACCGACATACGCTCCCGCCGCGTTCCGAACGCGCCCCTCGCGAGGGGAGCCTCGCCCCGCGGGAGTGTGTGACACACCCGGGTGGCCGTGCCCTTGTGGACGGTGGCGCGTCTCGAACGCTGAGACTGCCCCGTCCCGCCGGTCCCGGGTGTGTGAGAAACCGTGAGTGCCGCCGACACGTCCCGTCGAGTCCGTCGAGACCCGCCGAGAGTAGCGCCGACGGCGTGGGGTCCGTGCCTACGCGGCGACGAACCCGGAGCCCCGTTCACAGGCCCCGTTCCAGTCGCCGTCGGGCCCCCGGAACCGGCCGAGGGCGTCCCCGCCGTTCGCGGCGAGTGACACGGCCGGGCCCATACGGTGCAGGGCCGGGCCAACTCCCCGACCGCCACGCGAGAAGAGCCGGTCGTCGCTCTCGTGAGGAGCGGCGACCGTGGTGCGTGGGGTGGGGGTCTTCCGCATTCGAATCACCTGGTCGGTGAGCGTCGGTCTGTCACAAGCGTCAGTGCCGAATATATTAAAACTGGTTCGAGGATGTGACACAATGACAAGATATCGCGGGGGAGCGTTCCGACTGCCGACCAGTCCGGACGCCGTCGCCCGAACGCTCTTTGCCGGAGCCGCCGGTTCCGTCGGTGTGCGACCGCCGCAGGTTCGCTTGCGTCACACCGGGACGGTCGTCTGGACCGTGCTGTCGCTGTCGGTGCTGGTCGGTCTGTACGGTCTCGCGTGGATGTTCGCCACGCTTGTGATCCCGGACCTGGGGGCGAACGGAGTGTACCCGACGAGCGAGCGCACCGAGCACCGGGTATCGCCGGCGGACGCGGTGACGTTCAGCGCCCTGGTGCTCATCCTGGCGTGGTTCATCTACCGGCGAACACAGACGAACCTCCGGCTCCGGGTCAACTCCTGGACGCCGCCGATCCGGGGCGTGGTGTTCGACGTCCTCGAGGTGGTGTGGTTCCTCGTCACCGTCGGCAGTGCCCACTGGTTCGAACTCGTGGCCGTCGGCCGCGAGTCCGTCCACACGCTCGACGTCGTCCTGGTCTGTGGCGTCGCCGTGGCCTGGCTGCTGGCCCTGATCGCGGCCGTTCTCGCCGTCCAGGACGCTTTCGAACACGACTGACCGCCACCGGACACCGCGTCAGGGTGTCGCTCTCCGGTAGTACTCCCGCGCGAGGGGCTCAAGTACTGGGTCGTCGGTCGGGAGCCGGACGTCGTCCACTCGCTCGACCGGGCGGACACCCCAGGTGCTGTTGGTGAGTGCGGCCGCGTCGACGGCCTCGATGTCGGTGATCGGCCCGCACTCGGTGTCGATCCCCCTGTCCTCGGCGATCGAGAGGACCACCTCGCGGGTGACGCCGTGTCGAACGGCCCGCTCCGGCGTCCGCAGCGTCTCCCCGGTGCGGACGAACAGGTTCGACACTGCGCCGGAGGCGAGCGCACCGGTCTCGTCACGGAGCACGGCCTCGTCGGCGTCACCGGCCTCCGCCTTGGCCAGCACGCCCGGCAGGTAGTTGTGTGTCTTCAGCCGGTACGCCGGTGTGTCGTACCGGCGCTGGTCGACGACGGTCGTCGTCGCGGGGTCGTACCGCCGCGTCGACAGCGGCGCGGCCATCGCGACCAGTCGCGGCGTCGTCTCGGTCGGCGCGAGCAGCCCCGCCCGGTCGCCGCGGGTGACGCTGACCCGGACGTAGGCGTCGGTCGACTCTCCGCCGTCGAGTGCCGAGAGGAGCCGCTCGACGCGCCGGCGCACCCCCTCGACGGAGACCTCCACGGGGATCGACAGCGCGGAGAGCCCCTCGCGGAGCCGCTCGACGTGGGCGTCGAGAAAGGCCGGCTCCCCGTCGTAACAGCGCAGCGTCTCGAACACCGCGTCGCCGTAGAGGAACCCACGGTCGAGCGGGGAGATCCGCGCCGCCGCTGGCGCCGTCACCTCGCCAGCCTCCGGCGGTGCGTCGGCGTCGGCGACGAGCACGACACGCTCTCCGCCCACGTCGTCACGGTCGGTCATCGCGGCCCCGTCCCCGCCTCGTCCGCGCGCCGTGTGCGCTCCCGGCGCACCAGGTCGACGAAGTTACCCACGAGATCGAGTCCGGCGGGCGAGAGCACGCTCTCGGGGTGGAACTGGACGCCGAACACCGGCCGGTCGGGGTGCGCGATCCCCATCACCTCGCCCGCGCCGCGGGCGACGACGGCGAGGTCGTCGGGCACCTCGGTGACGACCAGCGAGTGGTACCGCGCGACCGGCGTCGGGTTCGGGAGTCCCGCGAACACGCCGGTGTCGTCGTGCTCGACCGCCGAGCGCTTGCCGTGGACCACCTGGCCGGCGTAGCCCACCTCGCCGCCGAAGTGGTCCGCGATCGCCTGGTGGCCGAGACACACCCCGAGCACCGGCACGTCGGCGGTCGACAGCACGTCGTCCATCACCGGAAACTCCTCCGGACGGCCCGGCCCCGGCGAGAGGACGATCCCGTCGGCGTCGGGCACCCGGTCGTACCGGCGCGTCGTCACCGAAGCGAACTCCCCGAGGTACTGCTCCAGGTTCCCGACGAAGGAGTCGTGGTTGTCGACCAGAGCGATCCGCACGTCGTCGCCCTCCGTCCTCTGCCCGGCCCGGGCCGACCGCCCGGCGGCGTCGGTCGCGGCGATCCCGCGTTCGGTCACACCGCTCTCGCCTTCCTGCCCCCCGGAGACGGACTCGCCGACGGCGCTGGCTGGCTCACCGTCGGCGTCGCCGCGTTCGACCGACGCCTCGTCGCGTGCGGAGGGGGTCTCACCGGACGGCTCGACCGCCGAGCCGTCCTGTACGTCGAGCGCGTCGAGGATCGCCCTGGCCTTCTGGAGTGTCTCCTCGTACTCGCTGGCAGGGTCGGAGTCGTGGACGACGCCGCCGCCGACCTGCAGGTAGTGACGCTCGCCCTCGCTGACGACGGTGCGGATGAGGATGTTCAGCGTGGCGTCGCCGTCGAAGCCGATCCGGCCCATCGAGCCGGTGTACGGGCCCCGTTCGGTGGGCTCGACCTCGTCGATGATGGCGAGTGTCCGCGGTTTCGGCGCCCCGGTAACCGTGCCGCCGGGAAAGACCGAGCGAACGGCGTCGATCAGGTCGTGGCCGGCCCGGAGGTCGCCGGTGACCACCGACTCCAGGTGCTGGACCGCCGCGTACGGTACCGTCTCCAGGAAGCGATCGACGGAGACGCTGCCGTGCCGCGAGACTAGTCCGAGGTCGTTGCGGACCAGGTCGACCAGGATGGAGTGCTCGGCTCGCTCCTTTTCACTCGTGGTGAGTTCCGACCGGAGCGCCTCGTCCTCCTCGGTGTCGTCGCCTCGTGGCCGCGTCCCGGCGATCGGTCGGGTGCGGAGGTCGGTCCCCGACTTGCGAAGCAGCAGTTCGGGACTGGTCGAGACGACGGCCTCCCCGTCGACCTCCAGCAGACCCATGTACGGCGCGGGGTTGGCCTCCCGGAGCGTGGCGTACAGCGACAGCGGCGAGGCGTCACTCTCGAAGGCGATCCGCTGGGAGACGTTCGCCTGGAAGGTGTCTCCCTCCCGGACGCGTCGCTTGACCGTCTCCACCGCCCGCTCGTACGCCTCGCGAGAGAAGTTCGACGCGACGTTGCTGGCGTCGACACCCCGCTCTGGGGGCCCTTCGCCGGACCGGAGCCGGTCGGCGAAGTCCGCGACACGCTGTGCGGCGGGCCGGCGCTGGTGGTCGTGTTCGACCGCCTCGACGACGACCGCGTCCTCTGTGAACCTGGCGACGGTGTCGTAGAGGTCGAAGGCGATGTCGGGCAGGTCGATGTCACGACTCGTCTCGTCTGGCAGCGTCTCCATCTCCGCCGCGAGGTCGTAGCCGAGGTAGCCGATCGCTCCTGCCGCCGTCTCCGAGCGCCACCCCTCGCTCTCCGTGTCGGGGGACACTCCGACGTCGACCAGCCACTCCCGGAGTTCGTGCAGTCCGTCGGTACCGCTCTCGCGGCGGTACCGGAACGACGCGACGGGGTCGGCGGCGACGAGCGGTGTCGGCCACCCTCTGTCCTGCGGTTCCAGCAGTGCCGTCGCCCCGAGCCGACGGTACACCGTCGTCGGGGCGAGGTCCGCGTCGACCCGCTCGCGTCGGATCGCGTCCATCTGATCGGCCTTTCGGCCCCACGGCGCAAATGCGTCACGGAGACGGCAGTCACCCCAGTGCGCCGGACGGGATCTGCCCGTGGCCGGCGGGTGGCGCCGGCCCGGTCACCGGCCCTCGCGGAACTCCTCGCTGGTGTCACCCGCCCAGAACTCGTCGCCGCCGGACTCGCGGGTGAGGTACTCCGTCTCCAGTGTGGTCGCGACGATATTTGCCAGGGCGTCGGGCGCGATACGGAGTTCCTCGCCGGTGTCGCTGTCGACGGACTCCAGTGCCCCCGCTGAAAGGTCGGGCACGGCGTAGCGGACGCGCTGGTCGGCGGCGTCCCATCGGAGGTCGACCCCCTCGATCAGACCGTGCTCGCGCAGCACGGAGTACTCCGCGGTCGTGAGGTTGCTGTCCTCGGCCCACTCGCGGAAGCCGTCGGCCCAGGCACCCTCCTGAAGCAGGTCCACGAGAGCGTCTCGGCGTCCGTCCTCGATCCCCGTGTCCTCGTCCTCGTCGACGACCCCTCCGCGCAGTGACGGGGGCTCCGGCACGTCAACGTCGAGTGTCATGCCACCGGTAGGGGCGGCGTCGTGTTAACATTTCGTCACGAGCGCCGCGGCTCGGTCACTCCCCGTCCGGCAGCCACGCCGCCGCGATGAGGTCGTCCGCCTCCGCCGGCGGCGTCTCGTACCGCTCGTAGCGGTTGAACTTCGTCGCCTGCCGGACCGGCATCGGCCCCCGCAGTTCCCCCGTGGCGGCGTCCAGCAGCCAGCAGACCTCGCCGCTGCGGTCGTCACCGTCCGCTCCCTCGGGCACGACCACGTAGACGCTCGGGTCCTCGCGAGGGCCCCTGTAGGCGACGATCCGCGCGGTCTCCGGGGTGGGCTCCGGGGGCGTCGCCCGCCCTGGCCCCGTGTCGACCGGGTCGTCCTCCGTCACTGTCGCTCCCGGTCCCCGGTCGGTCCCCGAGACGGGTAACCGTCGGGCCCCTCGATTACACCGCCGTAACCCGTTTCGGTCTCGAAATTCACGCAGCTTGACACTCCTGGCGGGGTGACGATCGGTCGCACCATGCGACCCAGTGCACTGATAGCCGACGACGACGCGGTCTCGCCGGTGATCGGCGTCATCCTGATGGTCGCCATCACGGTGATCCTCGCGGCCGTCATCGGCACGTTCGTACTCGGTATCGGCAACGAAACGACGAACCCACCCCAGGCACAGTTCGACTTCGAGGCCGACGGCGGCGACGTGACCGTCACGCACACCGGCGGTGACCGGTTCACCACCGAGAACACCGGGGCGTCGACCACGGCGTGTTCCTCGAACGGACTGGGCGTGGTCGCGTCGAGCGCAAGCGACTGCCTCACGACGCCGGTCTCCGCGAGTGACGACGTCACCCTGACCGGCGTCGGCGGCGAGACCGTCGAGGTGATCTGGGAGTCGACCGGCGGCGGCGACAGCCAGGTCCTCGCGGACTTCGACGTGCCGCCGTGACCCCCGCCCACCGGCGTCGCGTCAGTCGGCGACGGTGAACCGCTCGATGTCGGACTGGACGCCCTCGGTGATGTCGGTGAGGTCGTCGGCGGTGGTCGCGAGTCGGTCCGTGGACTCGGTCTGTCTGGTCGTCGTCTGTGAGATCTCGGTCGCAAGATCGTCCACGTCCTCGCCGATGTCGGCGACCTGTTCGATGAGCCCCTCGACGGCGACGACGGTGTCCGCCTGGTCGCTGGTGGCGTGAGTGATCTCGTCGATGGCGGCGTCGTTGTTGTCGATCTGCTCGCGGATCCGGCCGAACCGCTCGCTCATCCGCTCGACGGCCTCGGCGCCGGACTCGACCTCCGCGGTGGTGGTGTCGACCAACTCGAGCACCTCGTCCATCTCGTGCTGGATCTCCGCGACCGTCTCGTCGATCCGCTCGGCGGAGTCCTTCGCGTCGTCCGCGAGGTCCTTTATGTTGTCCGCGATCACCTCGAAGCCGGCGGTCCCCTTCTCGCTGGCCCGCGAGGACTCGATGTTGGCGTTCAGCGCGAGCATCTGGGTCTCGTTGACGATCTCCTTTATCAGGGCGTTCATCTCCTCGATCTCGGCGACCTTCTCGGAGAGGCCCTCGAGGCTGTCGGCGGTGCGGTCGGAGGCGTCGACGGCGCGGGTCATCTCCTCGACGGCGTCGTCGACGAACTCCTGGCCCTCCTCGGTGAACTCGATCGCCCGCCGGGACTGCTGGCGGATCTGGTTCGTCGCCGCGTTGGCCTCCTCGATCGACGCCGACAGGTTGTTGATGTCGGTCCGGGCGGCCTGGCTGCGCTCGGCGAGGACGTTCGTCATCGAGGCGATCTGTGAGGTCATGTCGTCGATCTCGTCGGCGGCACCGTCCACCGCCCCGGAGGCGTTTGAGACCTGTTCGCTCGTCCGCTGCAGGGTGTCGGCCTGTCGCTGGATCTGGTCGATCAGGCCCCGCATCTGCGCGGCGCTGGAGAGGATCTGCTCGTCCATGTGCTCGAACGCCTCGTGGACGGAGTGCAGCTCCTCGGCGTCGTACTCGGGGTCCGGCAGGCCGCCGTCGATGTCGAGATCGCCCTCGCCGAGTCGGGTGAGCTTGCGGTTGAGGTGGTCGATTAGCGTGGTCCGGTAGCGCTCGATCGCCTGCTGGCGGCGCCGCAGGCGGTGTCGCTGGGAGGCGGTCATCGCCTGGAAGGTCTCGCCGCGCCAGGACGCCTCTGCGCCCTCCTCGTCGACTGCCTCGAACGGGTCGGCCTGGGCGTCGGCGTCGTACGTCTCGCCACGGTAGGTCGCCTGGTCGGGCTCCGCGTCGTCCCCGAGGAACGGGTCGTCGGTGGTCTCGGTGGGGACGCCGGCGCCGGTGAGTTCCTCGCTGGCGAACTCGGGGTAGGCCATGATGCCGTGCTCGGAGCGGTCCAGGCCGTCGTCCTCGTCGCTCTCGGAGACGCGCAGGCGGTCCAGGCTCCGGAGCCCGAGGAACACCGCCGCCGTCGCCACCACGGCCCAGGTGCCGATGAGGGTGACCCCGACCACCTGCATCGCGAGCTGGTCGACGCCGAGGAACTGCCAGTTGCCGTTCTGCACGCCGAAGAACGGGATCAGGAGCGTGCCGATCGCCCCGGAGGAGCCGTGGACGGTGAACACGCTGCAGACGTCGTCGACCTTGAGGCTGCGGACGACCCACTGGTGCGTGGGGTAGACCAGCGTGCCGACCAGCGCGCCGATTGCGAGTGCCCCCCACCAGGTGACGTGCGCGCAGGCGCCGGTGATCCCGACGAGACCCGCGAGCAGACCGTTTGCGGTGAACAGCGGGTCCGGCTTGCCCGTGAGGTAGGCGGTCGTCCCCGCGGAGGCCATCGCGCCGGCGGCCATCGCCAGCGTGGTGTTCAGTGCCACCCGACCCAGCGCCGGCCCGAAGAACTCGCCCGAGTCGGCGCTGATGACGGTGGCCTGGGTGCCGACGTTGAACCCGTACCAGCCGAACGCGAGGATCAGCGTGCCGAGCACCGCGAAGACGATCGAGTGCCCGGGGATGGGCTGGCTGTTGCCCTCCTCGTCGAAGCGGTCCTTCCGGGCGCCGAGGACGTAGGCGGCGGTGAGCCCGGCGATCCCGCCGACCATGTGGACGACCGTGGCGCCGGCGAAGTCGAGGTACGCGACCTCCAGCGCCTGGCCGACGAACCCGTACACGTCCTCGCTCGGGTCGTACGCCAGCAGCCCCCCGGCCCAGGTGAGCCCCTGGACGACGGGGTAGATCACCGAGGCGACGGCGAAGGAGTAGACGGCGTACGCACCGTAGGAGATGCGTTCCGCGGTCGCCCCGGAGACGATCGTCGCCGCCGTCATCGCGAAGACGGCGCCGAACAGCCAGCCGACCCACGTCGAGGGGTCACTGGTGTACGCGTAGGCAGCGCTCAGGTTCAGCGGCCCGCGGGACGTCAGGCCGGCGACGACGTTCGCCAGCCCCAATCCGACGATGAAGTACATTATCAGGCCGATACCCAGGTCCGTCATGTTCTTCATCAGGATGTTGGCGGCGTTCTTCGCGCGCACCTGCCCGGCCTCCAGCAGCGCGAACCCCGGCTGCATGAAGAAGATCAGGAACGTCGCGGTCAACACCCAGACGATGTTGATGCCCTCCGCTGCCTCTGCGACACCACCTTGTGCGATCGTTGCGACGATGTTCGGTCCTATCATCAATTCCGGACTGTCGGACAGAATTTCTGACACCGTCTTATCTCTTTTGGCAACCTGGACTACAGACGCCGCCACACGCCCGAACACGGAGATCATTCGTCATTATTTCGCGTCTATCAAAGAACGGTCGTCGTATCGTGGGTGACACGAACGGTCGTCCGGGCGCGCATTCCCCGGGCAGTCGCCCCTGGCGCGCTCCTACGCGTCGGGTGGCTCGGCCCGCTCGACCGGCGTCGAGACCCGTGCCTCGACGTCGGGCGAGAACTCCGCCGCGGCGGCGGTGTCCAGCGGGACGCTGGCGCCGGCGTCGCTCGCGCGCTCGCCAAGACGGTCGAGGAAACGGTCGACCACGTCCGCGGAGGTCAACTCGAACGGGTCCCGCGGCAGTGACTCGTCCGCGACGGCGGCGATCTGGTCGGTCGCGACGGCGACGTTCGTGTCGACGCGGGTCTGGTCGACCAGCGTTAGCAGGTCCTCGAACTCCCCGCCGCCGACGCCCGAGATCGGGAGGTACAGCCCGTGACCGACGGGGTTCGGGTAGGCGGGGGCGTCGGCGTGCAGCGTCAGCTCGCAGGTGTAGCCGCCGGTCTCGACCGTCGGCGCGAGGTCCGACGGCGGTGCGGGGTCCTCGGCGGTCGCCCGCCCGGAGAGGACGCGGTACTGCTCGCGCAGTACGGGGCGGTGGACCGTCCCCAGGAGACGCCGGAGACCGTCCTCGCCGGCGAGGACGCGAGCGGTGACGCGGCGCTCGTCCAGCGCGATCGACCCGCCCTCGGGCTCGGAGACGCGACAGGACAGCGACGAGCGGAACGACCGGACGGGGTCGAGGTGACACCACAGCGGCAGGTAGGGTTCGACCGTCGCGCTCGTGTCCCGGACCGGGTCGACCAGGTAGACGGCGTCGTACAGCAGGAAGTTGGTGTGGGCGGCCAGCGCCCGGCGGGAGTCCACCCGGGCCGACGGCTCCGGGGCGACCAGTGGCTCGTCGGCGTGGGCCGCCGCCCGGGCGGCCGGCAGCGCCGACTCCCCCAGCAGGTCCGACAGCGGCAGGTCCCGCCCGGTGGCGCCGATGACCGCCTCCGCGCGGGCGTCCAGCGCGACGAGCAACTCCCGCAGGAACAGCCGCGCGGCCCCGTGAGCCGAGTGGTGGAGGTCCAGCGACCCGTCGTCGCGCCGCCGGGCGACGATCGCCGTGTGCGCCATCTGGGCCAGGCTATGCCCTCCCCGGCTAAAACCCTCGGGGCCAGCCCTCCGCCCCGGGAAGAAAGTTTTATATACTGCCGGTCCTTTGATGGCGTATGGGCTCGAAAACGGACCCAGACCGACTCACGCACGGAGAGCGCGCCAGCGAACTCGTCGCAGACCCCGAGCAGTTTGACGCGCTGCGCCGGGACGGCGAGAGCCTGGAGGACTACTACAGCAAGGTCGTCGGCGCGGCGCCGAACGCGGTCGACGGCTTCTACCAGTACGTCCAGTTGCTCGGGCTCTTTCTCGAACGGGACGAGGGCCGCATCCGCGGCTGGATAGAGAAAGACGTCGGGCGGACGGTGAAGAACATGCTGCTGCGGGACTCGACGACCGGTCGGGCCTTCCCCGTCCGCACCCTCTCGGACGTGGTCGCCCGCCACGAGGCCTACGAGGCGGTCGGTATCGAGACGCCCGGCCTGGTGAAGCAGGTCGACATCATGCTCGAACACGTGTACGACGACGACGAGGCCGGCCGGTTCGTCCACGGCATCGCCGACGGCCTGCTGGAGGAGGTGCCCGACGGCGACGGTGCCGACCTCGACCGGGCGGTCGAGGTGCTCGCGGGGGCCCGCGCCGTCGCCGCCCTGCAGAACCGTGACGCCCCCTCGGCGTCGCTGGAGCGGGTCGCCCGGGCGTTCGCCGACGACACCGAGCCACGTCTCGACCTGGAGGCGGCCCGCACGCCGGCGACCGCCGTGGAGTGTCTCGACGAGGCCCACCGCCTGGCGTTCGCGGACGACCGGAAACTCGACCTCGCCCAGACGGCGGTCCACCGCGACCCCAGCGAGCCGGACGCCCTGCTCACGTACCTCTACCTGAGCGCCCGCGACGTGATCGAGGACTACCGTCACGGCCGGGAGCACGACCGCGGTCGCCTGTTGCTCGCGGCGGAGGCGTTCGAGGCGCTCTCGGGCCAGCCCGCCCCCGAGCGGTACGACGACTGGGACGCCTGGACCCGCTCGTACGCCGAACTCGCCCGGGCGACGATCGCCGCCGCCGGCCGGCACGCCTCCGAGCGCGACGAGCAGATATCCCCCGACCCGAAGTTCCGCGCGGCGGCGTACCACTACTACGCCGCCAGCGACGCCCTGGTCGGCGTCCACGACGTCCGCGCCGACAAGTACCTCAGCAAGGCGTTCCGTCACGCCGCGCTGGGAGCGGAGCACTACCGGACCGGCGTGGCGCTGTCGGACGCCGCCATCGACACCTTCCTCACGCGGTTGCAGGCGGTGGAGGACGACGCCGCGGCGGCCACCCGGACCGCCGACGGCGACCTCGACGCCGAGTCCCGCGAGACCGCTCTGCGGGACGCCGTCCACGTCCACCGCTTCCGGAAGGCCCAGTCCCAGGTGCTCGACGCCTACGAGCGCGGCGACGTCGACCGCGTCCTCGCCGCCGCCGAGGACTGTGACGACCTGCTCGACGCCCTGCCACAGCGCACCGTCAACACCGCCGTCCACCGCTACCGCGCCCGCGTCGCCGAGGCCCGGCGCACCGAACTCGACGGCGAGTACGGGGACGCCCGCCAGCTGTACTCCTTCGTCGAGCGCCCGCGCCGCGAGGTGGAGACCCGCATCGAACTCTGCCGGGTGAAGGAACTGCTCGCCGACGGCCAGGTCGGGGCCGCCCGCGAGCGCCTGCGCGAGTCGTTCGACGACGTCCCGCTGCTGCGGGGCGCGCTCGCGGTCGTCGACGGCGAGGAGCCGACGTGGTCGATCCCCTCCTCGGTGGACCTCGAACTGGCACTCGCGGACCCCGCCGACGCCGAGGCACTCGCCCTGCTGGTGCGCTTCTACAGCAACACGGACCGTGACGACCACCTGGCGGCGCTGGTCCGGGACCAGTTCCTCGCGGTCTGACTCAGGCCAGGCCGGAGAGCGAGGACAGCGAGACGACGTCGGGCGCGACAAAGGCGAACGCGACGACGATCGCCCCGACGGCGTGCAACACGCTGTTCGCTGCCCGGTTGTCGGCCCGCCACAGGTCCAGCGTGTACCGCTCGCCGTACAGCGGAGCGAAGGGGGTCACGCCCATCGGGGTGAGCGTGTCCCCGAGGATGTGGGTGAGGACGCTGAACGTGCCGATGAACCCCATGAAGACGGTGCCGAGCGCGACGGTGTCCGGCGGGACGTACTGCGGGTACTCGCTCGCGACGTACCACGTCAGCCCGTAGGTGCCGGCGGCGGTGAGCGCGCCGAACAGGGCCGCGAACCACACCGTGTGCGTGAACCCGCGGTGTTTCACGAACGGCAGCTTCAGGTCGAGGTCGGGCACCATCGCGAAGGAGAACGTGAGGTCCATGTCGGTGACGATGGCGACCGGCCACATGATGTCGACCAGCGCCAGCGCCCCCAAGAGCGCGTACGGCAACAGCCACTCGGCGTGGTACGAGACGGCGGCGACGACCGGCGCGTACAGGAGCAGCGAGACGCCGACGTGGCCGTCCTTGTGCACACCGGCGGTACGTCGGCGTGGGTCTTACGCGTTCGGTTCCGCTCTCCCGCGAAAACTACGTCTCGTCCTCGGTGTCCGCCGCGGCGAGTGCGGCCTGGTCCTCGGAGATGGTGCCGGTCACCGCCCGCACGTCGTCGGGGTCCACCGTCAACTCCGCCAGGGGCGTGCCCGCCGCCAGCCGGTCGGCGGCGTCGGCGAACAGCCGCCGGCACACCCGCCGCACCAGTCGTGGATTGCCGCCGGTCTCCTCGACGATCGTCGCACACGCCGCCTCGGTGAACAGGGCCGGGTCCGGCTCCGTGGCGTCGTCGTACGCCTCGCCGCGGAGGTGGTGGAACCAGCGGTCGACGTACTCCGCGACGTGGTCGGGCTCGAACGGTGCGATCTCCTCCTCGTGGAAGTTGACCCGCGAGTACAGCGCCGGTGCCGTCTCCCGCAGCCGATCGCGGCCCTCGGGCCGGCCCAGCACCAGCAGGCGAACCCCCTGGTCGCCCACGGCCTGCAGCGGCTCGTACAGGTGCTCGGGGAACGACTCCAGCTGGTCGGCGATGAACACCAGTTCGCGGCCGTCGGCGCGGACCTTCTCGACTACCTCCTCGACGGCGTGCTGGGCCTCCTTCGTGCTCCAGGGGACGCCCTCCCGCAGTTGGCCGTACCGGTCGGGGTCGAGGTCGTACCCCGCCTCCAGGCCCGCCCGGACGAGCGTCTCGTACAGGTTGCGCTCGGTGGTCTTGGAGTTGTCCCGGCCGAGCTGGGCGATGACGAACCGGTCGGAGAACTCCCGCTTGACCACCTCGCGGATCGTCGTCTTGCCCGACCCCAGCGGGCTGATCAGCCCGACGTGGAAGTCACCGAGCCAGCGGGCGACGTTGCGCAGCATCTCGGGGTCGTGCCGGACGTACACCGACGCCGGAACCGTGCGGTCCTCGGACTCCCGGAACGGGAGGTCGGTCTTCGTCTGTGGGTCACCGCCGATCGCGTCGGCCAGGCGGAGTTCGGCGTCTCTCGACGCTCGGCTGCGGTCCTCGAGGATGCTCATTTGGGATCGACAGGCGACTCACGGACAATAAAGCCCGATCCCGGACAGCTCGCGTCTGACGGGCGTCGGTCGTCTGGCGGTCGCGCGTCCCTCCGGCGGCGCTACTCGCTGTCGCCCCCCTCGACGGGCACGACGACGGCGTCGTACTCCCGGCGGAAGGTGCGCTGGGCGCCACTGGCCGTACCGGACCGCCGCAGCAGTCGCTCGGCCTGCTTCGTGTGCACCTCACGGGCCGCCTCGGCCACGTCCGCCGGGGCGTCGGTCACGTCCTCGACCACCTCCGCGAGGCTGTCGTCGACGAGGAAGAGCACCCGCACGCGGTCGTACTCCTCGGCGTCGTACTCCACGGTCACGGGGTCCAGGTCGTCGGTCAGCGCCCCCGTGTCGGCCAGCGCCTCGCGGTCGAGATCGCGGGCGAGCGTCTCCAGGACGCCGTCGAGCGCGTCGCCGTCGACGCCCAGCGCCTGCACGCCCAACTGGCGCACCCGGCCGTCGATCGGCACCTCGACGTGGCGCACCACGCCCTCCTCGTCCTCGCCCTCGGCGGGTGTCTCGCCCAGCGACAGCACGATCGCGCCCACGTCCCGGCCCCGCAGCGGGTGGTCTTCCGGCACCGAGGCGCCCTCGACCTCGAACAGCCGACTGACGAGGCCCGTGGCGTACTCCGTGTGCAGGTACCACAGCGCCTGGGCGACCGTGGGGTCGAACTCGTAGATGTCCATCGCCAGCCCCCGGAAGTCCGGCTGGGAGAGGTAGTACACGCCCAGGCGGCGGCCCTCGCTGTCGAGGACGGTCGGGTCGCCGGTCAGGGGGATCTCCGCCGCCGCGAACGTCTCGGGGGCGAGCGTGCGGTTCAGTTCCGCGAGGGCGTCCTCGACGGCCCGGCGGTCGGCACCGATCTCGTCTACGACCTCGGCGACGGTCGCCTCCGGGATCGGCACCGGCTCGTCGGGGGCGTCCCGGAACACCTCGCTGGCGTGACCGAGCGGCAACAGCAGGAACCAGGCGGCGTCGGGCTCGTACAGCGGCTGGAACAGGTAC
This sequence comes from uncultured Halobacteriales archaeon, assembly GCA_964402765.1. Lineage (GTDB taxonomy): Archaea > Halobacteriota > Halobacteria > Halobacteriales > SW-7-71-33 > SW-7-71-33. The sequence goes on from CAYODS010000022.1 coordinate 27,722, forward strand.
GGGTCCTCCTCGGGGTAGTCGTCGATCGCGATCCCGACGCCGTACTCCCCCAGCAACTCGCGGGGCGGGGAGACACGGACGTTCGGGCCGTTGTCGATCACCTTCCGGACGTTGGGGTTCGACTCGTCCATGTCGGTGACCTCCTTCAGCACCTCGAAGCCCAACTCGCCGTCCTCGAAGCTGACGTGGACGTGATCGCTCCCGGGTGTGACGTCGAGGTCGCGAGCCATCTCGGTGATGTTGAGGTAGTAGCCCGCCCGGCCGCTGTACTTCCGCAGCGCGAGGACGCCCCCGGGGATCTCCTCCGGGGCGCGTGCGGGGAACTTCCGGGCACGGTCGCTCTCGGCCGCCGTCTCGACCCGTGCCGGCCCGGCGGTCTCCTGCTCGTCGGGCGCTGGCGTCATCCCTGTCGGCACGTGGCTATCCCCCCGCTTGAAACTGGCCCTTCGTGGTGGCCGGGGTCGCTCAACTCTCCTCTGGTGACTCTGTCGAGATGGAGACCGCTCACCCCCGCTACTCTCCGACGCCATGACCGCTGGTGTGGGGGCCCGGAAAGCCCCCGTTCCGGTGCTCTCACTCGTCGGTAGCGACGCTGAGGGGACGGCCCAGAAAGCCCCCGTCCCGGTGCGGGCACCTCACTCGCTGCGCTCCTCGCTCCGCTGCGGTGCTTGCGTCGTGACGCGCCCGCACCGGGACAGCGAGAGACGCTTCGCGTCTCTCTGGCTCACGGCGGCGGAGCCGCCGTGAACGGCCCCTTTCAGTCCCACCCGCCGCGACCACATCCTCGCGCCTCCCCAGCCTCCTCGTTCGGTCGCTTCGCTCCCTCACTCGTCCCTCGCGCGCCCTGCGGTAGGAAGCGCCCGGTCGCTTCGCTGCGAGGGGCGCGACGCCAGGAGCGCCCCGAGCGACACCCGCGACCGGGCGGGGAGGTGTGGGGACCGCCCGCGGTCCTGGCGGACTCGAAGGGCGAGGCGCGGTGGC
>CAYODS010000023.1:0-5307 GCA_964402765.1 uncultured Halobacteriales archaeon
GATCTGGTGGTTGGAGTTGAACGCCTTCGCGACGTGGATCTTGTCGAGAAAGTCCTCGACGAGTGCCTCCATGGCGTCCTCGTCGCCGGGCTCGCCCTCGATGCCGCGGTCCTCCATCGTCGCGGCGATGGCCTCGTCCGGCAGGCCCCGCACCATGTCGTCGATGCGCTCCGGGCGGAACGTGTCCTCGCTGTCGATGAACATCGCCGACCCGTGCAGACCGCCGTGCTCCTGTGGGAGCTGGACGTTCACCGACAGCTGGTGGGTGACCTGGGACTTCCCGGAGCCGAACTCGCCGTACACTTCCGTGATGGACTGGGTCTCGACGCCACCACCGAGCAGGTCGTCGACCTCGTCGACGCCCCAGGAGAGCTTGCCGATCTCCTCGCGGCGCTCCATCACCGCGGCGCCGCTCTCGAAGCCGCCGACGTCCGCGGCCTCGCGGGCCGCCTGGATGATGTCGTTGGCGGTCGACTCGCCGATGTCGGCCGTGTTCGACAGTTCTCCCGGGCTCGCGACCGCCAGGCCCTGGAACGACTCGAACCCCGCCTCTACCAACTTGTCTGCCGTCGCCGGGCCGACGCCCGGCAGCGACTGTAGGTCTGATTCTGCTGCCATACCCGCGGATCGTGCGGCCTCCCACATAAAGCCTCGTTAACAGCATCGTGAAAGTGAAAACGCGGCACGGGAGCGGGTGGCTACGCGTCGATGTCGGAGGGTTTTCCAGTGAGTCGGAGACGGGCCGACCGCGATCGGCCGGCGTCGGTCAGCGGGTGCCGGTCACTCCCAGGGGTGTTTGCCGGGGGCGGAGGGCCACAGCGGGTACCAGTACTCGCGGTCGGACTCGATGTCGAGTTCGCCGTCCAGCACGCCCTCGAGTTTGAACTCGGCGTTGCGGTCGCGCTCGCGGTTGTCGGGGTCGGCGGGCGCGAACGGGTAGTACGACCCCCGGCGGAAGGAGTAGATCCAGTACGCCCGGCCGTCGTCCTTCTGGAAGCCGTACACCGCCGCCAGCAGGCGACTGCCGAACTCGTGCTCGATGAAGGTGTCCGCGGCGAAGTGGGTGCTCGTGACGAGGTTCTCGAAGTCGACGTCCCGGAGGACGACCCACTGGTACCCGTGGCTGTCCTCGGTGAGCTCGGACTCGATCCCCAGGTCGTGCTCGCTCGCTTTCAGGATGTTCATCACCTCCTCGACGGCGTCCTCGAACTGCGTCGAGTCCACGCCCGAGAAACAGAGTGCGGCCTCCTGCACCGGGTCGTATCCCAGGTCCGCCCCCATCGTGAGGTAGGCCGTGCTCATCCCGAACAGGTCCTCCGGGTCCGCCTCGCTCGTGGCGTCGGTCTCGGCCCGGGTTCCCAGGAGTTCCCGGATGCCGTCCAACAGGCCCATACGTCGCCTACGTACCCCGCCCGCTTAGACCTGTCTCACGGGACCTACGAGCCCCAGAAGTTGTCCCGCGACCCCATCCGGGGACCGTCGTCGTCCTCGTCGTCCTTACCGTCCGCCGTGGCCTCCTCGTCCTCGTTCTCGTCCTCCACGAGCGGCAGTCGCTCCAGCGGTTCGGCCGTCGCGTGGTTCGAGTGGACGCGGGTGATCTCCACCTTTGCGCGGGCCTCCGGCAGGACGCCGTCGACGAGGACGATGAACCCGTCCTCGGTGCGACCGACACCGGCGCCGCTCTCGTGGATGTCGTCGACGGTGACGACCAGCTCCTCGCCCCGCTTGACGGGTTGGGTCTTCAGGTCCTCGATGGGCTGGCTGTAGTGGTTGCACCACTCCTTGCCACCCCTGTCGCCGTAGTGCTGGCACCCCATGCCCTCGATTCGCTCGGAGAAGGACGGACACTCGTCGGCGAGGGGACAGTCGGCCATGCATCTCCAAGCGGGCGCCACGATATAAACCCAGCGAGTGTGCGAGCGCCGGACGGGACGGGGTCACACCCGCTCCTGCAGCCGCACCTCGCGGTCGTTGCCGGCCCCGAGGACGACCCTGACGACGCTCTCCGGTCCCGCCCGGACCGTCGTCGACTCCCCCTGCACGACCCGCCCGGACCACCCGGTGCGGCGCTCGTTGTTGTCGACGCTCACCGTCACCTCGCTCGCCTGCACCGGCGGCCCGCCGGCGTGCTCGACGCGAACGTGGGTGTCGTTCACCCGCTCGACACTCCAGTTCGCGACGGGGGCGTCGCCGCTCCCGGTGGGCACCCCCGTCGCGACGAGAAACCCCACCAGCACGACCGTCCCCAGCACGAACAGGAGCAACGCCCCGCCGGCGAGGTTCAACATCCGGTCGCCGTCCATCCGGTCGCCGTTCGTCGGCGACGCGGAAAACCACCGCGGTCCGCGGGCGTCTCGACGGGGCGAACCCAAACCGAAAAGCCCGCCGAGCGGTAACCGCTCCCGATGACTCTCCGCTCGCGGCGCACCCTCGTCCGGGCCGCCCTCGCCGGCGTGACGGCGGCGCTGCTGGCCCGGCCGGTCGCCGCCCACGCCGGCAACATCGGCGGCACCGACGCCGGCGGGGTGATCCCGCTGTGGCTGGTCGCGATGACCGGCGGCGGGATCGTCGGCGTCTCCTTTCTCTTTGCGACGTTCATGACCGACCACCGCGCCATCCGCCGGGTGAACGCCACGAGCGCCCGCCTCCCCTCGACGGCTGTGCTCCGGCGCGGGGCCGTCCTCGTCGCCCGGACGGTCGGCGTCGCCGTCCTCGTCGCCGTCGTCGTCAGCGGTCTCCTCGGCCCGCTCGGCCGCACCACGAACCTCGCCATCCTGCTCGTGTGGGCGGGGTGGTGGGCCGGCTACACGATGAGCGTCTACGTCGTCGGCGACACCTGGCCCGTCCTGAACCCCTGGCGCACCCTCGCCCGCGTGCTGCCGACCCCCCGGCGACGCCTCCCCGAGCGCTACGGCGTCTGGCCCAGCGTCGCCGGCCTGCTCGCGCTCGTCTGGGTCGAGGTGGTCAGCCCGGTCGCGAGCGACCCGCGCCTGCTTGCCGCCGTCGTCCTCGGCTACACCGCCGTCACCCTCGCCGGCGCGACCCGGTACGAGGGGTGGTTCGAGCGGGTCGACCCCATCACGCGGGCCTTCCGCACCTTCGGCCGCGTGGCTCCGGTGCAGTGGACCGACGACGGCGTCGAATTGCGGCTCCCCGGCGCGGCGCTGACGGACCCCCACGACGCCGCGCACGACGAGACGCCGTTCGTGGTCGGCCTGCTGTGGATCACCACCTTCGACGGCCTCGTCACGACGCCGGAGTGGAACGCCGTCCTCGGGTGGCTGGGCGACGCCGGCGTCCCTGGCCTGCCGCTGTACGTGCTGGCGTTGGTCGCCGGCTACGGCCTGTTCTACTGGGCGTACCTGGCCGCCTCACGGCGCGCGCCCGAGGCGGCGGACTCGTTCGCCCGGCCCGCCGCGCTCGCCCGCCGGTTCGCCCCCTCGCTGTTGCCGATCGCCGCCGGCTACCACATCGCGCACTTCCTGGGGTACTTCCTCACCCTGTCGCCCGCCCTGGCGACGGCACTCGCCACGCCGCTGTCGCCGGTCGCCAGCCCACAGGTCGCCGTCCTCCCCGGCTGGTTCGGCCCGCTGCGACTCGGCTTCGTCGTCCTCGGGCACGTCCTCGCGGTGTGGGTCGCCCACGCGATCGCCTTCGAGATATTCCCCGGCCGTCTGCGGCCGATCCGAAGCCAGTATCCCTACGCGGTCGTGATGATCTTCTACACGAGCGTCAGCATGTGGATCATCGCCCGCCCGTACGTCCAGCCGACGAACCTCGGTCTGCTCCCGTGACATGAGCGACACCGCCGACTCCGACGGCCGCGAGCGCGACACCCCGACCGACCCGGGGACCACCGGCGACGCTCGCGGTGACACCACCCCGGCGACGGACGCGACGACGGCGGACTGGTGGCGACTCACCCCCGAGGAGAGTCGCGTCCCCGAGGACCGCGAGGGGCCGGTCGCGCAGTGTCCGTACTGCGGGCGCCCGTTCGAGGACAGTCACGCCCGCACCCTGCACGTCGGCGAGGTCCACCCCGAGCGGTGTACCGACGAGGAGCGTGCCGCCTACGAGGAGGCCGACGAGGCCGAGGTGGACGACCTGTTCGTCTACCACCTCAAGGCCGTCGTCGCCATCGGGCTCACCTGGTCCGTCTTCGTCATCCTCTACATGGTCGCCATCGGGTCGAACATCATCTGACCCCCGACGGCGGTCACTCCAGGAACGCCCGCACCGGGTCGACCTGCCCGGGGACGTTCAGCGGCGGCGGGTGCCCGCCCGGGACGGTGAGCGTGCGCGCCGACGGCCGCCGTTCCTGCATCCGCTCGAAGGTGGCCGCAGAGAGCACGTCCGACGCCGCCGCCCGGACGACCATCGCCTCGCAGGGCGCCGACTCCCACAGCGGGCGCTCGTCTATCTCCTCGCCCTTCTCGAAGACGGGCGCGACGACGCGGGTGTCGTAGTTCGGCGTCAGGCCGCCGTCGGCGGTCCGGCGCGCCCACGTGCGGGCCATCCGGCGCCACTCCGCGTCGGTCTGGTCGGCCATCACGTCGTACGTCTCGCGGACGTACGCCTCGAACTCCGAGAGCCGGCCGAAGGTGGGCGGGTTCGTCAGGTACTCCAGGATGCGGTCCAGGCCGTCCCCGTCCTCGGCGGCGTCTCCGTCGTCGCCCGTGTCCTCGCCGTCCGCGTCGTCGCTGCCGGTGTCGGCCTCGGCGTCGCCGCTCCTGGCCTCGCCCTCGCGCTCCGCCAGTCGCTCGACGCTCGGTTCGGGGTAGGTGTCGTTCAGGACGAGGCGGCTCACCCGCTCTTCGAGCAGGTCGCCGGCGAGGTGCAGTCCCATCCGTCCACCCAGCGAGGTGCCGACGACCCGGAGGTCGTCGGCGTCGAACCGCTCCCGGCAGTACGCCGCGACCAACTCCGACATCGCCGTCACCCGGTACCGTCGTGGGTCCTCGGCCCACTCGCTCTCGCCCCGGCCCGGCAGGTCCATCGCGACGACGCGGTACTCGTCCGCCAGGTCCCGCGCGAGCGGGTCGAAGTCCCGTGCCACCCGCGAGAGCCCGTGCAGACACAGCACCGGCGGCGCCCCGGGGTCGCCGCGCTCGACCGTGTGCAGTTCCAGTCCGTCCACGACCTCGTAGCGGTGCTCCATCGCTCCCGCCGTGGGTGGCCGCCCGGAAAACTCGTCGGGTCTGGGGCTCTCAGTCCGTGGTGGCGCTGCTGTGAGGGCCCCGAAAGCCTCCGCCGCGGTGCTTTCAGTCGTCGGTGCCGCTGCTGTGAGGGCCTCGAAAGCCCCCGCAG
>CAYODS010000023.1:5407-13961 GCA_964402765.1 uncultured Halobacteriales archaeon
CGGTGTTCTCAGTCGTCAATGGCGACGCTGCTGTGAGGGCCCGGAAAGCCCCCGCAGCGGTGTTCTCAGTCGTCAATGGCGACGCTGCTGTGAGGGCCCGGAAAGCCCCCGCCCGGGTGCGGGCACCTCGCTCGTTGCGCTCCTCGGTCGCTTCGCTCCCTGCGGTGCTTACATCACGACGCGCCCGCACCCGGACGGCCCCTTTCAGTCCCGCCCGCCGCGACCGCCGCCTCACGCCTCCCCAACCTCCTCACTCGCTCCCTGCGGTCGCTCACTCGTCCCTCGCACGGGAGCGTTCCCGCTGGTCACGCTCCGCGCGCCCGACAGAGCGGCGTCTCGACCGCGATCCCCGGTTCGCTGCGACTGCGCCCCCGACCGCGACCGCGGACCACACGGACTATGTCCGGCCCGCGGGTGTGGAGTGGTAATGCGAGCGATAAAGGACAGCGTCCACGACTACGTCGAGGTCGGGGGCGTGGCGCTCGACCTGCTCGACACCTGGGCGGTCCAGCGACTGCGACACATCAAGCAGTTGAGCACGGTGCGGCTCGTCTACCCCTCGGCCAACCACACCCGCTTCGAGCACTCGCTGGGCGTCTACCACCTCGCGAGTCGGGCGCTCGACCGCCTGGGCGTCGAGGGGGCCCGCGCCGACGCCGTCCGGGCGGCGGCGCTGTTACACGACGTGGGCCACGGTCCGTACGGCCACCAGACCGAACCAGTCATCGAGCGCCGCACCGGCAGCCACCACGACGAGGTGGGCGACCTCCTCGAGCGCACCGAGGTCGCCGCTGTCCTCGAAGAGCATGGCCTCTCGCCCGACCGCATCGCCGACCTCGTGGCGGGTGAGGGCCGTCTCGGCCAACTCGTCTCGGGCGAACTCGACGTGGACCGCCTGGACTACCTCGTGCGGGACGCCCACCACACCGGCGTCCCCTACGGCACGATCGACCAGGAGCGGGTGCTGCGTGGCCTCTCCTTCGCCGACGACCGCCTCGTGCTGGCAGAGGGCAACGTGGCCACCGCCGAATCGGTGCTCGTCGCCCGGGCGCTGATGAACGCCACCGTCTACCGCCATCACGTCTCTCGCATCGCCGGCGCCACCCTGGAGCGGGCAAGCGAGCGCCTGCTCGACGACACCGACCTCTCGGTCGAGACCTTCGCCCGCATGACCGACGCCGACCTGCTCGACGCGCTGCGCGCACACGAGCCGACGGCCGAGGCCGCCCGCCGGCTCACCGAGCGCGACCTCCACAAGCGCGCCGTCTGGGTGGACCGCGACGCCGTTCCGGACCGCCTCGTCGAGCGGGACCACGCCACGGTGCACGACCTGGAGCGGGAGGTCGCGGACCGCGCCGGCGTCGCCCCGGCGGACGTGATTCTCGACGTGCCGAGCACCCCCTCGATGCCGGAGTCCACGCTGCGGGTGGTCGTCGACGGCCGACCGCGGCGACTGGACCGCCGCTCGGCGCTGGTCGAGGGGCTGCGCTCGATGGAGCGCACCCGCTGGCGGGCCGGCGTCTACTCGCCCGCCGAGGACCGCCGGGCCGTCCGCGAGGCCGCCGTCGCGGTCCTCGGGCTGGACGTGCGCGCCGAGAACGCCGGCGCCTGAGCCCACAAGACCTATACTGTCGCTCTCGCGGGGACACAAGGTACTCATACGGCGGGTGGCGAGAGGGGGTATGGCTGCCCCCACCTCCACGCCCTCCACGATCGACCAGCCCGGGCGGTTGCACTGTTTCGCCTGCGGGCACGACTACGACCACCTCGGCAGCGACCCCCACCCGGGGCGGTGTCCCGCGTGCGGGAGTCCCGGCGTGCCACCCGCCGGTCACCTGCGGGCGGCGAGTGACCCCCGGCCGGTCGAGAGCGACGGCGCCACCCACCGGATCGACGCCGTCGACGCCACCGGCCGGCACTTTCGCTACTGGCTGTCCGCGCTCCCGGGGGACCGCGCACAACTGGTCGCCGTCGACGCCGCTGGCACCCCGATCGGCCCTGCCGGCGACCGCTGGCCGACCGACCTCCCGCGGCTGGTGCCCGACTGGCTCGACACCGCGCTTGACGCCGTCGGCCTCACGCTGGTCGCGCCCGCGACGGTCGTCAGGTAGCCCGCCGAACCGGGCGGGCGCACGCTCACCGCCGCGAGCGCCGCCGCCGCTGGAGCAGGCAGGCCGACAGCGTCAGGCCGATCCCCCACAGCAGTGGCGTCGCCACGGTCAACAGCGGGGCGAGCGGTCCCGGCCCGCCGACTGGCCCCGTGACGCGGGCGACGTTCTCCAGGGTCACCGGTGCCGCCATCACCGCGACGCCGGCGAGAAACAGCCGCCGAGGGCCGCCGTCGAGCAGGTACGACAGCGCCACCAGCGGGTACAGCAGGAAGACGACGTACAGGAAGTACGAGGGCAGCGCCACCAGCACGCCCGCGAGCAGGGCGTACAGGCCGACGAGGCGGTCGACGGCGGTCTCGACGCGAGTGTTGGGGTAGACGACGACCGGCGCGAGCAGGGCGGCGGCGACGGCGCCCCGCAGCGGCGGCCCGACGCCGAGCACCGACAGCGGGCGCCGCACCGTCACGTAGGGGGCGTCCGCGGGGTACGGCGTCCCCACGTCCAGGCGGTCCAGCAGGGCGCCGTCGACGTAGGCGAGGTGAGGCTCGACGCCGAAGGCGGCCAGCGACGCGCCGCCCGCGAGCAGACCGACCGCCGCGGCGGCGGTCACCGCCCGCCAGCGTCGCCGGCGGACCGCCCACAGCGCGAACAGCGCGGGAAACGCCTTCAGCACCGCCGGCACCGCCAGCGCGACGCCCGCGAGACGCCCGTGGTCCAGGCCGATCCGCGCGAGCACCGGGACCGACCAGGTTCGGCCGCCGTCCGGGCGGGCGCCGGTGGGGGCGTCCGGGGTCCCGTCCCCGTCGCCGCCCGAGCGGGCGGGGGCGGCGTCGGCGGGCCCGTCGAGCCACAGCAGTCCGGTGCCGAGCGCGGCGGCGAGAAGGAGGTTGACGTTGCCGTAGTAAAGCGTCGGGACGGCGTGGACCGACGCCACGACGAAGGCGGCGACGAGGACGGCGTCCACCCGGGAGACGGCGACGCCGAGCGCCCGCAGGCGGGCGACCAGCAGCCGCGAGAACGCGAGGCCGGCGACGACCGAGACGGCGACGACGACCGCCAGCGCCCCGAGACGGGACAGCGGCGCCAGCGGGAGGAAGGCCCAGACGACGACCGGCGGGTAGACGTACGGCAGCGCCCACCGGTTGGCCTCGTGTGCGGTGTAGAGGTCACCACCGTCCAGCGCGGCCTGGACGGCGACGCGGTACGTCTCGGAGTTGATGGCGAGGGCGTCCGGCCGGCGTCGTGCCATCGCCGCGAGCAACGCGGCGCCGGCGAGGACGGAGAGCGCGAGCACGGCGCGTGGCCCGCGACGGGAGCGAGTGGCATGGTCGTCGCCGCTGGTGGCGTCAGGGTGCGGTGAGTCCCCGCCGACGCCGCCGGCGGACGTGGGCGTCACGTCGGGTCAGGCGTTCAGCGCGGCCCGCAGCGCCTCGGGCGCCTCCGCCAGAGCGTCCTCCAGGCGGTCGCCGTCGGGGCCGCCGCCCTGCGCGAAGTCCGGCGGGCCGCCGCCGCCCCCGCCGACGATCTCCGCGAGGCGTCCGACGACCTGGCCGGCGTTCACCCCGGCGCCGTCGGGGACGGCGACGACGAACTGGGCGCCGTCGGCACCCGACCCGAGGACGGCGATCCGGCCCTCGTCGACGATGGCGTTGGCGGTCGCCCGCAGTTCGTCCATGTCGGCGTCGATCCGCCTGACGACGGCGGTCGTGTCGCCGACCTCGACGGACTCGCCCTCGTCGCCGCCGCCGGCCCGCAGGGCGGCGAGCTCCTCTTTCAGGTCGTCGATGCGCTTGCCCCGGTCTTTCCACTCCTCGAAGAACCGGCGGGCGGCGTCGGGCACCTCCTGCGGGGAGACGTCCAGGGCGTCGGCGGCGTCGTAGAGGGCGTCCTCGGTGCGCTGTGTGGCCTCGACGGCGGCCGGCCCGGCGGCGAACACGAACCGCTCGACGCCGTCCTGCACCGGCTCCGTGCGCAGCAGTTTGATCGTCCCGATCTCGCCGGTGCGGGCGACGTGGGTGCCACCGCAGGCCTGCACGTCCTCGGCGACCTGAATGAGCCGTATCTGTTCGCCGGTGGGTACGCCGCCCTGGTAGAGGTCGAACCCGTGCTCGGCCTCGGCCTCGTGGCGGTCGACGAACTCCTGTGTCACGGAGACGTTGTCGGTGACGATCTCGTTTGCGACCCGCTCCACCTGCTTTATTTCCTCGCGGGAGACCCGCCGGTAGTGCTGGAGGTCGATGCGGGAGGACTCGATCCCCTTCTGGGCGCCAGCCTGGCGGACGTGGTCACCGAGCACCTGCCGGGCGGCGTGGATGACGACGTGGGTCGCGGTGTGGTTGCGCATCAGCTGCCGGCGACGGTCGGCGTCGACCTGGCCGCGGACGATCTCCCCGGTGTCGAGCGGGCCGTCGACCCGGTGGACGACGACGCCGTCGTGCACCTGGACGTCATCGACGGAGACGGTGGTGTCGTCGGCGGTGATGGTGCCGTGGTCCGGGGGCTGGCCCCCGCCCTCCGGGTAGAACATCGTGCCGTCGAGCACCACGTCGTAGACGGCGTCCTCGTCGCCGTCCCCGCGCTGGATAACGTCGAGCACCACCGCCTCGAACTCCATGCAGGACTGGTCCTCGTAGTACCGCCTGTCGGTCTCGGGGAGGTCCGCGAGGCGGTCCTCGATGCCGACGCCGGCGCCCGAGGCGCTGGTCTCGGTCTCCTCGAAGGCCTGGCCCCCCTCGTGGCGGCTCGCGACCAGCGCGAAGAAGTCGTCGACCCGCTCGACGGCGACGCGGTCGCCGACCATCTCCTCGACGGTGTCGGGGTGGATGCCGTGGGAGTCGTACAGTTCGACGAGTTCCTCGACGGGGATGGGTTCCTCGCGAGCGGCGTACTCGTCGGCGAGTGACTGCACCTTGCTCTCGCCCCGTTCGAGGGTCTCGCGATAGCTCTCGACCTCGGTGCGGACCACGTCGCGGACGGTGTCGCGGTTCTCGTAGCCCAGGCGGTCGGCCTGCATGTCGACGAGTTCGTCCAGTGGGGCGTCGACGCCGATCTCGTCGACCAGTCGCTTCGTGCGCCGCAGCACCATCCGCACGAGGTAGCCCGACCCGACGTTCGAGGGGACGATCCCGTCGCCGAGCATGTACGCCAGGGTGCGACAGTGGTCGGCGATCGCGTACACCGACTCCAGGGGTTCGACCAGTTCGCGCAGTCGGTCGACGTCGACGCCGACCTCGGCGGCGATCTCCGAGCGGGCGGCCTCGACGTCCTCGGCCTCGTCGATGTCCATCTTCCCGGCCAGGCGGGCCGCCTGGGCGACGATCGCCTCGTCCTCGTCGTCGTAGTCCAGGCCGGCGTTCTCCCGCAGGAACGCGATCATGTCGGGGTAGATCGCCTCGTAGACGGTGGCGGTGCCCTGTGACATCCAGGTCCACCGCTCCAGGCCGTAGCCGGTGTCGACGACGTAGCGGTCCATCGGCGCGTAGCGGTCGCCCTTCAGCTCGTACTCGCCGTCTGGGTCGGCCTCCATCGACATGAACACCAGCGTGGCGAGTTCGGCGCCCTTGTAGATCACCTCGATGGCGGGGCCGGCGTTGCCCCCGCCGGTCCAGGGGTCCTCGATGTAGACGACCTCCTCCATGTCGGCGCCGACGGACTCGAGCAGTTCGTCACAGTAGGCCACCGTCTCCTCCTTCCAGTACACCTCGCCGTGGTAGGCGTACCCCTCGGCGTCCTCGTCGGTGTTGAACGCGTGGTGGGCCATCATCTCGAAGGCCATCGTGTGTCTGCCGGTGACGCCGACGTTGTCGATGTCCTGCATGCGGATACAGGGCTGGCTCACCGTCAGGGGGTTCGCCGGCGGTGGGGTCTGCCCGCTGGTGACGTGGGGCTGGAAGTCGTAGATGGAGGCCTGCGTGAGCAACACGTCGTCGCGCCAGCGGTTGGCCGCGACCGGGTAGGGGTCGATCCGGCCGTGGCCGCGCTCCTCGAAGAACGAGAGAAACTCCTCGCGCATCTCCTCGAGGGTGAACGCGCGGTCGAAGCCGGGGTCGTCGATGAACGTGTACTCCCCGCAGGGTGGCTCCCCGCAGACCGCGCGGTCGTGGTCCCGGGTCCAGAAGTGGTCCCCACACTCGGTGCACTCCCGGCGGACCATGTCGTTGTCCTCGAAGTAGTCGAGGCGATACTCCGCCTCCAGGCTGGGCATGCCCCACGATGCCCGCCGCCCGAGTAAAATAGTTCCGCACCCACGACGCCGAGTCGCAGGACGCTGACGGGGTCGGCGCCGACGGGTCACGCCTCCGCCACCGTGACCCGGGTGTCGTCGCCGCCTGCCGGCAGCTATTTTACCGTCGCCGTCCGGGGATCGGGGAATGACCGTCCTCTGTGTGGACCCCGACGACGAGGAGCGCGCCGAGACCGCCGCCGCGCTCTCGGACGCCGGCTTCACCGTCGAGACGGCGGCGTCGTTCGAGACGGCGCGGGCGGCCCTGGACGCCTCCGTCGACGGCCTCGTGACCGAACACGACCTCGGCGACGGCACCGGCACCGACCTCATCCAGCACGTCCGCGACACCGTCCCCGACGTGGCCTGCGTGCTGTACACCCACCGCACCCCAGAGGAGATCGACACCGTCGCCCTGGGCGACGCCGTCGCCGAGTACCTCCGGAAGGGCCCCGACTCCGCCGACCGACTGGCCGAGTTGGTGGAGTTCAGCGTCACCAGCAGGGCACAGACCGCCTACCCCCTGCCCGACGACGAGGAGGCCCGTCTCGCCGCCCTGGAGCGGTTCGCGACCGACCCCGGGGCACTGGAGACCTCCTTCGACCGTCTCACGGCGGTCGCGGTGGCGCTGTTCGGCGTCGACTCCGCCGCCGTCGGCCTGGTCGACGCCCACCAGGAGCGGTTCGTCGGCTGTTCGGGGATCGACCTGGACACGCTGGACCGCGAGGACACCGTCTGCACGTACGCCATCCTCGACGAGGACGTCACCGTGATCGAGGACCTCACCGAGGACCCACGCTTCGCGGACAACGAGGCGATCGAGGCCGTGGGTATCCGCTTCTACGCCGGCGCGCCCGTCTCCACGCCGGACGGCTCGAAGGTCGGCACGTTCTGCCTGTACGACGACGAGCCACGGTCGCTGTCCGCCCGCGAGCGCGACCTGCTCGCGCTGCTGGCCGAGGAGACCGCCGACCGACTCGTCCTGCACGCCCGCCTCCAGGGGGCGACCGACGGCCCCGACCCGTCGCTCGGGGTGACGGGAGACCCCGTCACGTCGGCACCCGACGACGGGTCGCCGGACGAGTCGGGGGGTGACCGATGACCGACGACTACACCTTCGAGGGACTGCCCCTGGAGCCGATGCTGCCGGGGACGAGCCTGCTGGTCGCCGGGCCCTCCCACGCCGGCACCCGCGAGGTCGCGTTCCGGATGCTCGCCGGCGGCCCCGGAGAGGGGACGATCGTCGTCACGACCAACCAGCGCGCCGCCCGCGTCGCCCGCAACTGCGAGGCCGCCGGCGTCAGCCTCTCGCCCGACCGCAGCGCCATCGTCTCCTGTGTCGGCCAGGACGACCGCGACGAGGACGTCGGCGCCGAGGTCGTCCGCGTCACGGGACCGGGCGATCTCACCGGCATCGGGATGCGGTACTCCCGGCTCGCCGAGGACCTCCACCGCGCCGGCGTCACCCACGTCCGTACCGGTGTCGTCTCGGTGTCGACGCTGTTGTCGTTCAGCAACCTCCAGACCGTCTCGCGGTTCGTCCACACCCTCGTGGGCCGGATCGGCAGCGTCGACGGCCTCGGCGTGTTGCTCATCGACCCCGAGGCGGTCGACGAGCGCGTCGTCAGCACCATCGCGCAGTTCTGTGACGCCCGCGTCGACGTCCGCGACGACAGCGACGACGACGCCGCTCCCGAGTTGCGGGTCCGCGGACTCCCCGGCCAGTCACGCGAGTGGAGCGAGGTCGAACTGTACGCCTGATCTCACCCGTCGCGCTCGCGCTCACGCTCGCTCTCGCGGGCGACCGCCGCCAGCAGCGACTCCAACTGGATGCGCTCGTTGGCCCCCTCCGCGATGCGGTAGTCCGCTTCCCCGAGGCGGTCGAGCACCCGGACCGCCGCCGCGTCCGAGAGGTCGTAGTCCCACACCGACCGGTGGAGCTGGTCGACCACGTCGCCGCCGGCGATGCCACGGTCGGTGAGTAACTCGTCCAGCGTGCCCCGCGCGGCGACGAACTCCCCGTCGAGTGCCTGCGTGACCATCTCCTCGATCTCCTCGGGACGGGCGGTGGCCGTGATCGCGTACACCGCCGCCTCGTCGACCGTCTCGCCGGTGACCGCCGCCGCCTGCAGGGCGTTCAGCGCACGGCGCATGTCGCCGTCGGCGACGTAGGTCAGCGCCTCGACGGCCTCGTCGGTCACCTCGATCCCCTCGGCGTCGG
>CAYODS010000023.1:13971-28642 GCA_964402765.1 uncultured Halobacteriales archaeon
CGTCGGCGATCGTCCGCACGTAGTCCGCGACGGCGTCGTCCGGCAGCGGCGAGAACCGGAACACCGCACACCGCGACTGGATCGGGTCGATGATCCGACTGGAGTAGTTACACGAGAGGATGAACCGGGTGTTGTTCGAGAACTGCTCCATCGTGCGCCGCAGCGCTCCTTGTGCGTCGTCGGTGAGGGAGTCTGCCTCGTCAAGGAAAACTATCCGATAATCGTAGCTACCAAACGAGGCACGAGCGAAGTCCTTGATCCGCCCCCGGACCACGTCGATGCCGCGGTCATCGCTGGCATTCAACTCGAGGAAGTTGTCCCGCCAGTCCTCGCCGTACACCGTGCGGGCGATGGCGACGGCGGAGGTGGTGTTGTGCATCACCGTCGGGACCTGCCCGGCGACGTAGTTCCGCCGGTCGGGCACCGTCAGGTCGTACACCCGCCGGGACTCCTCGACGGTGGTGACCGAGCGCACCTCGTCGAAGTACAGTTCGCCGGCGGCGAGGCGGTCAAGCGCCGTCAGTCGCTCCAGTACGGACTCGGTGAGCATCCGGTCGGCGGCCGCGACGACGCCCTCGGCGACCGTCTCGAAGCGAGGCAGCGACGAGAGGTCGTGGTCGTCGTTCTCTAGGAGGGCGATCACCTCCGTCCCGCGGAGGTCGGTGCCGTCGGCGACGCGCTCGTACGGGACGCCGAGGGCCTCGACGGCCTCGCGGAGGCGGCGCTGGACCGTCTCCTCGTCGGGTACGTCGGCGGCGCCGAGTTCTCCGAGGAGGCGCTCGGTCCGGCGGGCCGTCGGTGCCCGGCGGCCGTCGGCGTACTCGAGGAGGTAGTCCGACCGGACGCCGGTCTCGGCCTCGATCGCTCGCCGTCGCTCGAGTGGCTCGAGTCGCTCGCGCTCGCCGACCCAGGTCGCCGGAACGGCGGCGATTCGACCGACCGAGCGCCGGAGGGCGGCGACCTCGCGCTGGACCCGCTGTGCGGTCTCGATCCGGTCGACTGCGGCGTCGATCACCCGGTCGACGTCGTCGAGGTGTGCCTCGCGGTCCTGCACCCGCGAGTCGCTGGCCGAGGTCACCAGATCGGTCTTCGTGAGGTGGAGGTCCGCACAGAGGTCGTCGAGGGCCGTCTGGACGGGGATGGTGTCGTGGTTCGGGTTCGAGTCGGCGGCGGCGTGGTCGGCGAGTCGAGCCGCCTTCTCCGCGAGCGAGAAGCCGACCGTCGACTCGAAGCGCGCGAGGTGGGACGCACCGGACACCCGGAGCGTGTGGTACTCGCGCTCGATACCGCTGCCGTTGGTCGCCGCCTTCCGCTCGACCAGGCGGCGACTCGGCACCCCCACGCTCGCGAGCAGGTACGACACGAGCGTGACGACACGCGGGTTCTTCTGTGTGAGTTCGACGACGCCGGTCGTGTCCCTCGCCGTGACGTGTGCCTCGGCGTCGAAGACGGCCCGCAGGAACGCGGTCCTGGCCGCCGTCGGCGCGGTGAGAAGCGTCGAGCCGATCCCGTCGCCCTCCGTGACGCCGGCGACGACGTCGAAGCAGGCGGTGAGGTACTGTGTGAGCGTCTTCGAGTTCACCTCGACGTACCCGACCTCCTGCTGGCACCCGCGGGTCGGGTCGAGGTCGAACAGCGACCGGGCGAGGTCAGCGAACCGGTCGAGGAGGTCGTCGTCGGTGTTGTAGAACTTCACGCGGCCCCCGTCGATCCGGGCCTCGGCGACGGCGAGCCCGACGAACTCGGCGAGGTCCGCGGTGACCGTCCACGGCGGGTCGATCGCCCGGGACCGCTTGTTCGACGGCGTGACGTACCGGATCGACTCGACGTGCTCGCGGAGGGCCTCACGGGAGACGTCGAGGTCTCGCAGCGTCGCCAGCGAGCAGGTCGTCGCGTGGGCCTGGAGGTCGGTGTCGGCCACCCGCCGGCGGTAGGTGTCGACCGTCTTCCGGGGAACGTCCAGGTCGTCGGCGATCGCCTCGACGGAGTGACCCTCACGCAGTGCGCCGACGACGCGTCGCTTCGTGCCGACGTG
Organism: uncultured Halobacteriales archaeon; assembly: GCA_964402765.1. Lineage (GTDB taxonomy): Archaea > Halobacteriota > Halobacteria > Halobacteriales > SW-7-71-33 > SW-7-71-33. The sequence goes on from CAYODS010000023.1 coordinate 16,007, forward strand.
GTTCGCCTCGGCGGGGATCTCGTGGCGCCGAGCGAAGGCCTCGGAGACGGTCACGAACACCCGGTCGCCGTCGAGGGCGTCCACCCAGTCGATCGACGGGTCGGCCTCCGGCGTCGGGGCGGTGAGCGGACGGGCGATCCGGTCGCCGGGCTCCAGTTCGGCTGCCGTCCGCCAGTCGAGGCCGGACTCGTCGACGACCAGCAGCCGGTGCTCCGGGGTCACGGTGGTCGTGTTGCCGTCTCGCGTCTCGATCCGGCGGAGGTCGTCCGCGCGCTTCGAGAACACGTGACTCGGCTCGACGTACTCGAACTCGCCGTCGGGACCGAACGAGAGCACCGAGAGGTCCTCCTCGGGGGCGTCGAACCCGTCGGCGTCGCCGACAACGTCCTCGATCCGCTCGACGCCGCGGTTCGTCAGCACGGGCGTCTCGCCGGTCACGCACTTCCCCACGCCGGCCGGACCTGAAAACAACAAGTTAGGCAACTCGTCGCGCTCGACGTAGGACTGGAGTCGCTCGACCACGTCGGGTTGGCCGACGATGTCGTCGAGTGACTCGGGGCGGTACTTCTCGATCCAGATCTCCCGGCCGCTCTGTGCGGCCGCCCCGTCGGGCTCGACGGTCTCGTCGCCGGACTCGCTCATGGGGGTCGGTTGCGCGTGGCCCCGAATAAACCCCCCGAGAGACTGGCGTCGCGCCGGTCGCCGGCTGGGCGACGACAGCCTGAAGGTCGTGCCCGCCCCAGCGAGGCCATGGACGTGACGGTCGCGGTGGCGGGCGAGGACACCCACGAGGTGAGCGTGCCGGCGGACGCCACCTACGGCGACCTCGCCCGCGCGGTGGATCTCCACCCCGAGCGGGTGTCGGTGCTGGTCGACGGCGCGCCCGTCCCGGCGGACCAGCCCGTCGAGGCGGGCGAGGTGCGCGTACTGCGACTCGTGCGGGGTGGATAGTGCCGGTCGTCGACCCCGCGGATCTCGACCTGCCGCCCGGCGCACTCGCCTTCGAGGCACCGAACGTCGGGCCCGGCCCGGACCCGCTCGCGCTGGCGGACGTGGCCGCCGACCACGAGTTCGTCGTTCTCCTGCTCCAGCGGGACCACTACTGCACGAACTGCCGCGACCAGGTCACGACGGTGGCCGACCGCTACGACGAGTTCGTGTCACGCGACACGGAGGTGGTGTCGGTCCTGCCGGAGCCACTCGACCGGGCCCACGAGTGGCAGCGGGAGTACGACCTGCCGTACCCGCTGCTCGCGGACCCGGAGGCGACGGTGGGCGAGACCTACGACCAGCCGGTGCGGTTCGGGCCGCTCGGACGGCTGAGTGACTTCTTCGGTCGCCAGCCCGAGGCGGTCGTACTGGACCTCCGGTCGGGCGCCGAGGACGCCGCGGTGGTGTACGTCCACCACGGCCGCACCACCTTCGACCGCCCCTCGGTCGACGAGTTGCTGGCGGCGATCGACGACGCCCGCGACCGGGACTGAGCGCCGACGACGGCCACGGGGGAAACTGAGACGCTCGTTTGACCTTCCGGTCGACACTTTACCGGTGGTGTGGTACGCTGTCACATGCGACGCGAGTGGATCGGTGTGATCGCGGTCGTCGCGGTCGTCTTGGTGGCCGGTTGTTCCGGCGGCAGTGGTGGCGGTGACGCCGCCGGACTCGGCGCCGGTGACGGCGCGGTGAGTGCCCAGGACAGCGTCGGTGTCGCCGTCGGCGGCGCCCAGGACGCGAACGCCTTCCGGGCGAACGTCGAGGAGGGGTTCGTCCCCCAGCCGACCGACATCGAGTACGAGGGACTGTTCCACGACTACTACTTCGACACGGGTGACGGCACCTGCGAGGCGCGGTTCTGCCCGTCGTACAGCCGCGCGGTGAGTCCCGATCCGTTGTCGGGCGAGACCGAACACTACCTCACCGTCGGGCTGAACTCCGGGCTCGCGCGGGACTTCGAGCGACCGCCGCTCGACCTCGTCGTGGTGGTCGACACCTCGGGGTCGATGGAGCAGGAGATCACGGAGTACCACTACGACGGCGAGGAGGACCGCGGGCGGCCCGACAGCGTCCGGAAGATCGTCGTCGCGCGCCAGGCGCTGTCGGCGATGATCGACCAGTTGCGCCCGGAGGACCGTCTGGCGGTCGTCGCCTACGACGACGGCGCCCGCGTGGTCCAGGACCTGCGTCGCGTCGAGGAGCTGTCCGGCGAGGGGCTCTCGGAGCGCCTGGACACGCTGTCGGCGAACGGGGGGACGAACCTCGCCAGCGGGATGGACCGCGCCCGGGAGGTGCTCTCGCCCGACCGGGAGGGACGGCTCTCCCGGGCGGTGTACGTCACCGACGCGATGCCGAACCTCGGCGCCACGGGCGAGGGCCGGCTGCGTGACCGGATCGAGACGGACGCTGAGCGGGGGGTCCACACGACGTTCGTCGGCGTCGGCGTCGACTTCAACTCGCGGCTGGCCGAGGCGCTGTCCGAGGTGCGGGGCGCGAACCACTACTCGGTGGACTCGGCGGCGTCGTTCCGCGAGCGCATGACCGAGGGGTTCAAGTATATGGTCACGCCGCTCGCGTTCGACCTGACCGTCTCGGTCGACGCCGAGGGGTACCGCGTCGAGCGCGTGTACGGCGCTCCCGGCAGCGACCCGGGCGGCGAGCTGTTCAGGGCGGCCACGCTGTTCCCCTCGCGCCGTGAGGGCAACCGCACCGAGGGCAGCGTGATCCTCGTGGAACTGGAGCGCACCGACGCGTCGGCGGAGTCGGTCACGCTGACGGCGAGTTACGAGACGCCGACCGGCGACGAGCGGGCGGTCACGCGGTCGGTGTCGTTCGACGGCGTGGCGGGGCCACACTACGACTCCAGCGGGGTCCGGAAGGCGGTCGCGCTGACCCGGTACGGAAGCCTGATGCGCAACTGGGCGGCCCACGAGCGCGCACTGGCCGCCGGCGAGCGCGTCGCGGTGGACGACGGCGTCGAGCACCGGTCAGACGACGCCCTCGGGCAGTGGGAGCAGCGGTCCGTCGACCTCGGGGTGTCTGAGCCCTACGGCGAGCGGGTCGCGGCGTTCGCGGCGTACTTCCGCGCCGAGCGTGCCGCCCTCGGCGCCGACCGGATGGACCAGGACGTGGCCGTGCTGGAGACGCTGCTGAACCGGACCGACGGCGCGACGGGGGACGCGCCCGCAGACGACGAGGGGGCGGGTGACCGCGAGGGCGCCGGGCCCGCGGCGGTCACCCCGCCCGACCCGCCGACGGTCGCGCGGGCGAGCGGGTGACCGACGGGGGCCCCGACCGGCACGAGGGACTTTTGTTCGGCGGGCGTCTCGCCCGCAGTATGCCCATCACGGACGAGGAGTTCGAGGCTGGGGAGTACCGCGAGTCGGTCGCGGCCCCCGAGGTGGAGCCGGTCGGCGAGTACGAGACCGAGAAGGACCTGATCGTCGCGTTCCTGGGCGAGAACGTCGGCAGCGCGTTCACCGTCCGGGAGGTGCTGCGCGGGGTGGACTTCGGCGAGACCGAGGACGCCGAGACGGTGACGGGGAAACTGAAAAACGTCGTCCCGAAGGCGCTGGACGCCGCCGGCGACGTGGCGGCGAGTGCGATGGTGTACGGCGACGCGGAGGCGGCGCTGTCGGCGTTGCAGAAGGAGGGCGTCGTCGAGAGCGCGACCGTCGAGCGGGACGGCGAGGCGGTGCGGTACTACCGGATCGGCGAGTGACCACCGGCGAGTAGGTTTATTCCGTGCCGCGACGAGGTGGAGAGGGATGGTGCGAGCGTCGAAGGCGGTGCTGTGGGCGGTCGTGCTCACGGTCGGCCTGGGACTGATCGCCGCCGCGGCCGGCGTGACCGAACCGTACCTCTCTCCCTCGGACCTGCCGGTGCCCCCGAGACAGGCGTCGCTGGCCGGTTTCGGCGTCCTCGTCGTCGGCGTGGGGCTGGACAGGCTGCTTGAGACCGTCATCTGGCGTCGGATGGGACGGCGGGCGGGGTTCTCCCCGGATGGACTCGTCGCGCTGAGAGACCCCTCGAAGGGGAGCCGGTCCCTGCCGCCGGACCTGACGGCGACGGTGCGGGGGCGTCCCGTCCGGGCGTGGACCTACCAGACGCAGGACGACGATGGCGGCAGCACGACACACACCGTCGTCGAGACGGACCTCCGGACGCCGGTCGAGTGGCACGCGGTGTTCATCCCGGCGGACGCCCCCCTCGAGGAGACGCCCGAGACGGACGAGGGGACGGTGATCGTTGACGACGAGTTCGCCGCCTGTGGCGGTGTCCCCGAGGCGACCGCTCGGGAGGTCCTCTCGGGCCACGCCGCCGACGTACTGCGGGACCTGGGCACGGAGGTCCTGGTGGGCAGACCCGGCCAGCGGGCGCTGAACGAGACGGCGGACGCCGTCGCCGCGGAGACCGACGGAGCGGCTGGCGCCCTCGTGGAGGGCCTCGTCAGTCTCGCGGGTGCCGGCGAGTCGGTGGGCGCGGCCGAGCGGGTGCGCCTCGACCAGCCGGGACTCGTCCTCGACGCGACCGAACTCGAGACGCGGGCGGAGGCGGTGACCGTCGTCGCGGACGCGGTCGACCGGGCCGTCGAGCGGTGACGGTGACCGGCTCAGACGACCTCGCGGACGAGGTCACGTCCGGCGTCCAAGAGAGCGGCGACCCGCTCGCGGGAGTCGGCCTCTGCGTACACCCGCAGGACTGGTTCGGTGCCCGAGGGCCGCACGAGCACCCAGGAGCCGTCCGCCAGGAGGAGCTTGAACCCGTCGGCGGTGACCACGTCCTCGACGGGTTCGCCGGCGACGTCGCCGGGGATGCGCTCGCCCAGGGCGTCGATCGCCGCCGCCTTCCGGTCGTCCGGGCAGTCGACGCTCGCCTTGTCTTGGTGGATCTCGCCGTGTTCCGCGAGCAGGGCCTCGACGCGGCGGTCGACCGGGCGGTCGGCCTCGATCGCGGCGGCCAGCAGCGCGGTGAGGACGCCGTCCTTCTCGCGGACGTGGCCCCGCACGGAGAAGCCGCCGCTCTCCTCGCCGCCGACGAGGGCGTCGTGCTCGGCCATCGCCTCGGCGACCCACTTGAACCCGACCGGCACCTCCACGACGGACTGGCCGTGAGCCTCGGCCACGCGGTCGACCAGGAACGTCGTCGAGACGGTCCGCACGGCAGGGCCGGGACCGACGCCCAGGCGGTCCGAGGCGAGCAGGTCGTCGTAGAGGACGGCGAAGAAGAGGTTCTCGTCGAGGACGCTCCGCTCGGGCGTGACGACCGCCACGCGGTCGGCGTCGCCGTCGTTGGCCACGCCCAGGTCGGCGTCGGTCATGCGCACCTGCTCGACCAGGTCCCCGAGCGTGTCCCGGCCGGGTTCGGGTTCACTGCCGCCGAAGGCCGGGTCACGGTCACAGCGCAGGCGACGCACCTCGGCGCCGGCCCGCTCCAGCAGGGCGTCGGTGGTGTCCCGCCCGCTGCCGTGCATCGCGTCGTAGACGACGGTCAGCCCGGAGAGGTCCGCGCCGACGAAGTCGAGGGCGTGGTCGGCGTACGGCCCGAACAGGTCGACCTCGCGGACGGCACCCTGCTCGGAGCGGGGCCGCGGCGCCGGTTCGTCCAGGCGGGCCTCGACGGCGTCGGTCACCGCGGGCGTGGGCGGGGCGGCGTCGGCGGGAAAGTACTTCAGGCCGTTGTACCGCGGCGGATTGTGGGAGGCGGTGACCATCACCCCACCTGCGAGGTCGCGGTCGTGGATCGCCCACGCCAGAAGCGGCGTCGGGCGGTCGCGCTCGCTGAACAGCACGTCGTGGCCGCCGGCGGCGAGCACGCGGGTGACCTCCCGGGCGATCCGCGGGGAAGACTCCCGGACGTCGTAGCACACCCCCACGGGGCCGTCGCGGTCCTCGCTCTCGAGGTACGAGACGACGCCCTGTGCGAACGCCCGCACCCGCTCGTCGGTCATCTCCGCGGCCGGCGCACGCCACCCCGAGGTGCCAAAGGAGATGGCCTCGACCGGGTCGCCCGCGTCCTCCGCGTCGCCGTCCGCGTCGTCCATACGCGGCGCCTCGGGCGCGAGTGACAAATACCCCGGGTGTCTGCCCGGGCGGACCCCCCGGTTTGATAACCCGTCGTCACCCTCTCTGGGCGCATGGCAGACGACTGTGTCTTCTGTCGGATCGTCGACGGGGAGATCCCCAGTCACACCGTGCACGAGGACGAGGAGACCTACGCCTTCCTCGACGCGAACCCGCTGTCGCGGGGGCACACCCTCGTCATCCCGAAGGCCCACCACGAGCGGCTGAACGACCTGCCGGACGACCTCGCGAGCGCGGTGTACGGGACGCTGCACGCCGTCGTCCCGGCGGTCGAGGACGCCGTCGACGCCGACGCGACCACGGTGGCGTTCAACAACGGCGAGGCGGCCGGCCAGGAGGTGCCCCACGTCCACGGTCACGTCGTGCCCCGCTCTGCGGGCGACGGCGGGCGCCCGATCCACGCGCTGGTCACCGACCGTCCGGACGTGGACGACGACGACCTCGCCGCGGTGGCCGAGGCCGTCGGCGACCACCTGTAGGTTTTTGTCCGAGGGCGCGACATTCGGGACCGATGACAGACGGTGAGGACCGGTCGGCGGCGCCGACCGGGGCGGAGACGGAGGTGGCACGGACCGGGACGGGTGAGGACGGAGCGGTGACGGCGTTCGTGGGCGCGACCGGCGGCGCCGGCACCACCCGGGTCGCGCTGGAGACGGGGGCACTGCTCGCGCGGGCCGGCCAGCGGGTCGCCGTCTTCGACGCCGCCCTCGGGACGCAGGGACTCGCCGACCACGTCGGGGGGCGGATCGACGCCGACGTGGTCGATCTCCTCACCGACGACGGCGTCGCGCCCGCCGACGTGCTGGTCGAGCAGTCGACCGCCGGCGAGGGGTCACTGCACGTCGCCCCGGCGCGGGCACCGTTCGCCGGGATCGCCCGCGCGAAGACCGAGGCGGCGGCCCGCACCCTGGAGTCGACGCTGCGGGAGGCCGCCGACCGGTTCGACCGCGTGCTCGTGGACACGCCGCCGCTGGCCGCCAACCAGGCGGTCGCGAGCGTGACCGCCGCCGACCGGGTGGGCGTCGTCGCGCCCGCCAGCGCCCGCGGCGTCGACGCCGTCCAGCGCGTCCGCGGCCGTATCGAGGACGTGGGCGGCGACGTCACCGCGACGGTCGGGAACCGGGCGACCCGGGGGGAGGTCGTCACGGAGCCGTTCGACGCCGTCGTACCCGACCATGACACCGCTGCCCCGGGACGGGTGCCGGTGGCGGACGAGGCGGCGGGGGAGTTCGTCGCCGGCGTGGCCGCGGTCGCGCGGGCGGTCGTCGGGGTCGACCCCGCAGTCGAGGTGGAGTCGAAGGGCTTTCTGGACCGCCTGCGCTGATCACCGCAGGTCGCCGAGGTCGGTCAGCGTGTCGCTGAGCCGGTCACGCTTGCGAACCGCGGCGTCCGTGCGGTCCGCGAGGGCGCCGCGCACCCGCTCGCCGGCGCCGTCGATCGGGTCGTGGGTCTCGACGAAGGCCGCGAGCGCGAAGGTACGCTCGCCGGCGTCGGCCAACTCGCGGGCCTCGGCGTGTGAGAGTCGACCCTCGATCCAGTCACGGATCACCTCGCGGCCGGCGGGCCCGAGCGGCGAGACCCCCTCGAAGCCGAGCAGGTGCAGCGTCTTCGCGGCGACGACGGGCACCACGCCCGCCTCGCGGCCCGCGCTGCCGACGCTGGCCCCGGCGACGTAGGTCTCGACCACCGTCGCCGCCCGCTCGGGCGCACAGGGGAGGTCGTCGGCGTGCGCGGCGAGGACCGCCTCCAGGTCGGCGTCGTCGACGGTCGCCACCCCGCGGTCGCGCTGCTCGTGGGTGACCTCGATCCCCGCCGCGATCTCCTCCAGTGACACGGACGTATTTTCCACGTTGCATCGTACAAAAACGATCGGATGATCGACCCGTCCCGGACGGTGTGGTCGTCGGTCTCCAGCGGCTCGCGGGCGTCGCCCGTCCGGCCGTCGTAACATACCGGTAACCGGTATGCTCTGACGGGTATCGGACCCCAAAGCACCGACTCACGACACCGATTTAAATACACTCTCGGGACGAACGTTCGAGTATGAGCCGTGCAGACAGCGGCTGTCCGGAGTGCAGCGGCACGTTGACTGCGAGTGACGGCGAGACCGTCTGTGGCGACTGCGGGCTGGTGGTCGCGGAGGACCGCGTCGACCGCGGGCCGGAGTGGCGGGTGTTCGACCCCGATGACCGCGACCGCGTGCGGACCGGCGCCCCCCGCGACCCGTCCCGTCACGACCGGGGGCTAACGACCGAGATCGGCCGCGGGGAGCGGGCCGCCTCGGGCCGGAAACGCCGCCGACGCGCCAGGATGCGTCGCCAGCACCAGCGCACCCGGATCACCTCGAAGGCCGAGCGCAACCGGGTGTACGGTTTCACCGAGATCCGGCGGATCGTCTCGAACCTCGGCCTCCCGCGAGGCGTGCGTGACGGCGCCTGTCGGCTGTTCGAGTCCGCACAGGAGGCCGACCTGCTGCGTGGCCGGTCGATCGAGGGGTTCGCCGCCGCCGTGGTGTACGCCACCTGTCGGACCCGCACCGACGGCACCACCCGCACCGAGCGGGAGGTCTGTGAGTACGCCCGCGCCGACGTGGAGGAACTTCGGACGGCCTACGACGCGCTCAACCGCGAGTTGGGACTGCCGACCGGGCCGATCGACCCCCGAGAGTACCTGGCGCGGTTCGCCAGCGAGCTTGACCTCGACCAGGCGGTGGAGGCACGCGCCCGGGAGATCGCCGCCGAGGTCCACGAGGGCGGACTGGCCGGCGGCCGGGACCCGACTGGCGTCGCCGGCGCCTGCCTGTACGCCGCCGCCGCCGACCACGAGGTCGAGCTGACACAGGCCGAGGCCGCCGAGGTGGCCGACGTCTCACCCGTCACGCTCCGGGGGGCGTACTACGCGCTGCCGGTCCACGACTGAGCGGCCCGGGCGCACCACCCGGCGGCCGGTCAGTGCCGGCCGAGACAGTCCCGGACGCCGTCGGCGAGTGCCTCGAACCGCTCCGCGGCGGGAGCGTCGGGCTGCACCGACGCGAGGGGGCGCCCGCTGTCGGTCGCCGCTGCGACCGCCGTCGACTCCGGGATCGGGACCGCGGGCGCGCCGAGGGCGCGCTCGACCCGCTCGGTCGGCGGGTCGTCGCCGGCGCGGTTCAGCGCGACGCGAGTGACGCCAGCGTCGAGTTCGGTCGCCAGCGCCCAGGTGCGGACGGCGTCCGGCAGCGCCACCCGGTCGGGCGTCGTCACGAGCACGCACACGCCCGCGGTCAGCAGCGGCAGGCCGGCGTCGGCGGCCATCCCCGCCGGGCAGTCCACCACACAGCCCCCGTACGCGCGGGCCACCCGCTCGATCGCCGCCGACAGCGCCGTCGTCTCGACGGCGTGGGCGCCGGACAGCGATCGCCCGCATGGGAGCACGTCGACGGGACCGCCCTCTCGCACCGCCTCGACCGGTGCCGCCCGGCCGGCGAGCACGTCGTGCAGGTCCGGCCCGCGACCGGCCGGCACGTCCGCCATTCCGAGATCGGCGTCCACGAGGACGGCGTCGAGTTCGGCGGCGAGGTTCAGGGCGACCGTCGTCTTCCCGACCCCGCCCTTGCCGCCCGCGACCGCGAGGATCACCGCCGCTCACCCCCCAGACGGCGCTCCGCCGCGGCCGCCGCACGGGCGAGGTCGGCCGCCGCACGCCGCAGGCGCCGGATGTCCTCGGGCGGCCGGGGCTCGTCGTCCCCGGTCGCCCGCTGGTCGGGCGGGCGTCCCCCGTCGCTCTCGTCGGGCCGCGTCGGGTCACCGTGGTCCGGTGCGGACTCCGTAGTCGCGTCCCCGGTGCGCGTCGGCGCGTCGACGGTCGTCGCCTCCGTCGCGCGATCGGGATCCGCTGGTGGGCCGGTCGTCACCTCCGGCGGCGGGAGCGGGTCGCCGAGCGCGCCGACGACGCCGCCCGGCGTCGGCGTCAGCCCGCCGTCCCCCGCGGGCGCCCGCTCGGTCTCGACGACGGTCAGCGCCCGCTCGTCCGGCGCGGCGGGCGAAGCGAACCCGACGCCGGCCCGCTGGCCGGCGGCGAGACACACCGTCGTGCGGCCCTCGTCCGGTCGCCACCCCTCCACCGGCCGACCGCGTGACCGCGGCGGGTACACCGGCGACAACGGGGTCGACAGGGTGACACGCACCGCCGCCGGGGCGTCGTTGCGGAGCCGCCCCTCGACCAGCGTGTGGCCGGCCACCCGGCGCGTCTCGACGGCGAGTCGAACCATACCGGGCGTGGTCCCGCTCTCGCCCTTCAACCTGCGGTCCGGACCACCGGCGCGTCGAGGCGTTGCGCGGCGTCGGCGGCGTCCGCGAAGCGCCCGCAGGCGACGACGACCGGCGCCGACACCCTGGCGAGACGGACGACCGCGAGCGCGGCCGTCGCGTCGTCCCCCCGGTACGACCGGGGCTCGAACTCCTCGCCCGGGTCCGGCCCGGGCACCGCCCGGAGCGCGTCGGCGAACTCGCCGGCGAGGCGGTCGACGAAGTGATCGCGGGCCGCTCGCCGGAGGTTGTCCCGCCGGTCGACGAGTTCGAGTCGGCGCTCGCGCTCGTCGCGTGCGGAACGAGCACGGCGCTCGGCCCGGTCCAGTGCCTCCTCGGCGGCGATCCGCTCCGTGCGGGCCTCGGTGAGCTCGGCGACCGTCTCCCGCAGGCGCCGCTGCAGGTCCTCGGGAGCCTCCCCGTCGCGGTCGCGGTGGGCCGCCAGGCGCCCGCGGAGTTCGGCGACCCGCTCGTGCAGCTCTCGCTCCCGCTCGCCGACCTCCGCGACGCGGCGGCGGGCCGGCCCCGCGTCGACCGCGTCCGGGTCGAGTGCGGCCAGTTCCCCCCGGACGGCGGCGATCTCCTCGTCCTGCGGGGCCGACAGCCCACGGCTCCGGGCGGCCGCCGACAGCGCCGGGCCGACCGACAGCGTCGTCTCCTGGGTGACCGGCGAGACGCGCTCGACGACCGGTCCGGGGTCGGGCGCCTCGACCGTCACCTCGGTGTCCTCGCCGGCGACCGCGCGGGCGATCGTCTCGGGATCACCCGCCGGAAGGTCGACGCCCCGGCCCTCGTGGCGGCGGCCGTCAAGGTGGACGATCACGGCTCGGGGTCCAGCGACCGGTCGGCCATCGCCTCGGGGTCGGGGTGGTCGGTGCCGGCGGCGAAGGCGGCGTACGGCGTCCGGTCGTGCTCGCGGTCCTCGTAGGCGCGGGCCGCCGCCCGCACCGACTCCGGTACCGTGGCGAACTCGTTGAACGGCCGGGTGCGCTGGAGTTGCACGTCGTCGCCGTGGCGCTCGCGGAGTCGCAAGGCGAGAAAGGCCCCGAGTTCGGTCTCGGCGAGCAGGGCGGCCCGGCCGAACCTGCGGACGACCGCCGCCTCGCGCACCTGGCAGGCGTTACGAAGCGTCTGCCGGGCGGCCTTCGAGTACGTGACGACCAGCAGCACTATCGGCGGGTGCGGACCTCGATCCCGCCCTCGTCGTGTTCGACGACGGCGTCGAACAGTTCCATCACGCGCTGGACCGTGCGGTCGTCGTGGGCCGTCGGGTCCATGTGGACGTGGCCGACGGCGTCGACGGCGTCCAACTGGTTTGAGAACACGTGCAGGAAGCGGTACGCCGTCTCGAAGGAGACGTGCCGGAGCACGTCGGTCACGGAGTCGAGACAGACGACCGACTGGCGGTCGGTCGCCGACCAGCGATCCAGCAGTTCGGTCGTCCGGACGCCCACCTCGGTGAGGTCCGCCGGCGGCACCGTCTCGACGCCGTGATCGACGTCGCTGGCCTCGATCGCCGCCGCGGCGCGGCCGGCCGCGAACAGCCGGGCGTTCTCCGGGGGGTCGGCGAGGTGTGTCGGCCACTCCTCGACGACACGACCCGGGTCGCGGTAGGCGACGCGCAACAGGTCCATCCCACCGTCCACGGCTCCCACCAAGAGCCGTGGACAGACACCCGAGTCCCCACCGGACGGCGCCAACACCAGGGTGGCGGTGGCGTCCTCGAACTGGCCCGTCGGCACGGTGGCCGGGCTCGAGAGTGACATGATAGACTCCCAACAACGGAGTCATAAAGTTCTTTTTAATCGTCTGACGCTAAGTTAAGAGCCTGGATCTTCAGGGTCGGACACACGTTCGACGCGAGTCGGACGGCAGTCCGCCGCCCGTCGTGCGCGGTCCCGGGCCTCGCCCGGCGAGGGAGCGACAACGACCAGCGGTCGCTCGCGCTCGGCGCCGTGGACGCGATAGACGGCACGGTGGTCGTCCTCGAACTCCGTCGCGTAGGTCCGCAAAACGCCGGCGACCCGCTCCTCCAGGGTCGCCAGGGTTATCTCGCCGTCCTCGAAGGCACTGAGGGCGTCCTCGACGTTGCGCAGCGCGGAGATGCGGTCCATCAGGTGGTGCGGAGGTGGTCGGTCGTCGGCTCGTACACCTCACCCTGGCGTCTGAGCTTCTCGATCTCGTGTTCGACCTTGCTCGTGTCCATGCCGGCCTCCTCGGCGCGCTCGGCGACGACGTCGACCGGTGCGCCCTCGTCGTACTCCTCCTCGATC
>CAYODS010000024.1:0-28598 GCA_964402765.1 uncultured Halobacteriales archaeon
GTTCGAATCCCACCCCTGGCTTGCAACAAAAGGTTCGGAGCCACGCGCTCCCGCCGCTTCTAACGGGGGTGGCGTGGCGTGACCGACGACGCCGACCTGAGCCGCCTCCAGGCCGAGGTCGAGGCCCTGCGGAACCGCGTTCGCGAGCAGGAGCAGACCATCGAGGAACTCCAGACCAAACTGGAGCACCGCCAGGACGTGCTCGTCCGGCTAGAAGAGCAGGTCGAGACCATCGACGAGCGGACGGAGATCTTCGGCCAGATCACCGAGGGTGGTGCCAGCGCCCAGGAGCGCCGGATCGCCACCTACCTGCGGACGCTGCACCGCGACGCTGTCCGCAACGACGGGCGAGCCTCGCTGACCGCCACGTCGGCCTGGGACGCCGTGAACCGCGCCTGCGCCCGCACGCAGGTGTACAGTGACTTCGAGCAGGCCGTCGCCCGGGTCGACTCCGACCGCCTCTCGCTGGTCGAGGAGTCCCGTGCCAGCACCCAGAACACCCGGCTCGTGCTCGACGTCGACGCCGGTGCCCCGATCGGCGCCGTCGCCGGGCAGGAGATCGAGAGCGCAGTTCGCGGAGGTGTCGAGGAGTGACACCGACTGGTCGCGGTGTCAATCGCTTACAACACGAGGGGGGCGGAAAGCCGCCGCCTGTCGGGTGAGGCCGAGGTTGGAGATCAACCTCGCTGAACGTGATCGGCAGATCACGCAAGCGCGGTTGTGTAAGCAACCTATCGGTAGCCGTAGGTATTGGTCACCACCGCTCGTCCCGGTCGTCCCAGACGGGGTATCCACACCCCGTGAGCGGTGTTGTGAATGAGTTACACCGGATCGACACACCCCACACCCCACCCGACATGTCAACCACGACACGACCCGAGATCACCGAGGACCTCACGACGTTCTTCACCCGGTACTACGAGGACGCCGTGAAGGAACTCGCCGCAAACTACCCACACGACCAGACCGCCGTCGAGATCGACTGGCTCGACCTCTTCACGTACGACCAGGAGCTGGCCGAGGCGTACCTGGAGGACCCCGACTACCTCCAGCCTCACCTTGAGGAGGCCGTAGCTCGCGTCCCCGTGCCCGTCGACCGTGATCTGGACGACGCGCACGTCCGCGTGCGACCACACGAGAACGACGTGTACGGCGTCGACGGCGTCGGCGCCGCGGACATCGGCGAGTTCGTCGGCCTGGAGGGACAGGTCACGAAGCGCACGCAGAAACAGCCCCGGCCCGAGCAACTGGCGTTCGAGTGCCAGCGGTGTGGGACCATCACCGCCGTCATGCAGGACGGCGACGGCGTGGTCGAGCCCCACGAGTGTCAGGGCTGTGAGCGCCAGGGCCCGTTTCGGGACCGCCCCGACCACGAGAACACCGCCCTCGTGGACCACCAGATCGTCCGCCTGAAACGGCCTCCCGAGGAGACGAAAGGCGGTGACGGCGCCCACATTGACGTCCACCTGGAGGACGACCTCGTCAACGGCGTCGAGCCGGGCGACCGCGCGCAGATCAACGGCGTGCTCACGCTGGACCTGGACCGCGACGGCGACACGCGAACGCTGCTTCAGGGCCGCTCGACCGAGGTCGAGGAGACGGACTTCACCGAGATCGACGTGGACGAGCACCGTGACGGCGTGTACGCCTTGGCCCGCGGCGACGAGGGCGACCCGTACGAGCTGCTGATCGACTCGCTGGCGCCGAAGCTGAAGTACGACCGCGAGATCAAGGAGGCCGTCGCGCTCCAGCTGTTCGGCGGCGTGGCCGTCGAATACCCCAACGGCAACTACGACCGCGGCGACAGCCACATCCTCCTCCTGGGTGACCCCGGTACCGGGAAGTCGACGCTCTTGCGGGCGGTCGAGGAGATCTCCCCGCGGTCGGCGTACGCCTCCGGGAAGGGCGCCTCGGCGGCCGGCATGACCGCCGCGGCGACGCCCGACGACTTCGGCTCCGAGAAGTGGTCGCTGGAGGCCGGCGCGCTGGTGCTCGCGAACAACGGCGTCGCCTGCGTCGACGAGATCGACAAGATCGACGAGGGCGCCCGCCAAAGCCTCCATGACGCCCTGGAGAGCCAGCGGGTGAACGTCAACAAGGCAGGGATCAACGCCACGCTACCGGCGAAGACGGCGCTACTCGCTGGCGGCAACCCCGAGTACGGCCGGTTCGACCCCTACGAGCCGATGGCCGACCAGATCGACCTCGGGCCGACGCTGCTCTCGCGGTTCGATCTGATTTACCTGCTGTCGGACGACCCCGACCGTGACGAGGACGAGACCGTCAGCCGCCACGGGATCGAGAGCCGTCACCAGGGCATCCGATACACGAAGGGCGACGAGGCGGCCGACCGGATCAGCCCCGCCGTGGACCGTGACCTGCTCCGCGCGTGGGTCGCGCTGGCCCGCCAGGAGGTCACGCCGGAGTGGCGCGACGAGAGCGTCCGGGAGTCGCTGGTCGACTCCTTCGTCGAACTGCGGCAGGTCAACACCGACGAGGACGGCGCCGACCAGCCCATCCCGGTCACCTACCGCGTGCAGGAGTCCATCGCCCGCCTGGCCGAGGCCTCGGCGCGGGTCCGGCTGTCGGACGTAGTCACGCAGGACGACCTCGACCGCGCCCGCCGGCTCGTCGGCAAGTCGCTGAAGCAGGTCGGGATGGACCCCGACAGCGGCCAGTACGACGCCGACCTCGTCGAGGCCGACGCCTCCACCAGCCAGCGCGAGGCCATGCGGACGATCGAGGCGATCATCGAGGAGCGGAGCGACGCCGCCCGTGACGGTGGGTGGGTCGACGTCGGCGACGTGCTCGCCGCCGCCAGCGACGAGGGCCTGAACGAGGATCGCACTCGCGACCGGCTGAAGCAGCTCAAGACGAAGGGCCGGATCGTGTGGAACGACGACGCCGACGAACTCCGCCCGACGTTTTGACCATGCAGAGTACCACCACCAGCGACCTACGTCGCTGTACGACCTGCGGGAAGTCCCTTGACGCCGCACCGTACGAGTGCTGGCTGTTCCACAGCTGCCGCTCGTGCGTCGCTGAACCGGCGCCCGACCGCTGGGACCGCGCCCTCGGGACTGCCCGGAAGTGGGTGTACGACCCGCAGTGGCATCGCGAGAACGTGATGGACCACCCGGTGCGGAAGGGCGCGATCCTCCGGCGGCGACACGAACAGGAGGGCACCCAGGTACTCGTGGAGGTGATCGCCCGGAAGCGCGACGTCGACACCGGCGAGTACGAGTACGACCTCACCGACCCGACCCGCACCGACTACTACACCTACCGGGCGGAGGACCTGGAGTTCTGCTTCGCGGACACCGGCCTGACCAACACCGAGCCGAAGGCTCGCATGGACGAGGAGATCCGCACGCTGTACGCCGACCTCCACGACGAGCACGACGAGCACTCGTACCACGAGGTCCACGAGGACGGCGAACCGGCCGGCGAGCAGTGCTACGGCTGTCTGAAGCGGCGAGGAGGTGAGACGGCGTGATGCGCCCCTGTGAGGGCTACTGCGGCGGCCGCGTCGCCGTCAAGCGGGCCCGCACGACGCCCGACGGAGAACGGATGTGCCCCGACTGCTACGCGAAGGCGATTGGAGGTGAGTCGGCGTGAGCGGTGACCAGACCACGCTCCACCAGTTCGGTGACAACACGGCGATTTCAGCGAGCGACGACGCGGACTCGCAGGGCCCTCGGGAGTGGGTGAGTGCCTGCCCGGAGTGTGGGATCGTCCACCTTTGGACCAGTGAGGACCATCCCGCACCGAAGCGCGTCGCGACGTGGTGGGCGAACACACACAATCGTCGACAGCACATCCGCCACCAGATCGCACGAGCGCACTCGGCGGAGACCGTTCGCGACGGTGGCGACCCGGCCCTCCGGTACGGCGCCTAGACGACGCAGCGCAACCTCGTCACCGGAGGTGAGTCGGCGTGAGCGACCAGGCGCTCGGCGTTGAATGTGCCTCGCCAGACTGTGACTCCCGGTGTATCGGGTTGGATGACGGGTGGCATCACCCCTACGCTGACGGAGACTTCATCTGCAACGACTGCTGGGAGTTTACCGAAGAGCACTGTCACCTCCCCGGCAACGAGCCACGACACCAGGTGTGTGTTGCTTGTCCTAACCAGAATGGAGGTGAGTCGGCGTGAGCCCGTGGTACGACTCTCGGGGGGCTCTCCGGCCGATGTACCACCCGGAGGAGTGCCTCAGTATCGAGTTCTACAGGTCACAGTATGAAGCGGTTGATGACCGCTTGGACGCTCCCCACGACGACCCCGTCGAGTGTCTGCTCTGCGAGTACGACGTGACCACCGACGCCGACCGCTTCGGCGACGTGGCACGGGCGCTGGTTGACGACTGCACCGAGGACCGCCTTCCCGACCGGCCGCTGAACCCACTGCGAACGCTCGGAACGGCCACCGAGCGCCGCCTGTACGACGCCGGGTACCTCGACCAGCAGTGCGGGGCCGAGACGACGCGCTTGCCGACGTGGCAGGACAGACGCGAGACGGCGACCGACCGCCACCGCTTCGAGTTCCTGCTCCGGGACGCGATCGAGGTGCACCTGTTGTTCTACCGGGAGGACAGGGGCTACGACAGCGACGCGGCGTTCGTCAGCGACTACGCCGACGTCGACGACCGACTGAACTGCCCTCGTAACGTCACCGCGACGTGGCGGTGGCTCCAGGCGATCGACGCGCCCACGGAGTTCGTGCCGATCGAGGAGCGGTTCGAGACCTACGACCACGAGGTCGACATCGGCGACGAGGGCGAGCAGGCCGGGCTGGAAAGGTGGTCGGCGTGACCGCCTTTTCACACCCCGTTATCGAAGTGTTTGGACACCACGCCGGCCACGAAAAAAGATAAGCGGTCAGCGAACGATACGTCTGTCACCTGAGGGGCCGGCGGCCCCTACTACACCCCGTCCCTCAGGCTCGACGGCAGGTCGTGCTCGGCGACGCAGAACCGTTTGAGGTACTCACGCACCTTCTGGCGGTCGTTCTCCAGCGTGATGACGCCCTGCGACACCTGGATGACCGGACAGTCCGCCGAGGGGAGCATCCAGTCCTGAATCTCGTCGCGGGCGGCCTTGTGCTCGGAGTTGGGCACCGCCAGCGCGGCGACCGTCGACACGTCGGCGACCTGCCGACCGTGGACGATCCCGTCGCGCCACATCTGGCTGACCACCGCGCACTTGATCTCGTGCGGTTTCACGAAGCTGTCACCTCCGAGAGTTAGCCCGATGCAGGCAGAGGGTTTCTCTGTCCTCATATCCATTACATACGCCCACACCTACTTATACCTTTGCACTCAATTACACAGTACCAAGTATTACAGTGCAAAGCTATTAGTGCGAGCACCGTGTAGGCGATCGTGTATGCCCGAGTCAGACACCGACGCCGTCGGTTCGGTCGCCGGGGTGGTCGACCAGCACCCGCTGCTGCACCTGCTGGGTGATCACGCCAAGACGCGCCTGCTCACCGCGCTGTACGTCTCCCCCGAGCCGGTCAACCCCACCACGCTCGTCGAGCGGGCGGGGCTGGGCAGCCGGAGCTGGTACAACCACCGGGAGGACCTGTTCGAGACCGGCCTCGTTCGAGAGGTCGGTCAGGCGGGGAACTCGCCGCTGTACGCGCTGGCCGAGGGCGACCCGCGGATCGAGGCGCTGGACGTCCTCGCCAGCGAGACGACCGCCGGGCTGGTTGAGGCCGACAGCGAGACCGCCGACACCGTCCAGGACGCCCTCGCGTTCACGCGCGACGAGGAGTGACGATGGCCCCAATCAAGGCCCCGCCGGCCGGTCGCTACCGCGGGCGGTCGCCGCCGGGCATCCCCGACGAGTGGACCATCAGCACAGTCTCCGGGCACATCCCCCGATCGTTCAGTGACGACGACGAGCCCGACACGGTCACTGGTTACGTCACCGGCGATCGGTTCAGCGAGTCCGGGCGCCACCTGCGAGTGACGCTGAAGCGCGCAACCGAGGGCGAATACACCCCGCCCGAGTACCGATCGCTGTTGATCCGCGACGAGGCCGCGCTCGACGAGTGGCTGGTCGAGGAGACCGTCCCGCGGATGCCGCCCTCGCAGATGGACGACGAGTTGGGGTGGTAGCCGGTTCCTGGCGGGTCCCGGTGAATGCTGTGCCACCATATACGACACACAAGAATTAAGTGGGTGTGTGTCATATACTGTAGTACAGCGATGACCCGACCTGCTAAGACCCGCGACGGCGAAATTCACTGCACGAACTGCATGAAGTCCGGCCGCTCGGGTACGGTCCAGGCTGAGAAGGTTCGCGACGCCGACGACCACCGTGCCTACGCGCTGGAGTGCCCGGGCTGTGACGCCACGGGCAGTTTCGTCGTCGAGCTTGGCTTCTCGACGGCGCAGGAGATTGACGAGCCGTTCCAGGAGGGTCTGTGATGACGATGCAAACGATGTTCCACGTCACCGAGCGCGAGAACGTCGACAGTATCCAGGCCGAAGGCCTGCTTGCCGACGACGCGATGAACAAGGTCTTTCTGATGGATGACGCCGAGAAGGCCCGCGAATACGGTGAGTTGATGCCGGTCATCGACGACCCTGCCGTGCTTGAGGTCGAGGTGCTGGAGCACAAGGTCACTCACGACGACGAGGAACCCGGCGAGGAGTTTCGCGAGCACGCCTTTTTCGTTCGCGGGGACGTCCCGCCCCACCGTATCGAGGGGGTGGTTTCGGATGACTGAGTACGACCAGCACAGTTACCAGCTACACGGCGCGAGCGTGACCGTCACGGAGCGCGACGGCGAGGTCGTCGACGTCTACGTCTCCGGGCCTGAGATACACTCGTCCGCTGGGGCGGCCGCTAGCGGGGGCGAACTCGCGGAAATTACCTCGCTGTCCGAGCGTGAGGCCCGCGCTCTGACGCTGAAACACGCAGGTAAGAGTCACGCCGAGGTCGCAGAGCACATGGACGTCCAGCGCTCAACGGCGGCGAACTACTACCGCCGCGCCCGGCAGAAGTACGAGCAGGCCCGCACGGACTTCGAGACACTGCGGCCGCTGTTTGAGGAGTGACAATGACGAGTAACCCCGTCCAGCACGGCGACCTGCGCATCCTCCGCCGTGAAGCCCTCATCTGCCCGCACTGCAAGGAGCCGGCGGTCGCCTTTCTGGAGGGCTACGAGCTGGCAATGACCGCCGTTGACGCAGTGACGGTCCACGGGGCCCAGGCGGACGGCCCGACCGTGCTCCACGTCTCGGACCACGTCGCCAAGCGGTTCGACTGACGTTACCACATCCTGCTAACCTGAGTTCCGCGTCCCCACCCGCCCCGGCGGCTCTACGACCGGACACCCCGCTATCGAAGTGACGCAACCACCGGATGGCGCCGCTTGTAGATTTTCTCACCGCCTCGGACTGCACGCGACACCCGATCCGGAACGTCTGTTTATGTAATATCTCGGCTGGAGCCCATCCAGACATTACACAAGCCACGACAGAACGGCTCGGTTCTCCGGGGATTCTGTCGTGAAGTGATTTCGTCGTAGCACGGGCGACAGAACACCACGGTTCTGACGAACCTACTGTAACGAAAACCTGGGGTTTCGTTCCAGAAAATATACTGGTATTGCTACCGTTGGCTGTACCGGTATAGCGAGATGCCCGTGATCCAGCGCAAATCCAACGGCCAGTACGTGGTGACCATCGACCAGTCCCTCGCAGAGGCGTTCGACCTGGAGGGCGGCGAGGACGCGGAGTGGTCCGTCGAGAGCGCCTCGGCACTCCGACTCGACATCAATGACTGACCGAGCCGCCGCGTTCGTCCGCAAGAGCGACGGCGAGGAGGACGATGTCGGTCTGACGGTTCAGCGGGAGGGCGTGTACGACCTCGCGGGGGAACTGGCCGACGAGGTCGACCGGTACGACCTCGGCGTTCACACCGGCTTCAGCATCCACTCACGCGGTCGTGACGACGCTCGCATCGACGCGAACGAGCAAGTCCAGCAGCTGCTCTCACGCCTGCGTGACGGCGTGTACGACTACCTCGTCGCGTGGGACGACCGCCGCCTGGCCCGCGACGAATATCTCGCCACGATCGAGCGGGCCTGTCTGCTCTCGGACACCGAACTGTGCTTCGTCGAGGACGAACAGCGGGACGGCCTCGCTCACGACGTCCGTCGGGCTGTCGAGAAGCGGGTCAAACAGGAGGAGATCCAGAAGGCCGCCGCCGCCGTCGAACGACTACAAGAGGACGGGAAATGGGTCGGTCGCCCGCCGTTCGGCTTTCGCGTCGGCGACGACGGTCACTTGGTGAAGGACGACCAAGAGTACGAACGTGCTCAGGAGGCACTGAAACTCTACGAACGCGGCGTTTCGTATCGGGAAATTGCCGACCGGGTTAGCGACGACGAGGTGGGTATCTCGCACACGACCGTTCGCCGAATCACCGAACGGAAAGACCTCTACTACGCCGTGAAGCGGTCCTGACGGAGGTGCCTCAAGATCTCTGCCTACAGTTCCGTATAGCGAAATACGGTTTATATCTATATCTATCGGGTAGCGGCGCTCTCGCGGCAGTTCAGCCCGTCGCGGTCGTTGGTTAACTACGGTCGGCGTTGGTTAACCAGCACGAAAAAGAGAGACCACAGTCAGGAGCGGACTTCGTAGTGATCGCCCCGAAGCCGGAGGAGACCGCGCTCGCGCCACTGCTCCCGGACACGCTCCCAAACTTCCCGTGGGTACGAGGCCGTCATCTCCTCCTCCAGCACGTCCCGCTGGACCATCGACGCGCCGACGTCCAGCTCCTCGCGCACCTGCTGCTGGAGCCGGCTGATCGTCTCGTCCGGGTCGGTCACGCCGCGGTTCAGCAGGTCGTCGGCGTAGGCCCGCTCGGTCATCGGCGGGATAGTCCCGTCGCCGCTGGTGGCGTCCTGACAGGCCCGCAGCGTCGAGACGACGACCTGCTCGCGGGCGTCGGCGGCCTCAACGGTCAGCGGGGCAGCGTCTGCGGGCCACGCCAGCCGCTCGCCGTCGACCTGCGTGACGTAGTGCTCGGTCCCGTCGGCGTCTTCAAGGACGTACCCCTGGACGACGACCGACCGGGCGGCGGTCTCGCGGTCGCGGAGCCGCTGGCGCTCGGACCAGCGGACGATCACGCGGGTCAGCCCGCGGACGACCAGCCCGACCACGACGGCAGCGACCAGCGCAAGCCACCACGCGATCCCCAGGCCGACCCCCAGTAGATAGGCGAACACGACGGCGCCCATCGGCAGCCCGGACCGCAGGGCGGCGACGCGAACCCGCTCGCGGGAGAGCCCGGCGCTGATGCCCTCCCACACCTCGGGGGCGACACGAGCCAGCAGCATCGTCGAGAGCACGCCGAGGACGACGACGCCGACGACGACGAGCACCTGCGTCAGGAGTGGCGCCGCCAGGAACGCGCCGACGAGCGCGGGCAGGCGGACCAGCGTCAGCACGAGGTAAGCGGCGGTCACGGGCAGCAGGGCCACGCCGAGGTACTTCGCGGCGCCGACGAGCCCCCGCTGGAGGGCCGGCGCCTGCTCGTCGAGGTCGGCGCGGGAGCCGACGAGGGCGGCGGCCGTCGCCAGCGCGAGCAGGAGCGTCGTCGCGACCCACGACTGGAACAGCACGGCGTACGCCAGGACCAGCAGCGCCCCGCCGAGCGTGACGACCTCGGCGACGACCGGCAGCGAGAGGACCACGTCGACCAGCCCCAGCGGGCCGCCGCCCGGCCCGGAACGCAGCGCCTGGGCGAGCAGGCCGGTCGAGAACGCCAGAAAGCCGAACACGGCGGCGGCGACCGTCTCCTGTGCGAGCCGACGGACCAGCCACGGGAGCGGCCCGACGACCGTCTCGGCGGCGTCGGCGGCCTCGTCGAGGACGGCGGCGGTCGCCGACCGGAGCGATACCGACGCCGACTCCGGGCGGTCGCTGGTCAGCAGGGCGTCGATCCGCTCGCGAGCGTGGTCAGGGTGGTCGTGGAGCGTTTCTCGGATCAGGTGGTCCGTCTCGGGTTCCTGCTCGTGCAACTGCTGGGAGAGGTGGGTCTTGTGCTCGGCCGCACGCTCCTCCAGCCCCGAGTACCGGAAGCGGACGAGGACGGCCAGCGCCGCCAGCAGGAGCAGCCCGAGGACCAGCAGCGCGAGGTACGTCTGGCCGGGCGTCGTCCCGCCGGTCGTCAGGTCGATCGAGGACTGAAGCGGGTCAGTCACCGGAGACACCCCCCGCGGTTCCGTCGCCCTCGCGGCGAAGCCGTTGGACCTGCTCGGCGGTCTCGGCCTCGGGGTCGTACGCCGCCAGCGCGGTCTCGACGGCGTCGGTCAGCAGCCCGGCGAACGGCGCCCGCTGTTGTTCGTCAAGGTGGTGGTCTGTCCGCAGCAGGAGGTTGAGCGCCTGCCGCACGGAGTCCACGTCGCCGTCGGAGACGAACTCCGACTGCTCGACGGTCCGCAGGAACTCCACGAGGTACTCGGCGTACGTCTCACGCGGCTCGTTCAAGCGATCCCACTCGTGGAGGAGGTCCTCGGTCAACTCATCCACGTCGGGCGCCCGCAGCACCGTGTCGATGCTCACCTCGTCGTCGAGGCTGTCAGCGTCCACGCTCGTCGGGTCGAAGGCCAGCAGCGGGTCGGCCTCCCAGTCAACAGCGTCGACCACGGGGTCCTCCGGGCCGTCTAGGGCCGTCAGGTCGATCCGGTCGTCGTGGTCCTCCTCCAGGTCACACTCGTCAGCCGGGACGAGTCGCACCGTCTCGATCGCCCGCTCGCCGTCGCTGTCCGGGATGCCGTCGCTGGCGGTGTCCTCTCGCTCGGCGACGCCGACCCAGCCGTCGGCGCCCATCAACCGGAGCCGGTCGTGGACCAGCGTCCGCGGCGCCACGCTGTGGTACAGCGCCATGAAGCCGTCCAGCGGCGGGCCGAAGGTCTCGCGGAACTCCTTCGCGAGGCGGTCGGAGGGCAGGATCTCCGCCCACGTCATCGTCTCCAGCGCCTGCTTGTTCTGCTCGGACTCGAACTCCTCCAGCAGGTCCTCCACCGAGCCGCGCTCGGCGTCGACCTGCTCGCGACTTCGGATCGAGCGGATGTCCGCGTACCGGATGCCGAGGTGGACCACGACGGTCACCAGCAGCAGGAACAGCCCGCCCTGGGTCAGTGTGAGCAGCGTGACGATGGCGGTGATGTCGCCTGACAGTGCCCGGAACGGGTCGTTTCGCAGCTGGAGGAGGTTGACCATCGTCTGGATGGTCGCCTCGATGTCGGCGTTCGGGCCAGCGACCGACGGATCGCGGATCGTGGCGACCAACTCGCTCCAGTTCGCCGCCCGTTCCTGCGTGTCGC
Source organism: uncultured Halobacteriales archaeon (assembly GCA_964402765.1). GTDB lineage: Archaea > Halobacteriota > Halobacteria > Halobacteriales > SW-7-71-33 > SW-7-71-33. Next base: position 11,351 of record CAYODS010000024.1, read on the forward strand.
GGAACTCGGACTGCTCCAGGTGGACGAGGTTCGCCCGCTGGACGGTCAGACGGGCCTCATACCGTACCTGAACGATCTCCGTCTCGGTGGTGTTGTTCGCGGTGATCGTCCGCTCCTCGGCGACGATCCAGTACAGCGTCCGCGTGCCGTTCGTTGCGTCGGCCGAGAACTCGTAGCGGCCGCGCTGTTCGTTGAACGACAGACTGCCGGGGCCGTCGACGCCGGCGTCGACGACGTTCCCCGGCGCGAAGTTCTGCGGGTGGATCTGGACAGCGGGCGCGTTGACCTCGTAGGTGGTGACGTTCGGACCGCGTGAGACCGACACGTCGCCGTCGACGTAGTGTGGCTGGTCGATAGACAACTCCGCCCGCTGGACGCCGTCGGACTGCTGAGCGACCGCCGGAACGGCGACGGCACCGACAGCCAGCAGGGCGACCACGAGGGCGGCGAGGCGCTGCCGGCTCACTGTGATCCCTCCGTGGACGGCGCGACACCGTTCTTCGTGTCAGTCAGCGGTCGCTCGGGGCCACGCCCTTGCTGGCCGTCCTCCCGGCGGCGCGCACCGGGCACCGGCCCACGGACGATCTCCGCGAGGTCCTGCAACTCCTCGATCTGCTCGGTCCGGGTCTCCTCGACCCGCTCCAGCAGTTCCTGCACCTGCGTCTCCAGCGTGTTGACCCGCCGCTGGAGCCGGGGCATCTCGTCGTTGCGGACGTGGTCCAGTTCGTCGGCGAGTTCGCGGTACTGTTCCAGGTCGGCGGCCTCGGGCTTCTCGGCGAACACACTGCTGTGCTCGCTCCACGGGTGCACCGACAGCCCGGCCGAGAACGCGGTCACGATGGTCCCGTCGTCGGTGCGGGCCACGTCGGGGTCAACCAGCTCAAGGCCGATCGCCACGGGCTCGTCCTCGTCGATCACCTGTCCTCGCACCCGCGTCAACTCGGCGCCGAGTTCACCGTGGGTCAGCGGCCGAGGACTGCCGAGGTACGACTTGAAACCGGTGTACGGGATGAACACCGGCACGACACGGCCGGTCTCGCCGCGGACCTGCTTGTACTCGCCCTTGTACCGCACGGCGTCGTCGGGCTTCCGCAGCACCAGCCAGTCGGTGCCCTCGACGGTCGCGCGCTTCTGGTTCCAGCCGCCGCGGTAGCCCACGCCGAGCAGGACCAGCGCGGCCACCGCCCGCTGGGTCCAGATGTTCGTCAGGACGTCGAAAAAGAAGTCCCGGAGCCAGAACCCCAAGACGATCACCGAGAGGACGGCGATCGTCGAGAGTGCGATGAGCGTGCCGCGGGAGTCCGCCAGCCGCTCGCGCCAGCTCGTTGCCGTGGGGTCGTCGCGACTGTGGGGACGGACCGTCTCCTCGACGTCGCCGACACGGTCCTCGTCAATGGTCGTTTTCGAAGGCTGTGCGTCGCCGGTCGACTCGCGTTTGAGTCGCTGTGGGATGAGTTGCATCGCTGTACTGTCGTGCGTCTGCGACCGCTCGCGCTGCCGAGAGCAGCGGCTACGCGGTCAGGGGTCGCGCGTGCGCAGATCGTGTTCTCCGCTGGAGAGGACGATCTATCGACGCGCGTGTGATCTACGGTAATACGGTGGTACCGATTTCTGGTGTCCGTCTGTCCACGGGCTAATCGCCCGCCTGGGCGCTCTGTCCGGCACCCTTGTCGACACCAGCAACCGCGTTCTGGACGAACCCCTTACTGTAGCTCTCGCCGGTGTCGGGGTTCGGTGGGAGTTCCTGTGCGATCTTCCGCTGAGCCCAGCCGTTCTGCCGGTACCACTGCCGGGCTAACTCGCGGTGGTGGTCTTTCAGTTGGTCCGGTGGGAGTTCGGCCTCCTCGGCGCCGCCCTCGCCGTCGGCCTCAACGTCGACGAGCAACTCATCGGGCACGCTGGTGTCCCAGTCGGGCGTGTCCAACTCTTCGTCCGGCACAGCGTCGACGCCGCGGGAGACACGACAGCGTGCGACCCAGCCGTCGGGCACGTTGTCGGTGTCGACGGTATGCCACGACGGGGGCGACCAGTAGATGGGCGAGACGCCCCAGTTCGCAGGGCCGTTGACCACTGGCTCGCAGACGCCGATGAGTGCCCCGGCGCCGTCGTCGTCGGGGATGGTCCGGCGGACCTGCTGGCGGGTCTGTCGGTCCTTGTTGTTGCCGGTCCACCCGAGCATCTTCCCGAGGGAGGCGTCGTTCGAGCCGTACACGGCGTAGCGGTTAAACCGACGGCGGACGGACCGCTCGGCGTCGTGGGTCTCCTGCGTGTCGGCGATCAGTTCCAGGTCAATGTGGCGGACCATCCGCTGGATCTTCTGGAGGATGGCGACGATCCGCTCCATGACGTTGGCGATCGGGTCGTCGTACTTCCGGCGGGTCTCCTGATGAGCGGCGACCTGCCAGAACTCCCGCACCCAGACGACGGCCTGCGGGTAGGTGTGCGACCGTTGACGCTCCTCATACAGCTTGTCCAGCAGGTAGGCGATGAGGAGATACCGCGAGCGGTCGCTGTCCATCTTGTGCTGGGAGAACGCCGTGATCGTCTCCGTCGACTGCTGTAGCTCGTCCCAGTCGATGGCGTACGGGTGCTCGCGGGTGCGTATCCAGCCCTCGGCCTGGAGGTTCCGCAGCGCCCGGAGAACGTCGGTGGTGTGCTTGTCCGAGAGGTCGTCGCGACTCCGGATCTCCTCGCCGAGGTCGGCGAGCGACCAGTCCGCGTGCTCTCGCTCGACGCGCTTGTAGGCGTCCCGAAGCGTCCGCTCTTGTTTGGGTGAGACGTACGCGACGAGCATCGACACCAGCAACGACTCCGAGAGGTCCGACGCGGGGACAACGAACGGCCGCGGGACGGGCTCGCCGCTCTCGACCTCGTGCGGCAGCTCGGCCTCAGAGAGTCCACGGGACAGCGGAACGAGGATCTCCAGATCGGGTTCGTAGCCGTCGATCCCCCGCCAGTCTGGCGCGAGGCCGTGCTCGATCCGTCGCTCCCGCAGGTCGCCCTGTTTCTGGGGCAGGTCGGCGGTGATGTTCTCGCCCTCGCTGGTGTCGACGATGTCGAACAGCTTGTACTCGCGCCCCTCGTCGGCGACGGACTGCCGGTAGTAGTCCTCGAACAGCGCGGCGGCCCCGACGCTCTTGCCGGAGCCGGTCGGCCCCGTGAACATCGTCTTCTGTGCCCCCCGCGCTCGGCTGTTGAGTTCGACGGGGTCGGCGAAGTCCATACTCGCCGCCTGATGGTGCTCCCCGAGTTTGGTCGCCCACCCGACGGCGTCGGACCGCTTGCGAACGGTCTCGTCCACGATCCCCTCGTAGGCGGCGACCGCCTCGCAGGCCCGCAGTGCCGCCTCGACAACCGCCGGGCGCGGCTGCTCACCCGCACGACAGAGCCGACGGACGGAGACCCGAAGCGCGCCGGGTGCCCAGCCGGACTCGTCCTCAAGAACGCGGTCGTAGCGGGCGATCCGCTGCCCGTCCTCGCCGACCAACTCCGGGAGGAGGACCGAGGCCAGTTCGTCGGCGACGGTCGCGTGGTCCTGCCGGTGGTCCGACAGCGCCGTCGCCGCGCGGTCGATCGACTCCCGAACCCGCTCCTCGCGGGTCCGCTCGTCCTCGCGGGTCTGCCGGCGTCGCTGGTGCTCGGAGTAGCGACTGCTCACGCTCGCACCTCCTGCTCTTGGTCGGCCGCGTCGGCACGGTCGTCAGTCCACGCCGAGAGGTCGACGCGGTCCGAGGGGACCGGCCACACGCTCTCACGCCGGACCATCTGCTGGCCGTGGTCAAGCAGCCGTTTCAACTCGCGACGGTCTCGGCGGAACTGCTCGCGGGCCTCCTGAAGCACCGGCGCCCGCTCGTGGCGGGCCTCGAACGTCTCGATCGCCTCGCGGGTGTCCTCGGCACGCCGGAGTCGCGCCGGCACCTCGCCGGCCTTCAGCGGACAGCCGTGGGTGTCACACCGGCAGACCCGCGCTTCGCGCTCGCCGCCCTGGAGCCGGTCGGCCTCCGTGCGGATGAACGCCCGGAGGTAGTCCTCGAAGGCGTCGTCGCCGGTCAACTCGGCGAGCAGGTCGTTCGCGACAGCCTCGATCTCGCCGGTGGCGTCGTGGACGGCCGGCGGCGTCGACCGACTGCCGCGGTCGCCCACGAACACGCGGTACTGTTCGGTCACGGTCTCGGTAAACCAGTCGTCTGTGTCTGTCATGGTCTGGGTCTGGACTCAGAACGGCAGGCGATCACGGAGCGACGCGAGCGGGTCCTCGACGAAGACGTACCACGTCCCCAGCAACAGCGAGAGGAACCCGGCGATGACGAACGGCGTCGACCCGGAGGAGATGAGCACCCACGCGACGAGCAGGCCGAACACACGAAACAGCACCGACCGCAGTCGCGTCCACCGCCGGTAGATGTCCTCGACGAGGGCTGGCCGGAACCAGTAGGTCCCAGCGCCGACGGCAACCGCCAGCACGACGAGCACGCCGGCGGCCGTCATCGGTCACCCCCTCCGTTTCCACTCCGGCCGCTGGTCATGTCCAGCAGGCGCTGGGTCACCCCGCGGAGCACGACGTAGGTCAGCCAGAGGACGATCAGCGCGACGACGACGAACAGGACGGCGCCAGCCAGTGAGGCGGCGTAGACGGCGCCGACGACCAGCGCCACCACGCCGAGCCCGATAAAGACGGCCTCCGGCTCGGGCACGTCAACCATCAGACGATCCCCTCCAGTAGTGAGCGGATGTCCTCCATGATCCGGGCGGGCACCTGTCGGGCGTCGGCCACGGCCGCCGAGACCCGCGAGACGATCCCGGGCTCGCCGCGGCTGTACCGCACCGGCGGCGGGGTCTCGGCGCCCGAGACGACCACGACGGCGTCGTCACGCGGCAGCGTACAGACGGGCGTGGTCTGTTCGGTACACGGCGGTGCGTCGACCCACCGCCTGGAGTCGGGCGTCGCCGTGGCGTCGTACTGGACCGTCGTCCCGGCGGGTAGGGCGACCGTCCCGTTGGCCCACTGCTCGCCGACCCGCTGCCACTGCCCCGAACTGGACAGCGTCGGGAGGTCGACGCCGGTTTCGTTGGCGATCTGCTCGCGGGACCACGCGCGCCACTCCGAAACGGCCCCCCGCTCGACGCCCAGGGCAAACACGGCCGTCTCGGAGCCGTCGAACGTGACGGTGACGCTGGTCGCGGAGCGGTCCGGCGTCGGGCGCAGCGTGGCCGTCAGGTCGCTGTTGACGGCCTGCATCCCCTCGTGGACACGCGGTCGAGCGTAGGCGTCGGGCAGGTTGAACTGGACCTCCCGGGGGATCTCCTCGCGGTACTGCACCCGGACGAACGTCCAGCGCACGTCCGAGCGCAGGCCGTCAAGCCCGACGTCGGCGTCCCGCTCGGCGACCGTGATGGTCAGGTCGAGCTGCGCCGGCTCAACCGTGACGACACCCTCCTGCTCGTACTCCCCGATGGTCTCGTCACTGGTCAGGGCGGTCTGGTCGCCGAGAGCGGTGCGCTCCGGGGCGGCGGTCGCGCCGCTGAGGTCGACGGCGAACACGGCGGCCGTCCCGAGCAGGACGAGCAGCACCAGCCCCCAGAGGGCAGCCGTCGGCCACAGTGATCTACCGGTCACGGATGGACACCTCCTGAAAGTTGGCGTTCCAGACGTCACGCGCCGAGTCTCGGACGATCGGCGCGATAAAGACGAACACGACCACGCCGCCGATGAGTCCCGCCAGCCCGCCAGCGGTGGCGAGCCCGACGATGAGCGCTCCGAACACCACCAGCAACAGCAGGCGCCACACCGTGAGCACCAGCGGCCCGCGGACGAACGTCGTCAGGCGGTCCCAGAGGCTCTCGGGAATAGGCGTTTGGACCATCAGTCCTGCACCTCCCAGAACGGCCAGTCACCGCTCCGAACCGGCCATAGGTCGTTGACCGCTGGGACAAGCCGGGCGACCGCCACCGGCATCGCGATGGCGAAAAACACCACCGCGACGACGGTCAGCGTCGTCAGCGAGGCGACGACCAGCACCACCGAGAACACGACGACGTTGGCGATGTGCTGGGCTGCCTCGTCGGTGAATCCCAGCGCCTTCGGGAGGCTATCCCGGACGAACACCAGCGTCGAGAGGATGCTCGGCGGGATGAGGTCGGCCGCCTCGATGTCCGCGTACAGGTCCGTGACGTTGTCGACTGTTCCCTGCGCCTGCTCAACGACTCCCATCTGTCAGCCCTCCGTGTCACTCGGCAGTCGCTCGCCGTTGATCCGGACGCTCGCGCCGAACTTCGTCGTCAGCCGGGACCGCTCCGACGCTTCGGGGCGCCGGTCGGTCAGGACGTACTGCTGGTAAAGCCGTTCGGCGGTCGCTTGCGCCTCGCTCGTGGCATACCCCGAGAGTTCGATCGTCACGTTGGCCGCAAGGTCCGTGCTGTTGACCGCCTCGATCGAGGCCACCTCGCCGCCCGCCACCGAGATGACGACGAACCGCGTGGCGGTGTCGCCCTCCGGCCCCGTCAGTTGCACCTCGGCGACGCGGGGCTCGGTCAGGTTCGCGTCCGTATCGGCGAGGATCACCTCGTTGGCGTATGTGGTGAGCGTCTCGTTGCGGTCGTTGACCCACTGCTGCAACTCGTCGGCGCGGTCCTCAGCGGTCGGCGGGGCCTCGACGGCGTCCAGTGAGTCACCAAGCAACGCCCGGACGCGGTAACTCGCCCAGTCGATGCCGCGCTCCACCGCGCCGTCAGCAGCAGCCAGTGCCGACGAGAGCGGACCATCCTCGGCGAACGGCCCACTCGTCTCGTCGGCGGTCTGGGCGGCGGCGACGCCCGCGCTGGCGACCAGCAGGACGGCAAGGGCGGTCGAAAGCAGGACGTGGTGTCTGTGGTCTGTGTCTGTCATGGTCAGGTACTGAAAACCGCGGGTGGGGAGTCAGGCGCCGGTCTCCGAGCCGGTCAGGCCGCCGAGCCCGACGTGCCGGATCGCGAGACCGACGGTGCCGACGACGCCGAAGATGGCGCTGACGACGACCAGTAGGCCGACGCCGACGATGCCCTCGTCCAGAATGGGGATCCGGAGGAGGATCATCAGGAGCCCGAAGGCCACGACGTTGCTGACGGTGAGCGTGACGGCCGTGAGGCCAGCCCACCGCGAGTCGATACGCTGTGCGTCTGGGGATGTTGCCATACTTGGGTCACCCCGAAGCCACGACGCGGAGTTGAACCGCGCTCGCTCAGGCCGTGAGCCTGAGTACGTCCGCCTGACGTCGTGTTCGCGGCAGACAGAGGAACGGCTCCATCGGCCAGTTGCCCCGGCCGGCAGGAGCCACATGGAAGCTGAGACTACGGCTGCGACCAAACTGACTCGTCCGGTAGTCGGTAGCGCGCGACGGTGGTGCGTGCGTCCGGGCTGGAGTCGGCGAAAGGAAACCTGGGGATGTGCACAGACGCGGCGGCCCCAGACGCACGGCCGAGTGTAACTCCCCGGCAGGAGCGGGGTCAACCGCTCGGCCAGCCTCCCGAGCGGGTCTCCGGTACTGTTAGCCCCCGGAAGCGGGGCAGGCCGACCCGCGGGAACGATCCGCAGTACGCCAGCGTCGGCTCGCGATAAAGAGTGGGGTCTGTGGGTCAGGCCAACTGGTCCGTCACCTGCCGCTCGCAGTCGGCACACACGCCGGCGACGATGTCGTCGGTCCCGAGGTGCATGACGTGGATGCTCGCCTGACAGCACTCGGTCTCCAGTAGGCCGTCGTCACCGCGCTGGAGGCCATTATCCGCCGACGGCGCGGGGAGGATGGTGCCTGACACGGTCAGAGCACCCCCTTGGTCCGCTGGCCCGGGACGGGGTAGAACCAGCCGTCTCCCTCGCCGTACAGCGCCCACTTGAACTGACCCGCCCACCAGTCGATCTGGCGTTCGGCGCGGTCGCCGAGCGAGTCGTCGGTCAGCGGCTCGCGACCGATGACCAGCCCCAGCAGGATGGCGAGCCCGATGATCGTCGCGACGACGACGAGGTAGACGGTGATCCAGATGCTCCCGACCACCGACACCCAGGCGAGCGTCACCGCCCGCCAGAACAGGTCCTCGCGTGTAGAGGCCATCGTCCGCTCAGGGGATGTCCGGCGTCAGCATCCACGGGTTGTCGCCGTCGACGACGTAGTCGGCGTTGGCCCCGACCCACGAGAACAGCTCGGCGACCCAGCCGCCGAAGTCGATCCCCATCGTCGCCATGTCGCCGTCGATACGCGGGATGGCTGTCAGGATGAGGTGGACGATCGCGACGACGGTGGCGATGGCGATGACGATCAGCCCGATCACTTGGGACGCGAAGAACGTCCAGATGCCGACCCCGAGCCGGTGGATCGCCATCGTGATTCCCCAGTCAGCGACGCCCATTAGCGACCACCTCCAGTCAGGTCGCGCCGGCCGATCCCGACCAGCGAGAGCCCGACGAGGCCGAAGCTCAGGCTGGTGAGGACGGTGTCCAGTCCGGTCGTGTCGAAGCCGATCAGGGAGGCCGTGTACGCGGTCAGCCCGTAGGAGCGGATGAGCGCGAGCCGGCCCTTGTTGGCGTCCAGCGCGACCGTGGCGTCGCTGCTGGCCTCGATGTCGTCGCCGATGTACGCCGTCACGGTGCCGTCGCCGCTGTCGTAGACGGCGTAGGTGTCCGAAGTGTCCCAGCCGTCGGGGACTTCCGACTGGAACACGCGGACGTACTCGCCGTTGACGTTGAGGATGGTCGTCCCGATCCAGTCGCCACTGGAGGCCCCCTCGGCCGACGTCGAGAGCCGATCCGCGACGGTGCTGTTGGCGCCGACGACGGTCACGGTCCCGTTGCCGGGGATCGACGTGGTTGTCTCGATCTCCGTGGCGTCACGGGTCAGCACGTCCAGAGCGTCGGTGCCGATGGGGCTGTACTGCACGAGGTCGGCGTCACCGTTGTCGAGGGCAGACTGGCCGGCGCGGACGACGGTGCGCTCGCTCTGGGCCAGCTCGAAGGTGACGTTCGTCGTGTCGGGGTTGTCGACGCTGCTGTTGTTGTAGATCCGCAGCGTCACCGACGAGTTCTCGCCCGTGACCCCGCTGATGGTCGCGAACTCGTCGTGTGAGAAGGTCTTGCGGTAGTAGTACGAGTCCTCGGTGTCGTTCGCGTAGGTCTGGTTGAACGCCGAGGCACCGTAGACGCGGACCGTCTCGCCGGTGGCGTCGTCGATCAGCCACACCTCGGGGTTGGTCGAGTCGACCTCGAACTCGAAGGCGCTTGTCTTGGAACTGTTCGCCTCGAACGGGTCCACCGTGGTCGAGCCGGTGATGTCGCTGGTCGTGCTCGTGTCGGTGGTCTCCGTGTCGACGACGGGCGCGGCGCCCATCGCTGCCGGGACGATCGACATCCCGAGACACATGAGGCCCACCAGCACGAGCAGGACACCGCGACCGCGATGGCCGTCGCTACTGCTGTCGGTTGTTGGCATGATGTGGTGTGTGAGAGTTGGTTAGTAGACGATGCTAACGAGCCGCTAAGTCCGTCGGCGGCGGCACGGGTGGCGGCGGGGGCGGGCCCGTGGCCCACCGGCTCGCGAGTTGCTCGTCAGTCATACCAGATCACTCGCCTCCCCGGCCCGGAGTCCGAGGCCGGCGCGGGCGGCCGACAGCGTCCCGCGGGCGTACAACTCGCGGAGTCGCGCCGGCACGGAGTCCGCCCACCAGTGGCCCCGCTGCTCGATCGCCCACGGGTTGAGCAGCATCTCGGGGTCGATCTGCCAGCCGGCGTCGAGCCACGCGCGGTACACGTCGCTCAGGCGGCGAACCTCGGGGTCGATCGCCGCCGCGGGGTCCTCCTCGACCGTGGGCCGGCGAAACGGGTGCCACGGCGCGATGACCGACAGCCACGGCCGCGTGGCGTCGACGATCCGCGGGTCCTCGTCGCGGGCAGCGAGGTAGTGCCAGCCGTCGTACACGACCCTGTCCACGACCGTCCGGTCGCGGACGAACACGTACAGCGGCTCGCGGTCGGGAACGTGGGAGTCGGCTCTGCTCAGGCCGGACTGGTACGGGTAGTACGCCATGTAGACGTACACGTCCGTCTCGTGGCGAGGACTCCGGGCACGCCAGCCGTACAGCGGCGGGTCGCTGATCGGGTCCTCGACGTCGGTGGTGTCCAGCAGCGGCCGGTGCAGCGCGAGGTCGGTCAGCGTCTCGTCCAGCGTGACGTGGTCGGGCTGGGCGTCGTAGGGCCCGACGGACGCCGAGACCGCCCCGGCCGCGCCGAGCGTGGCCGCCGCTGCCGTCGCACGGAGGAACTGGCGTCGTTTCATGCATGGCCTCAGAATGGAAGGTCGATGTCCGGCAGGAGGCCAGCGAGCGGGCCGCCTTGGCTGTCACTCAGCGCCCGGTACAAGCGGTCCCGCTGCTCGGCCTCGGTCGTTCGGGCCTCGTCTTGGTCTTCGGCGGGGGCGTCCTCGGCGACGGTCAGGTCGACCGAGAGCATCCCGGCGCCAACCTCCGTCTCGCCGGCCGACGGGATGGGCCGAGCGCCTTCGCGGACCCACGTCCGCACGTCCTCGGTGGTGGCGTCAGGGTTCGCTTCAAGGTAGTTCGCGACGCCGGCCGCGACCATCGGCGTCGCCATCGACGTCCCGGAGAGCGTGCTGTTGGTCACCGCGCCGGTGGTCGTCGGGACCCGCGCGACCGTCGACATCCCGGGCGCCGCGACGTCCACGCGGGCGCCCTCCGTCGCGCCGCTGGAGCCGTCCGTCGTGCCCGGATCGGGACCCACCTGCGAGAAGTACGCACTCTCGGCGTCGCTGGGCGCCTCGCCGTTCGTCGCCGCGACCGTGATCGCCGCGTCCGCGTCGGCCGGACTGCCGACCCACCGCGTCGTCTGGCGGGAGTTGCCCGCCGCGACCACCACCGGAACACCGTTGTCCTCGGCGTACTGGAGCGCATCGGCGAGGGTGGGGTCGTAGACGGGTGACCCGAGCGACATAGAGATCACGTCGGCGTCGTTGTCGACCGCGTACCGCACCGCGGCGGCGATGTCGGCCGTCGACCCGCTGCCCTCGTCGTCGAGTGCGCGGAGGACGAGCAGCTGGGCGTCCGGCGCGATACCGTCGTGGACCGTCCCGGAGGCGTTGGCGGCGATGGCGCTCGCCACCCACGTCCCATGGCCGTTTCCGTCGCTCAGGACCGAGAGGTCGTTCGCTCTGACCGTCTCGTTGTCCACGAAGTCCTTGCTGTCGGGGTCGATCCGGATGTCGCTACCGTCGGTGCCGTTGCCAAAGATACGGCCATTGGCCGTGTTCGCGCCCGTGTCGATGACCGCGACCCGAACGCCCTGGCCGCTCGTCGAGACGTTGTCGGTGCCGGTGATGTCGCGCGACTCGGCCATCGTCGTTCGGTTGGCGTCGCCGCTGAAGGCGATGCCCGAGGGGTTGGCGGCCTTGGCGTCGCCGAGTGGATTCCGCTGGAGCAGCGGCACCGACGGCGCTTCGTACTGACTCTCGGCCAGCAGGTTCGTCCGCGGCGTCAGCCGCTGATGGCGGAGGTTAGGATGGACCGCCTCCACGAACGACCGGCTACTGAGTGCGTCCTCCAGCAGGACGCCCGGGTCGGAGACGGCCGCCCGTGCAGTCGCGATCGGGCCGAGCGAGACGGCCGCCGCTCGCGGCCCCGAGACGACCGCCCACTGCTGGTCGGGCCCGACGCGCTGGAGCGTGCGGTCAGGGTCCTCTTCGACCCACGTCTGGAGGTCCGAGAGCGTTCCCGCGTCCGAGAGGTACACGACGAATGACGGCTGGCCGTCGATGGTGATCTGCTCCGGCGTCGGCGGGGCGCTGGACTGCTGTGCTGCGATTGGGGCGACCGAAAGCGGTGCGAGGACGACAAGGATGACGAGCAGGGCGGTACCACTGCGGCCGAGGGTCGAGTCAGGGCGGATCATCGGGGATCACCTCCAGTACGGCGGCGGGCGGTCAGTCCGACCAGCCCGATCGTCCCGAGGCTGGTCGGCAGTGTGCCCGGTGCCATGCTGCCGAGGACGCTACCGAGGTCCGGCAGGCTGGCGAGGAACGAGTCGATCCGGAACTCGATCCGGTCCGCGATGCCGGGGTCCTGGTTGACCGCGATCGTCGCCTCGCCACTGCTGTCGGTGCGGACCTCGACGAGCGTGCCCTCCTCGGAGACGTTGACCGAGCCCAGCGCCGACCCACCGCGGGGCAGCGGCTGGCCGTTGACACGGAACAGGGCGTCATCGCTCACCGAGGGCAGGAGCACCCGCGTGGTCGTCGGCGAGGACAGGTCGGCCCCGTCGCTGGTCGCGAGGTCGACCTGCACCTCGCTGGGGGTCTCGTCCAGCCCCTGGAGGAGTACCTGCGTCGTCGACGGCGGCGTCTGGCCGCTGGCCTCCGCCGTGACCGTCGCGACGCCGCTGCTCACCTCCACGTTCCCGGCGGCGAGGCCATCGCTCACGATCTCGTACCGACCGAGCGGCGACTGCTCGACCCGCACGGTCGGGCGCTTGATCGCGCCGCCCTGGTTGACGGTGAACGGCACCCGCTGGACGAACGTCTCGTTCGCGTCGTTCTCGATCACCAGCGAGACGACGTAGGTTCCGCTCCGGCTCGGCGCGAACTGGACCACACGGTCCTTGGGCCGGCTGCTGGTGACGGCCGTGCCGTTCGGCCCGCGCACCTCCACGCGCTGGAGTGACCCGAACCCGGCGCTGTCGGCAGGCTCGACGCGGAAGCGCACCGAGTCGCCCGGCGTCGGGTGCTGCGTGCTGGCGACGATGCTGTCGACCGACGGAAGCCGCCCGATGGCGTTCGAGGTCGTCACCGTCTGCGAGTACCGCGAGATGCCGGCGGCCGTCGTCGCGGTCACGTCCAGCGTGACCACCTTCGCGTCCTCGGGCACGGGCCAGTCGTCCACGACGACGCGGTCGTCGCGAGCGATGTTCGAGTCGATGCTCCAGTAGGACTGGTTGATCGTCCGGGTCGTGCCGTCGCCGAGCGTGGCGGTCACCGTCACGTCGTCCTCGGAGATGTCGCTTCCCGACAGCAGCGAGCCGTCACCGATGACCACCTTGTCGCTCAAGTACCGCTGCTGGGTCGCGTTCTCGCGGACTTCTGTGCTGTTGGCGACCGTCGCCGTCAGTGAAGTGACCGTCGTGGAGCCGGGCGGCACGTAGCCGTCGACGTCCACGGCCGTGCCGCCGTTCGTGAGCGTGAGCGTGCTGTTCGCCAGCGTGTCCGTCGAGCCGTTGGAGAGGTCGGCCGTCACGGTGACGGACCCGAGACTATCCACCTGCGAGGCCAGCCCGACCGTCTCGGCGACCGAGCGGTTCAGGTCACCGTCACCGATCGGGTCGGCGATGACCTCCGAGGACTCTGCGACCGTCGCCGTGATGTTGTCCACGGTGCGCCCGTCGGGCACCTGGTAGTCGACGACCACCTTCGCGCCGTCGGGGGTGACCTCATAGTCTTCCTGCGGGACCGGCGCCGTCGTGCCGTCGGCGAAGGTGGCGGTCACCTGCACCAGCGAGGGCGTCTCGGCGGGCTCCGAGAGGAAGATGTCCGTCTGGACGCGCTGGGTGCCATCGCTGACGTTGCGCGTGGCGTCTGAGGTGTTCTCCAGCGTTCGGACCTGGGTCTGGAACGCAGTGACCGTCTGGTCGGTCTCGATCTCGTACCCGGAGATGTCGATCGTCGTCGGGTCCGAGCTGTTGACTGTCACCGTCGACAGGGGCACCTGCTCGGTCGCGCCGGAGTCAAAGACGGCGGTCACGCCCGCCAGAGACCTGGTCGCCAGCGAGAGGTCGGCACCCGCCGGCACGGTCCGGTCGATACTGGTGCCGTTGATCGAGCGGTTCGTGTCGTCACCGACGCCGCTCTTGGCCGTGGTGACGGCGAACGTCGATAGGGACTTCCCACCCGGAATGGGGTAGGAGTCGATCCGGACCGTGCTGCTGTCGGTCCTTGTGAACTGCGAGTCTGCCAGCGCCGCCCGCGAGCCGTCGGCGAACACCGCCTCGACGCGCTCGACCTCGTAGGGTTGGCTCGGTCCGATGGACTTCGAGACGGAGACGTTAAAGTCAGTGACGGCGCGGTCACTGACCGTCTGGGCGCCGAGCCGCGGATCGGGCCGGGTCGCCGTCGCGACCACCTGAGACACGTCGCCGGTGGCCGTGTAGGCCGAGACGTCGATCGTGTCCGTGTCTGGCACCGTGTAGTCGCCCGGCGGGACAATGTCTTCGCTGCCGTCCTGATACTCCACGACGACGCTGTCCACGATCAGGTCCCCGCCGACGCCCGTGTCGGTGTCATCCACCTGATCGATGTCGTCGTAGATGTTGTACGTTGACTCCGTGAGCGTGACGTTGATCGTGTCGCCCTCGGTCGTGCTGTCCGACGTGGTGATCTCGTGATCAAGGGCGACGTCCAGCCGGTCGGCCGTAGCGTCTTCGCGGCTGGGATAGCCACTGACCTCCACGTCGTCCTGCGTCGGTGTCGACACGTACTGGCTCTCGACAGCCTCGGTCACGCCGTCTTGGTAGACGACCGACGTCCGCGCCGTGAAGTTATTGAGGTTCCAGTTGGCGACGGTGGTGGAGGCTGTCAGCAGCGTGCCACTGCTCGGACTGTCGCGGTTCTCCGACGTGGGGACGACCGTCGCGTTGACTGCGTCGATGGTGTCGAAGGTGCCGATGATGACCGGCGTGAGTTCGTACGTGATGGCGATCTCGGTGCTGTTTCGCACCTCGTACGCCCGCTCCGGGATGGGGAACTCACGGCCGCTACCGACTTCAAACGTCACCGCCTCCACGCTGTGGTCGCCGTCGGCGGAGATGTCCTCGCCGGTGTCGATCGTCGCGTTCAGGACCGACTCGCCGGCACTGATGTCGACCAGCGTCTCCTCGGACTCTTCGCTGACCACGGCCTCCACGTCGGTCACGTTCTGGGCGCCGGGGACCGGCCAGTCGCTTACCCGGAACGCCGTGCTGTTGACCAGCGTGACCTCGCTGTCGGGGATGGGAATGGTGTTCCCGCCGTCGGTGATCGCCCGGTAATCGACGGTGGCGTTCTGCAAGTCGACGGTGGTGTTCTTCGTGACGTTCAGCGTCTCGCTGAGGTCCGGATCGCCGATCGAGGAGTTGCGGTCCTGCTCCGGAAGGCCGGTCACGCTCCACGAGTCCGGCTGGCCCTGCTCGGCGGGCCAGTCCACGACCTTGATCGCCGTCCGGTTGCCCGTCGGCCCGACGGCCTGGGCGAGCGAGAGGTACTGCGCCGGCACCTCCTCGCGTGAGTCACCATAGACTGCCTCGACGCTGAGGCCGTCAAGACTGTCCAGCAGCGCCCCCAGCGAGATGACCGCGCTGATCTCCTCCGGAGCGTCGTCGATGGTCGGGCCGCCCACGGCCGACGAGCCCCCGCCGCCGGGGACCGAGGGGAGCGTGCTCTTGGCCGTCCGCATGTCGCTGATCTCTTGGCTCAGGCGAGCGCGGGTCGCCTCGTCCAGCGGGGCGTCGCTCGGCGCGACAGAGAGGAGGTCCGGCGATCCATCGGCCGAGCAGCCCGCGATCGCGCAGTACCGTGCCGACAGCGACGAGTCTCCGAGGACCTGCTCGCGCAGTTGCTGGTGGCGCTCGATCCGGTCTCGTAGGTCGTCGCTGACCTCCTCGGCGGGGTCAGAGACGGGGCGGAGGAGTTCGGTGAGCTGGGACTGGTTCAGGGCGTCAAAGCCATCCAGTGACGCCAGCAGGCTCGCCGCCCGCGCCGGATCGCCGGCGAGTTCGATGTCGGCGTTCTGTTCGGGCACGTCGTACTGGACGAAGCCCTCGGGGTTGACGAGCAGCTGGGACTCAGGTTCAACCAGCGTAGTCGTGCCGTCGCTCTGAAGCGCCGACTCTACCGTGGACCGCAGTTCCGACGGCGAAGTGGGCGTGCTGGCGTTGAGATCGTCGCCGCCGAAGCCATCGGGGTGCTTGTAGGCCGTGACGCGCACGGTGCCGACTCCGGACGGGACCTCGACGCTGTACTCGCCGTTCGGGCCGGTGGTGGTGTTCCGAGTGACGGCCTCGCTGTTTTCGATGGCGTCTTGAAGCGACTGCGCTCGCTCTGCAAGGTCGCCACGCCGGTCCTCCAGGCGCTGGTCAAGGAGTTGCGACACGTCGCGCTCGTCGCCAACGAGGATGGTGTACGCGCTCCCAGGCGACCCCTCGGGATACACGCGGTACGGGCCGGGCGGGAGTTCCACGAAGGCGTACTGGTGATTAGAGTCGAAAACGCCAGCCTGCATCGTTCGACCAGTCTCGATGGTCCGCTCGTCCAGCACAGAGCCCTCAGGACCAAGCCGTTCAAGAACGACCGCTTCGTCATCAGAAATAGTTCCTGGGAGGTTGTTGTCAATGTCGTCCTGCGCGAGATTTGGGAACCCAAATCTCGCCTTTGTCGGGGGATCCCAGACAGTCAGGTAGACCGAAATCTGTGACTCGCCATCGATCCCCGTCGGGTTGATCGTCGGCTGACTCATGTCCACTTCGGGATTGCCGTATGGCGAGGCTGACCGCGTCGCAAGGTCATACACAGCGACATAGCCGTCCGCCACGTCCGGCAGATCACTTCGGGCGTTGAGGAACGACTGCGTCCCCGGCGTCGGCAGGTCGGGGTCCCAGGCATCCGGGATGGGGTCGGTGATGTTGTTCAGGCGGGCGATCTCCCGCTCGGTCTTGTTGAGTTGTGCGGCCTGGATGTTGTTGCCGTTCGCGCCGGTGACGCGGACCGTCGCGTTGCTGACCGGGTCGCCATCTTGCGTTGTGATCTGGCCCGAGACGGTCGATCCAAAACGCTGGCCCCCCGTGTTGATCGCGTAACTGTCAAGAACCAGCCCACCACCAAACTCGGGCTGCGAGTCGCCGTTGAGTTTGGTAACATCGCTTTTCGGCAGGGAGAGGGTCTGTACGTCGGACTGGTTAGCGGCGTAGTCAATGTCCGCGGTGACATTCGTGGAGTTCGTGGAAATGTCAACGTCGTACCAGACCCCTTGTGGCACGTTGGTTTTCGTGACACTGTTGCCGGCACTCGCAAACGTCGCGTCCCCGTTCCCGACGTTGAGCGAGATGCTGTTGGGGTCGCTTCTATTCAGTCTGTATGTGACCGACGACGCGCTGTTGTTGACCTTGTAGGTGAAATTGACCCTGAAATTCGTCTGGTCGAAGTCACTGACGTTGTGGGCCATCTGTGGCCGCGTGCCATCTGAAATGATGGCTATC
>CAYODS010000025.1:0-15311 GCA_964402765.1 uncultured Halobacteriales archaeon
GACCACGAGGTGGTGCTGGGGTCGCGCCAGCCCGACGCCGTGGCGTTCGAGGGCGCCCCCGTCGAGTCACAGCGGGCGGCCGCCGAGCGCGGCGACGTGGTCGTGCTCGCGGTGCCGGGCGACGCCGTCGTCTCGGTGGTCGAGGAGCTCGCGGACGCCCTCGCCGGGCGGACGGTGATCGACGCGACGAACGAGTACCCCGAGGCGCGAGCGGACCGCTCGCTGGCCGCCCGCGTCGCGGAGGCCGCCCCCGACGCCGACGTGGTGAAGGCGTTCAACACCGTGGGCGCGAACCTGCTGCTCGACCCCGATGTCGACGGTACGGCGGCGTCGATGCTCGTCGCCGGCGACGACCCCGACGCCGTCGATGACGCCGTCTCCCTGGCGGGTGACCTGGGGTTCGTCCCGCTGGTCGCTGGCGACCTGGCGGCCGCCGGCCGCCTGGAGGACCTCGCCCGCCTGTGGATCGATCTGAGCCAGACCTACGGCCGGGAGATCGCCTTCCGGCTGCTGCAGTGACGGCGGTCAGGACCGGCTCGACGAACTCTCCTGCAGTCGCTGCGCGCCGGCCGCCGCGGTCAGCAGGACGGCGACGCTGACCACCTCGACCACGACGGGGGCGGCCACCAGCCCGCGGTCGGCCTCCCGGCCGAGTAGTCCGTCGAACGTCTCGACCGCGACCGCCACGGCGCACACCGCCAGCCCCACCAGCACCCACCCGACGACGAACACGACCGCCCACGCCCCCCCGACACCGGCGCTCACGAGCGTCCGCTCCTGGTTCCTCCCCTCCAGGACGCTCACACCAGACCCCGTCGCAGGGGACAGACGCGTGTCGTCGCCCGACCCGCGCCACGCTGTCGGGGTGTCGGGCCCGTCGGGATCGTGGCGCGTGTCGGCCCCTCGGTAGACGGCTACTCCTCCCCGTGGGTGATCAGCGTCTCCAGCAGGTCGGCCTCCCGCTTCAGGTCGTCGTCGCCGATCGCCCTCGTCTCGTCGAGCAGGTGCTCGCGGAAGCGGCGGAACTCCCGCGGGTACGGGTCGGGCACGCGCAGCGGGACGGACTCGCGTTCCCACTCGCCGTCGCCGTGCTGCCAGTCGTCGACCTCCCTCTCGCCCTCGATCCCGTCGTCGCCGGCGGCGCGGGCGGCGTCGACCCACTCCCGCAACAGGTCGGCGTACCGGGCCAGCAACACCGCCTTGCGGACGCCGGTGGTCTCGAAGGTCCCGTCGTCGCCGCCGGGGAACGTCACGGAGACGGTGTCGGTCTCGCGGCTGCCGTCCCGGCGCACCCAACTCGCCTCCAGGTCGATCTCGGGGCTGGCCCCGGTCCGTTCGAGCTTCAGGAGGACCACGCCGCCGCGGTTCTCGCCGTCCTCGCTGCTCGCGGGGAACAGCGTGGTGACGTGCATCACCTCGCCGGTCGCCTCGTCGGCGTTGGGCGAGCCGTACACCGCGTCGATCTCGTAGCCGTCGGCGACCACGTCGACGCTGAGGTCGTACACCAGCGGCGTCACCATGTAGGCGAACTCCTCGCCGAGACGGCGCTCGAACTCCGCGGCGGAGTGGACGAAGTAGTGGTTGGCGCCCCGGACCCCGGAGAGAGCGTCGATCAGTTCCGCGTTGGCGTCGAGACCCATGCCGACGAAGGTGGTGTGGACGCCGTTCTCGGCGGCGCCCTCTATCTGATCGAGGAGGGCCGCCTCGCCCCCGCCCACGTTCGGCATCGCGTCGGTCATGAAGACGACGCGGTTCTCGCGCTCGGTCGGGTCGGCGTCCTCGTGTGGGGCGAGCAACTCGCGGGCCGCCGCGAACCCGTCGGCCATGTTCGTCCCGCCGCCGGCCTGGACCTCGTGGACGTGCCCGCGGATCGCGTCCATGTCCGTCGTCTCCACGTCCCGCAGTGGCTTGGCGACGCCGGCGCGGTCGTTGAACAGCACCACCCCGAGGCGGTCCTCGGGCCGCAACTGGCGGGTGAGCGCGGCGAGTGACTCCCGGGCGGCGGCCATCTTCGTCTCCGCCGAGGGCTCCTCGATCTCCCGCTTGCGCCCGTGTTCGTCGTAGTAGTACTGGTCGAACTGGCTGGACATCGACCCCGAGACGTCCAGCACGACGACGAGGTTCAGCGGCGTGCGCTCGAAGTCCGCCTCGGTCAGCGTGGCGTTCAGCCCCACGGTGAGGTAGCGCTCGGTCTCGCCGGACAGCGGGTGCTCGGAGACGGCCGCGGAGTACGTCGGGTAGAACAGGCCCTCACCCGTGCCCGTGCCGGTGTCGAAGTAGTAGTCGTAGAACAGCCCCTCGTCGGCGAGTGCCTCGCGCTGCGGGAGGTACCCCTCGGTGACGTTGTCCCGGAAGTTCGCGACGTCCTTGCCGCCGCCGGTCGCCATGCCCAGCGTCTCGGGGCTGTCGACCGCCGCGGTCGTGGCGTCGGCGGCCATCGTCGCGCTGCCGGCCGACAGGTTTCGCGCCGTGTCCACCGTCTCCAGCGTGCGCTCGGCCGGCGCTCCCGCCTCCGGTCGGTCGGTCTCGTGGCCGCAGTCGGGACAGACGAACGTCCCGAAGTCGGACGGCGTCGGTCCGCCGGCGATCTGGCGACCGCCGCCCGCGACCCCGCCCGCGTCCCGTGGCGCTCCGATCCCGTCGGGGAAGGTCCACTCCGTCGCCGCGTCGCGCTCGGTCACCCCGGTCCGCTCGGTGATCACCAGCGCGAGACCGTCGGCGCCGGCGTCCGAGAGCAGTTCGTCGACGCCGTCCGGCGGCTCGGCGAGTCCGCGG
Source organism: uncultured Halobacteriales archaeon (assembly GCA_964402765.1). Taxonomy (GTDB): domain Archaea; phylum Halobacteriota; class Halobacteria; order Halobacteriales; family SW-7-71-33; genus SW-7-71-33. The sequence goes on from CAYODS010000025.1 coordinate 2,776, forward strand.
AACTCGACCGCGGCGTCACACTCCGGGCACCGCGGGTCCTGCCGCATCGCCGCGGCGACCGGTCCCGGCAGCGACTCGCCCGACGGGTCGTACCCCAGCGCGTCCTCGAGGTCGTACGCGCCGGGCGACAGCGTCCGTGACACCCCGGGCGCGACGACACACCACACCTCGGTGCCGTCGTCGCTCCGTGCCGGGACGACCGCCTCGCCCGCCCCGGCGTCCTCGGCGATCCTGATCGTGACGTCGTGGTACTGGCCGTGGGTAAGCGTCGACTCGGTGTGCATGGTCCTGTCCGGACACCCCGGTCCGTGCCTCGACTCCCCGAGACCGTTCGGTCCGGTGATACGTCCCGGACGGACGAAACTATGCCTTTCGGCGGTCCGTGGCCCCGACGACTTTTTCACCACGAGTGACATACGAGGCGGGATGAGCGAGTCAGAGACGGCCACGGGCGCGGTCGAGGCGCGCACGGCCGGCGAGACGGTGGGGTCCGCGCCCCGCTACCGACGGTTGCGGCGCTGGAACGGGGTCGCGGCGGTCCTGCACTTCCTGCAGGGGGTGTTGATGGTCGCGCTGGCCGAGCCGGTGGAGTGGCCGCTGACCCGCACCCGCTACGAGTTCGACGCCGCCACCGAGACGATCGCGCCGGTGAGCGTCGCCTGGGTGGACGCACCGCTGCCCCTGCTCGTGGCCGCTTTCCTGTTCGTCTCGGCGCTCGCACACGGGACCATCGCCACGGTCCGCTACGAGCAGTACGCCCGCTACCTCCAGCGGGGGCTGAACCCCTACCGCTGGTACGAGTACGCCGTCAGCGCCTCGCTGATGATCGTCGTGATCGGGATGCTCGCCGGCGTGTGGGACGTGGGGACGCTCGTGGCGCTGTTCGGACTCGTCGCCGTGATGAACCTCTGTGGCCTGCTGATGGAGACGCGCAACGAGGGCCGCGCGCGGACGGACTGGACGCCGTACTACGTCGGCACGCTCGCGGGGCTCGTGCCGTGGATCGTCATCTCGGTCACCTTCGTCGGCACCGTCGTCGCCGCCGCGGGTCAGTTCCCCGAGTTCGTCATCTACATCTACGTCTCCATCTTCGTGTTCTTCAACCTGTTCGCGCTGAACATGGTCCTGCAGTACCGCGAGTGGCGCCGATGGGCGGACTACCTGTTCGGCGAGCGAGTCTACGTCGCGCTCAGTCTCGTCGCGAAGTCACTGCTCGCCTGGCAGGTGTACTTCGGGACGCTGAACTCGCCGGTGTAGGTCCGGCCCTCGACACCAGTCTCTCCCCTTCGCCGGGACGCTCCCGGCCCACTCCCGACCACCAGAGTTTCCCGTGTGGGGTTCACACTCACGGGACATGTCATCCGAATCCTCCGCGACGAGCGACACGGCACGGCTTCAGGACCGAGTCAGGGAGCGACTGGAGACCCGTCTCGCGCCGAGCACGTACCGCCAGGCGACGGTCGAGTCGGTCGATCCCGGCACCGGCACCGTCGTGCTCTCGTTCGGGTGTGACTGTTCCGGTGGTCTCTCGCCGCCGGAGCAGGCGAGCCTGCGGACCGGTCTCGTCGAGGACCTCCCCGAAGTGAGTTCCGTGTTGTTCGGCTCTGGGTGTGGCTGTGGCGGCGGTCGTCGTGGGCGTGGCGGCGGTCACGGGACGGACTCAGAGCCCTCGGACTCGCCCGAGGCGCCGTTCTGACGCTCCCGTAGACACCGGACCTCTCCCGAACTGCTGTCTGTCCCCCGAGGTGTGCAGAACCAAACCGACATGACCACTCGCCTTCAAGTGGTCGTATGCACGACGTACTCGTCGTCGGTGGGGGCGTGGCCGGACTCCAGGCGGCGGTGTTCACGGCGAAGGCGGACCTGGACACGGTCGTTCTGGACGGTGACGGCTCGCTCGTCCGTAGCACCGACATCGTCCAGAACCTCCTCACCCACGAGACGGTCGCCGGCGACGAGATAATCGAGACGGGCAACCAGCGAGTCGAGGCGTTCGGCGGTGTGATCGAGACGACGACGGTGACGGCACTGGAGCGCGACGGCACGCCCGGCCCGTTCACCGCCACCACCGAGACCGGGGACCCGTACGCGGGCAGGCGAGTCGTCGTCGCGACCGCCGGGGAGTTCGACTATCTCGACCCGCTGGACGACGAACTCACCTACGAGAGCGGCCGCGAGGGGGAGTTCACGATGGAGCGACACCTCCGGACGGACGAGGCCAACCGCGCCACCGACGGCGTGTACGCCGCCGGCCTCGCGAACACCTGGGAGTACCAGACCGCCGTGGCGATCGGTGACGGCGCGAAGGCGGCGGTCAACCTCGTCAGCGACCTGCGCGACGAGGCTCACGTCGACCACGACTGGTGAGCCGGCGGCCCGGGTGGTTTTCCGTCGTCCGGTCGAACCTCGCGGTATGCGGCCACGGTACAACTTCGGCCCCGCCGAACCGGAGGAGCGACACGTGTACGGCGCCGAGCGGCCCGGGTTCCGTTCGCGCTCGCCCGACGACGACGTGGACGAGTGGATCGAGTTCGTGCGCTCTCGGGACGTGGAGCGCGTCTGTTGTCTCCTGGTCGACGCCCTAGACGAGTACGACGACCTCCTCGGCGCCTACCGCCGGGCGTTCGGCGCGGAGGACGTGTTGCACGCCCCGAACGAGGACCACACGCCGCTGTCGGTCGACCTGTTCGCCGAGGAGATACTGCCGTTCCTGCGGGCGGGCGCCGCCGAGGACCGCCGGACGGTCGTCCACTGCTCGGCGGGGATCGGTCGCACCGGCCAGGTGCTCGTGGGGTGGCTCTGTCATGAGCGGGGCTACGGCCCCGACGAGGCGCTCCGGACGGTCGAAGATGCGACGGACGCGTTCCGTGCGCCACTGGAGGCCCGTGAGACGGACCGCGACCACGTCCGCGCGCTGTGTCAGGGGCGCGAGTGAGCAGGCGGCGAGACCCGACCACCGGTGACGGCCTCGACGTCGGCCCGCGGGGTGACCGCACCGCGTCGCGATCCGACGACCACTTGAACCGTGCTTCGAACCGATACACGTGGCTGACGAGGAGGGCGCCCGCCTGCAGTTCTGGACGCTGTACCTGTCGCGGTTCGCTGGCGGGTTCGGATCGATCGCGCTGATAGTGGTCCTGCCGAAGATAGCGACGGACCTCGGCGTCGAGGGGGTGGCGTTCGGGCTCCTGTACACGGCGTACACGCTCGCCCAGACCGTCGCGGTGGTGCCGCTTGCGTGGGCCGGCGACCGCCACGACAAGCGGCTGGTGCTCCTGGGGACGCTCGCGCTCGGTGTCGGGACCTACGGCGTCTTCGCGGTCGCCTCATCCGAACTCGGCGTCCTCGCGGCGCGGTCACTGCAGGGAGTCGTCTTCACGGGCATGGGGCTGATGACCCTCGGGCTGGTGGGCGAACTCGCGACGACGGAGACCCGCGCGAGCCGGATCGGGCGGGCGAACGCCGCTTCGTTCGCGGCGGCCATCGTCGGCGGGCTGTCGGCGGGCTTCCTGTACGACCTCTTCGGTGACGGCCGCGTCCTGTTCCTGCTGATCACCGGGCTGTACGTCCTCACCTTCGGCGCGACGGCGCTGTTGCTGTCGGGTGACGACACCCGCGTCGAGGGGTTCCCGTTCACCGACCTGGCGCTGAACCCCCGTATCCTCACGCTGACGTCGTTTCGCGCACAGTACGCGGTGGCGGTGACGCTCGTGCGCAACTGGGTGCCGGTGTTCGCGGGGGTGGCCGCCGCAAGCGGCGGGCTGGCGATGCCGGCCTTCGCCGTCTCCGTCATCACGGTCTCCGAGAAGTTCACGAACATGGTGTTGCAGCCGGTGACCGGGCGGCTGTCGGACCGCGGTGGACGCTCGCGGTTCGTGTTCGTCGGCGGTGCCGCCTACGGGGTGGTCGCCGTCCTCGTGCCGTTCACCCCTCTGGCGGGACGGGTGCTGGGCCTGCCCGCCTCGCTGCCGCTGCTGGGGGCGGTGACGCCGGCCTTTCTCCCGCTGCTGGTGTGCAACGCCGGGCTGGGCGTGGCCGACAGTTTCCGCGAGCCCGCGAGCATGGCGCTGTTCGCCGACGAGGGCACCGGCGGCGAGGGCGTGGCCTCCAGTTTCGGCATCCGCGAACTCGTCTGGCGGCCGGGGTCGGTGGTCGCGCCGGTCGCCGCCGGCTGGCTGATGGGCACCGTCGGGATGCAGTGGGTGTTCTACGTCGGCGGCGGGTTCGCGCTGGCCGGGGCGGTCACCTTCCTCGGCGTGCTCCGGCGCGTCCACGGCCCGCGGGCGCTCTCGGAGTGGTGACGGCGGGCGACCGCCGGGCAGGGTGACGCGTGATTTCGTCCTGGCTGATAAGTCACACCGGCCGGTAGAACGGTCCTCGTGCGCTCGTACATCGTCACGGGGCTATCGCGGGGTCGGGGAAGACGTCCGCCAGGCGACACGCCGAGCGACGCGGCTACGCGACGGTCTCGCTGGGTGATGCCGTTCGCCGGGCCCACGAGGCCCGTGGTGGCGAGGAGTCGACGGCGGCGTTCGTCTCGCGGACCCACGAGACGGCCGGCCGGGCCCAGTTCGCTCGCGAGGCAGTCGCGACGCTTACAGAGCGACTGGCGGACGGCGACGCCCCGGTCGGCGTCGTCGTCGAGGGCGTGCACTCGACGGCGGTGGCGGGCGCCGTCCGGGACCGGTTCGGCGACACGCCCATCGTCTGGGTCCAGGCTCCACAGTCGCTGCGACTCCGCCGTCTCCGCCGACGCGAGAACGCATGCGAAGCGGGCCCTGCTCCGGCGGGACTTACGAGAACTGAACAGCGGCCTGGCCGAACTTGCGTCACCGCGGGGCCACGACCGTCACGTCCGCAACGACGGTACCCGTGAGACGTTCCAGCGGCGTCTCCGGTCGGTCTTCGACGGTTGACCCGTCGGCGGAGGTCCACGGGTCGAACCAACGGACGGCGCACCGACGACGGCTGCCCCGAGCGACGGACTTTAGCGTGCCGTGGACGTACGTGAGAGTGAGATTGCGACTGATACACAGGCGCCGGCGGCGTCGGACGGACGCCCGGGTGGCCACGGGTGACTGGAGGTGGCGACCAGTGAACGGCGACCGGAGGGAAGCGCGGTGAGCGACGGGTTCTACAGGCGTGCCGTCATCGGCGGGGTGATATCGGTGGCGGCCTCGGCGGTGCCGTTCGTCGGCCCGCTGGCGCCGGCGGTCGGCGGCGGCATCGCGGCCTGGCTCGCCGCCGGGACCGACGACGACGGTGCCATGCTGGGCGCCGCGGCCGGACTCGTCGGAGCGGTGATCGCGCTCCCGGTGATCCTCCTGACGGCGGTGCTGGCGCTTGGCGTCTCGACGGCCACGGTGGTGACGCTGCCGCTGTTCCTGCTCGTGATGGGAACGTACGCGGTCAGCCTCGGTGCCGCCGGCGGGTTCGCCGGCGAGTACCTCTCGCCCGGCGACGCACGGTCGACCCCCGACCCCGAGCAGAGCGACGCTGTCGACCGCCTCAAGGAGCGCTACGTCGCCGGTGAGGTGACCGAGGCCGAGTTCGAGCGCCGCCTCGAACGGCTCATTGACGAGGACGAGCGTCCCGACGCGGATCTCGCCGACCGGGAGACGACGACCGTCCTGGAGCGCGCCTGACCGGCGAGCACCCCCCCAGTGGGTCGTGGCGCCGAAGACGAAAGGCGGTTGAGGCCAGCAACCCGAGTGCCCCCGTGGCGTCGCCACACGAGGTGCTGGGGGTGGAGCCCGACGCCGACGAGGAGGCGATCGAGGCGGCGTACCGCCGGCGCGTGAAGCAGGTTCACCCGGACAGGGGCGGCTCCGTCGAGGCGTTCAGCCGGGTGCGCGAGGCGTACGAGCGGGCCGTCTCCGGCGAGGTGTCACCGCCAGACGCCGTCGAGAGCCCCACGGACGGCGACGCGGACGCCGGCGGCCCGGACCGCCGGGCCGGCGCCCGTGCCCCCGGGGTACGGGTCGACGGCTCGGAGGCGGACGCCCCCGAGCGGGCCCGCGTGGAGTACCTGAACTACGCGGTGCTGGACGACCACGGCCGCTCGCTCGCGGACGACGACCTGTTCGAGTGGGCTGCCGACGCGGACCTCGCCCACGACGACTACGGGCGGTTCGTCGCCGACGCCGACGAGCACCTGCTCGAGGCCGCAGAGACACAGGGGTACACCTGGCCGTTCGCCTGCCGGGGCGGTGCCTGCGCGAACTGCGCGGTCTACGTCGCCGAGGGCGCGGTCGAGACCACCCTCGACAACGTGCTCTCCGAGGAGATGGTCGCGGCGGGCTTTCGGCTCTCGTGTATCTGCAAGCCGACCTCCGAGCGCCTGCGGGTGGTCTACAACGTGAAACACCTGCCCGGCCTGGAGGAGTTTCGCCTGCCGGCGAGCCGGTTCGAGCGCGCTCGCGGGGACTGACCCCGGACCAGTCCGGCCCGTGGCGCGTGGCGCGTGGCCTACCGGCCAAGCAGTGCCTCGGCGACTCGTGCGTTGACGCCGGCGGCGGCGTTCACGAGATGCAGTGCGACGACGCCGAGAGCGGTGCCGACGGGCACCGCCAGCGCCCGCTCGGTGGTCGTGGTGAACGTCTCGGCGATCTCGACGGAGTTCACCTCGACGTTGAGTGCACCACCGGGGAACGCCGGCAGGAGGAGCAACTCGATCGCCACCCCGAGCGTGGTGAGCAGGAGGACGAACGACAGCACCCCGGCCCAGAACTTCAGCACGACGAACCCGAAGCCGCGCCACGTCGAGGAGGCGCTGAGGTAGGCTCTCGCCACCGCCACCACGCTGCCGTCGGTGTCCTCGACGTCGTCGGGGGCGGCGATCGACGTCCCGAGCAGCGCGTTCGCCAGCCGCCGCTCGACGTCGGCGACCCACCGCAGACCGATCACCGTCGCCAGCAGCAGTCCCACGCCGACGACGAAGATCGCCAACCCCACCCCGAGCGAGAGGGCGACGGTCAGCACGACGAAGTACGCAAGCCCCAGCGGAAACGCCAGCAGCAGGTACAACAGGTTCCTGTACGTCTGCCCGTCGACGACGACGCCGAAGACGTCGCCGACGGTGACGGCGGTCGAACTCGAGTTCGACGGTCGCGTCATTTTCCCACCATCACCGAGATCCCCCGGACGGATAGGTCGGGCAGCAGGGTCTCTCGGTCGGAGAGGGTGTCACAGTCCCAGAGAGTCAGTCACCGTCTCGACCCCGCACCGCCGGGGTTCGAGCGTCGGCCGCGACGCCGGACCGGCGCTACGCCCCGTCGCCGGCGTCCATCGAGTCGACCTCCTCCAGTACCTCGATCGCGGCCTGGTAGTGACCGGCGAACGAGCCGTCGCCGGCGACGCACTTCTCGGCGACCCCGACGGGGTCGATCCGCGCGTCGGCGGCCTGGCCCGGCAGTTCGATCTGCGGGCCGCCCTCCTCGGGGTAGTGCCAGTCGGCGTCGGTGGTGCGGCGGAACACCTCCGCGAAGTAGGCGCCGGCCTCGACCACCTTCGCCGTCAGGAGGATCGACGCCTCGTCGTCCATCGCGCCCACCTCGGCGCCCTCGAACTGCCCGCCGGACAGTTCCTGGGCGACGATCTCGTCGACCCGGGCGAGCGAGGCCCCCGAGTAGTCCAGGTCGTACCCCGGAAACGACGCCACGAAGTCATCGGCGTCGTCGACGAACTCCTCGGCGATCGTCTCGGCGTCCCGGTCGGCGGCGGCGTCCTCGATGGCCTCCTGGTCGAACTCGTCGAGGTCGATCCCCTGTCCGTCGTCGACCGACACCACGCCGGCGCGGTCGCCGCCCGCCTCGATCGGTTCGCCGTCGAGGCCCATCTCCTCGACGAAGGTGTCGTGCGTGGCGACGAACGGCGGGCCGGTCTCCAGCCCCCGGTGGGCGGTGCCGAACACGTTGACGATCTGGCCGTTCCCGAACTGCAGCGCCCAGCCGAAGTCCTCGTCGAACAGCCACTGGGCGTCGTAGTTGCGGACGATCGTCTCCCCGAAGTAGGCGGCCGCGCCGGCGGCGATCGGCGCGACCCGGCCGACGCGCCCGTCCCCCGTCTCGATCTCCATGACGTTCGCCCGCTCGTACTGGGTGGCGAACATCTCGTCCAGCCGGGCGATCGACCCCGGCGTGAAGTCGAGATCGTGGTCGCTCCAGAACCCCGTGAAGTCCGTCGCCTCCTCGCGCAGCTCCTCGCGGCTGTCCGCGAAGATCTCGCCCGGCGGCGCCTCGTCGCCTCCCGTAGTACGCCCGGCCGCGCCGCCGGCGTCGCCGCGCTCGCTAGCGCTCCCCCCGTCGGCCCCACCCGAGCCGCCCGTCCCGTCGTCTCCGCCCCCGAACAGCGAGCGGAGGAAGTCGAACAGTCCCATTTCGTTCACCGACGTGACACGGTGTACGCAAAAGCGTTCGGGGGGCTGTCACACACTCACGGGAGACCTCCGGCTCTCGGGCGGACCGTGACGACGGACTCCAGTGCCGGGGCCTCGTCGATCGGTCGCGACGGGTCCGGTGAACGGCGACAGTGCGTCCGTCTCAGCGGGTCGGGGCGCCACAACTCCAGCCGTGCCCGGAGCCGTGGTCGTCGGCGCCGTGAGAGCTCTCGTCGGCGGTCCGGTCATCGTCGTTCCACTCCGGCGGCGGGTGTGACTCCGGGCCGTAGAAGGTGACGTCGGCGCCGTCGGTCACCTCCCCGGTGTCGGTGTCGGCGGGGCCGACGCCGAGCGCGTGGGCGCCGCCGCCGACGAGCAGGAGCCCGGCGAGGAACACGCCCGCCCCCTTCAGTGGGCTGCCGAGGAAACTCTCCGTCGCGCCGTACAGGGCGGCACCGCCGACCAGTCCGAACACCGCCGTCGACACGAGACTCCCCGCAAGCAGCGCACCGGCCCCCTGCAGTAGGGCGGTCAGCCCGACGGCGACGCCCGCCAGTCCGAGGAGGTTCTTCCCGCGGAGCAGTACGTCCCGCACGAGGACGCTCGCGACGCTGCCGGCGTTGCGCCGCAGACGCCGCAACAGTCTGCTTGCCATTGCGTCACACACAGACGCGTCCGACAATACACTTTCTCGGGTGTGTGGCCCCCGCACAACTGCGTCGCGCCGTGGCCGCCCGGGGTGGCGGGGCGGCCGACTCCGGCTCCGGACCCGGGTGCGGTGACGACGGGGTCAGGAGGAGATCCAGGCGTAGGTCTGGACGGCCCCAAACAGCACCGCGAGGACGGCGTTCTGGACCACCAGCAGGCTGTTCTCCCCGAGCGCCACCCGCGAACCCACCGCGAACACGCTGAAAAGCGTCGCCAGCAGCAGGTTGTACTTCGCGAACGCGACCCAGCAGTCCTGATCGAGTTCGAAGAGGCCGTCGCTGCCCATACCCACCGGTCGCCTCCGGGGACAATAAGGCTGGCACGGCGGAGCGTGACGAGTGCTCCGCTCGCGTGGGGCTCGGAGACGCGGACCGCCGCGGCGACGGTCGGTCGACCCGCGAGCCGGGGCCACGGCGTGGACCGGTCGATTCCTGCCGGGGCCCGCTCGTCGGTCCCGCGCCGCTGTCGGTTCGACCACCGGGTTGATGTGGTGGGCCGCCGGAGTCGGGGCATGGACATCTACTTCTGTGGGTCGATCCGCGGCGGACACGACGACCGGGCGCTGTACGCCGACCTCATCGAGCACCTCGGCGAGCACGGCACCGTGCTGACCGAGCACGTCGGCACCGAGGCGGTCGCGACGGACCCCGAGAGCGCGGAGCGGTCCGACCGCGAGATCCACGACCAGGACGTGGCGTGGCTCCGGGCGGCGGACGTCGTCGTCGCCGAGGTGACGACGCCCAGTCTCGGCGTCGGCTACGAGATCGGCCGCGCGGTGGAGTGGGACACGCCGGTGTGCTGTCTCTACCGGCCGGGCGGCGAACACGAACTCTCGGCGATGGTCCGGGGCAACGACGACCTGCGGGTCGTCGAGTACGAGCGCCCGGCGGAGGTGTACGACACGCTGGCCGGCTTCGTCGACCGGCACCGCGACGGGGCGACGGCTCCGCGGGGCGAGGACACTCCCCGCTCGGGGTCGTAGCGACGGTGACGGTCGATGGGTGAGGCCGTCTGCGCCTGGAGCGGCGGGAAGGACGCCACGCTGGCGCTGACCCGGGCGTCCTCGGTGGAGCGACTGTTCACCACGGTCTCGGCGGCCACCGGCCGCGTCACGATGCACGGCGTCCGTCCCGGACTGGTCCGCCGGCAGGCCGAGGCGCTGTCCCTGCCGGTCGACCTGGTCGAGCTCCCGGCCGACCCCAGCGACGAGGAGTACGCGGCGGTGATGCGCGAGCGGGTGGCGGACCACGCCGACCGCGGGTTCGACCGGATGGTGTTCGCCGACATCTTTCTGGATGGGGTGCGGGCGTACCGCGAGTCGACCCTCGCGGGCACGGCGCTCGACGGCGCCTGGCCGCTGTGGGGGGCGGACACCGGGACGCTGGCCGCCGAGTTCGTCGACCGTGGCTTCCAGGCGACGGTGGTCTGTGTCGACGGCACCGCGCTGGACCGGTCGTTCGTCGGCCGGCCCTTCGACGAGGACTTTCTCGCCGACCTCCCCGACGGCGTGGACCCCTGCGGCGAGCACGGCGAGTTCCACACCTTCGTCCACGATGGGCCGCCGTTCGACGCCCCCGTCGCCGTCGAGACCGGCGAACGAGTGACCCGCACCGTCCGTGGCGAGGAGTTCCACTACGTCGACCTGGTGCCCGGGGACTGAGCCGCCCGCCGGCGCCCGAGTGCGACCCCAGCGGGCGGCCCCGCTCAGTCGCCCGGGTCGGCGCCGAGGACACCACCGACGACGGCGCCGACGGCGGTCGCCCCCGCGAACACGACGTACTCGGTGGCGTCGGCGACGGCGTGCTCGACGGGGTGGTACTTCGGGTTGTAGCGGTCCAGTTGCAGCGTGACGCGGTCGTCGTACACCCGGACCTGGACGCTGTCGGTGGGGCGGTCCTCCCGGTACACCGTCTCGGCGCCCATCGGCAGCGACTCCGGGAACGGCGACGCCTCGAACGCCCGCCGGGTGCGAAAGCGCGGGGCGCCGTCTCGCTCCAGGGTGACTCGCTCGCCGTACGCCCGCCCTCGCACGCGCCGCACGATCGATCGGTCGATCGTCGTCACTCGGTGGACCGGACGACCGCGTGCCGAAAAAAGCCCTCGCTCGATTGGGCCCGTACGGCGACGGCGGGGGGAGTTCTCGGACGCCGAAGGTTTGAACCGAGTGGCCGCCCGACGTGAACTAAGGTGACGGGAGAGCGCGACTCGGGACCGCGTGTCTCGCGCCGGGGGCTGGTGCGTGCGGTGGCCGCGGGGGGAGCGGTGGCGGCCGGCGGGCCGGTCGGCGCCGGAGCCGGGACCGCGCTGGCCCCGGGTGCGGTGCGCTGGCGGTACGACACCGGGCTGCCGATCGTCTCCTCGCCGACGGTCGTGGGCGGGACGGCGTACGTCGGCAGCAACGACGGGAGCCTGCACGCCGTGGACGCGACGACCGGCGACCGGCGGTGGACGCTCGGGACCGGCGGGCAGGTCGGCTCGGCGCCGACGGTGGTCGACGGGACGCTGTACCTCACGAGCCGGGACATGACGCTGTACGCGGTCGACGCCACGAGCGGCGAGACGGAGTGGGAGTCGCCGGTCTCGGTCACGCTGAAGGCGGCCCCGACGGTCGCCGACGGGACGGTGTACGTCGGGAGTTTCGACGAGAACGGTCTGGTCGCCGTCGACGCCGCCACGGGCGAGCGACGCTTCCGCTTCCCGACCGAGTCGAGCGTGAACTCCGCGCCGACGGTCGTGGGCGGGACGGTGTACGTCGGCGGCGACAGCGGCCCCTTGTACGCCGTCGACGCCAGTAGTGGCGAGGAACTGTGGCGGTTCTCCGGGGCCAGTCCGGGGCGGTGCTCGCCGACGGTCGCGGGCGACACGGTGTACGTCGGCAGTTCGGACGGCAGCCTGTACGCGGTCGAGGCCGCGACGGGCGAGCAGCGGTGGGCGTACGACACGGGGCGGTTCATCTGGTCGACGCCGACGGTCGCGGACGGGACGGTGTACGTCGGCGGGGTCGACACCGCCCTCCACGCCGTGGACGCCGCGACCGGCGAGCGACGCTTCCGGTTCTCGACCGAGTCCAGCGTCACCTCCTCGCCGACGGTCGCCGGCGACACCGTGTTCGTCGGCTGTGACGACAGCACCGTGTACGCGCTGGACGCGACGACGGGCGACGAGCGGTGGGCCTTCGGGACCGGCCGGAACGTCTCCGCCTCGCCGACGGTGGTCGACGGGACGGTGTACGTCGGCAGCCAGGACGGCACGCTGTACGCCCTCGACGCCGGTGTCGACGGCGCCAGCAGGGACTCCCGGGTGCTGCTCGGCACGCTCGGCCACCACGGCACCTGGGCCAAGCGGGGGGCCGACGGCGTCTCCTCGCTCCCGTCGCCCCCGTCGGCCGACGGCGGGTCGACGCCTCCCGCGACCGGCGGCGCCCCGTCGACCGACGCCACCACCACCGACG
>CAYODS010000025.1:15321-27970 GCA_964402765.1 uncultured Halobacteriales archaeon
CGGGGTCTCCGAGCCGCCGGGGCTCACGGAGTTCGGCCTGCTGGGCGGCCTCGGGGTGGCGGTGCTGTACGCGCTCCGGCGCGGTTACCGCAGTCGCGACGCCGACGGCGACGGGAACGGGGACGGGGGCGACCGGGAGTGAGTCCGGTGGCGCCCGTGGGCCCCGTCACGCGCCACGCGGTCCGGCGTCGCCGGTCGTCCCTCGACCGCCGGGGTGCTCGTGTCGGGCCACCCCAAGGTTTGAACCGACGCGGCGCCGTAGCCCGTGAAAAGTGACCCGTGACGAGGGCGAGCGGGGGCGGACGACGCCGTCGGGGGACTTCGCGGGAGTCTCCCGCCGTGGACTGCTGGGGGGCGTGGCGGGTACCGCGGCTCTCGGCGCGGTCGCCGGGCGCGGGCGGGCGGCGGGCGGCGCCGCGCCGGGGGACCTGCGCTGGGCGTTCGACGCGTCCAGCAACGTCGGCTCCTCGCCCACCGTGGTGGACGGCACGGTGTACGTCGGCGACGACTCGGAGGTCCTGTACGCGATAGACGCCGCGAGCGGCGAGGAACGCTGGCGGGCGGACACGAGCGGCGTGCTCGCCACGGCGCCCACCGTCGTCGGCGAGACGGTCGTCGTCGCCGCCAAGCAACTGGAGGCACGCGACGCCGAGACGGGCGAGAAGTGGTGGACGCTCACCACGGAGGGGAACCTGAACGCGGCGCCGACGGTCGCCGGCGACACGGTGTACACCGGCGGCTACCAGGGCATCGTGTCCGCGGTCGACGTCGAGAGCGGCGAGCGCCGGTGGCGCTACTCTGTCGAGCGCAGCGTCGCCTGCTCGCCCACCGTCGTGGACGGGACGGTGTACGTCGGCGACGCGGCGGGCACCCTGCACGCCGTGGACGCCGCGACGGGCGAGCGGCGCTTCCGGTTCGAGACGGGCGGGTACCTCCAGGGCTCGCCCACCGTCGCCGGCGAGACGGTGTTCGCCGGCAGCGAGGACGGGTCACTGTACGCAGTCGACGTCGCGACGGGCGACGAGCGGTGGTCGTACGCGACGCGGGACCAGATCCGGTCCTCGCCGACGGTGTACGACGGCACCGTCTACGTCGGCAGCGCGGACACGAACCTCCACGCCGTCGACGCCGTCACGGGCGACCGGCGCTTCCGGTTCTCCACCGGCAGCGAGGTGTTCGCCTCGCCCACCGCGGTCGACGGGACGGTGTTCGTCGGCAGTTCGGACGACAGCCTGTACGCCGTCGACGCCGCGACCGGCGAGGAGGTGTGGGCGTTCGAGACCGGCGCCAACGTGCGCTCCTCGCCGACGGTGTACGACGGCACCGTCTACGTCGGCAGTTTCGACGAGACGGTGTACGCCGTCGAGGCGGGCGTCGACGGCTCCAGCCAGGACTCCCGGGTGCTGCTCGGCACGCTCGGCCACCACGGGACTCGCGCCGACGTCGCCGTCGCCGACGCCGCCCGCACCTCGGACCCGGTCGAGGCGGAGTCGACGGCGACGACCGGCGGGCGATCGACCGCCACCGACGGGCCGACGACCACCGACGAGGGCGTCGGGGTCTCCGACCCGCCCGGTGTCGCGGAGTTCGGCCTGCTGGGCGGTCTCGGGGTGGCGGTGTTGTACGCGCTCCGGCGGGGCTACCGCAGTCGCGACGCCGACGGCGACGGGGACGACGGCGACCCGCCGACGGACGACCGATGACCCGGCGAGGGGCGGCGTCCGACGTAGGGTCGGCGGCTCCTCCCCGGTCCAACCCCGTGATTTAATTCCACGGAGCCCGGAAGGTCAGTGACCGCGAATGAGCGTCGAGGAGACGGAGGATACGGTGTTCTGCTCGGACTGTCGAGCGGTGCTCCCGGCCGACGCCGACTACTGCAGCGAGTGTGGCACCGAGCAGGATGTCCACGAGGAGCGGTCGGGTCCACAGCACCTCCCCGTCGGCAAGCGGTACTGTGGCGACTGTGGGACGGTGCTCGACGAGATGGACGCCTACTGCCGTGAGTGTGGCGCAGAGCAGCCCACCGCGGACGCCGAGAGCGAACGGGCCACCGACGCCGAGTCGGGGACACGGTGGAGCGAGTTCCACGAGGCGGTGTCGTACATCGGCAGCGGGATGCTGTTCCTGCTGGCACTCATCGCGTTCGTCCCCACGAGCAGTTACCCGGACCCGTTCCTCGGCTCCGGACTGCTGTTCACCGTCGGCGGCGTCCTGACTCTCCCGACGGTCAAGCGGTACGTCTCGGAGACCACGGACGTGACCGTCACGCGCGCCGCCAGCATCGTCCTGTCGGTCCTGTTCGGGTTCGCCGGGTTCATGCTGTTCGGGAGCGCGGCCTGACCCGGCCCAGGGCTCCCGGAGGAGTCGGTCTCACCCCTCCGACCGTCAGTCCTCGCGAGCGGCAGCGACGAGCACCGACGCCGCGAGCCCCAGCAGCCCCACGTCGCGGACGATCGCGGTGGCGAAACTCGCCCCGGTCACCGTGGCGGCGGCGAGGTACGTGACGGTGGCGGCGAGGGAGACGGCGACGACCGTCGCGGCCAGGGTCGTGTACCGGTCCACGAGCAACAGCGCCCCGACGAGCACCTCCGGCGGGCCGTTCAGCAGCATGAACGTCCGCGGCGACACGACCACGAGCGGCTGGGCCCAGTCGACGACGTACCCGGCCCACACGCCGGGGGCGAGCAGCTTGTGCACCCCCGCGAGCAGGATCGTTAGCCCCAGTCCGAGCCGGGCGAGCGTGTCCGGGTCCGGCACCGCGCTCCCGGCCACCCACACGCGGTAGCGGTCGCTGGCGTCCCGCACCCTGCCGGCGACGCTGGAGTCCGAGCCACCCACGCCCGTCACTGTGGGCGTGGTACGGTATCGTCCTTTCCCCCGGTTCGACCCGGCCTCGACCCGTCGCTGGCTACCGGGACACCCGTCTGGTCGCCCGTCGCCGCCGTCTCCCCGGCACCGATAATATCAGAATCAACACTATTACTCCAGAGCTACAGGGTATAGGTATACCTCTGCCGGTCCCGTCGGGCGGTCACCAGCCGGCGTCCGCGCCGGTCCACGGTTCGCTGTGAGCGCGACACGCGGTGAACGGTCACGCTTTAGCCCCGCCGACACTACCGGCGTGTGTCGACGGCACCCCACCGACATGACCGACGACGACATCGACCTCCGTGGACGCGACGAACCCGCCCGTGGAGCGGACGACCACGCGGAACTGCTGTCGGAACTGAACTCACACGACCTGGCGCTGGCGGCGGCCCCCGACCCGACGACGAGCGCGGACCAGTTCGACGTGGACCCTGACGCAGACCCGGACACGGTGTTCCCGCAGTCGGTCGCCAGCGGTGGCCCCACGCCGAACGGCGTGATCCTCTGGACGCGACTCTCGGCCGCGGCCTTCGACCCCGACGAACCGCTGGCCGTGCGGGTCGCCGCGGACGAGGCGTTCGAGGAGGTCGTCTACGAGGGCGTCGTCACCGACGCCGAGCGGGTCCGGGCGCACGACTACACGGTCAAGATCGACCTCGACGGCCACTTAGAGCCCGACCGGGAGTACTGCTACCGCTTCTACTACCGGGACACCGCCTCCCGCGTCGGCCGGTGTCGCACCCTGCCGGCGCCGGACGCCTCGCCCGACCGACTGCGGGTCGCCGTGCTGGCCTGCCAGGACTACCTCAACGGCTACTACCCCGCCCTGCATTACGTCGCCCAGGAGGACCTGGACTTCGTGGTCCACGTCGGTGACTTCGTCTACGAGTCCGACAGCGGCGCGTTCAAGGGGATCGGCTCGCACGACTACCCCGGTCGCGAGAAGGACCTGCCCAGCGGCGCCGACCACGTCCAGGGCCTTGCGGACTACCGCTACCTCTACCGGACCTACCGGAGCGACCGCTTCCTCCAGGAGGCACTGGAGGCCCACACCCTGATCGCCGCCTGGGACGACCACGAGATGGTCAACGACGTGTACTGGGACCGCCGCACCGATGCCCCTGCCGGGGACCACCCCCGCGGTGACGACCCCGCGTTCATGACCGAACTCGTCGCCGACGCGATGCACGCCTGGTGGGAGTACATGCCGGCCCGCGTGGAGTACGACCCCGCCGGCGAGCGCCTGCAGGAGCGGTTCCGCCTCTGGCGGGAGTACGAGTTCGGCGACCTGGTCACGCTCGCCATGACCGACGAGCGCCTGTTCCGTGACCCGCCCCGGGAGGCGATCCCGACGCCGGACAACGTCGGTCCCCACCGCGAACCGCCCGGGCGGACGATGCTCGGCGAGGACCAGCGCGAGTGGCTGATCGACACGATAACCAGATCGGAGGCCACCTGGACCGTCTGGGCCGACGAGGTGCTGACGGTGCCGCTGCGGGTCGGGTCCGGCCCGCTGTCCGTCTACCCGGTCCAGGGCGGGTGGGACGGCTACACCAGGGAGCGCCTGCGGGTGATGGAGGCCATCGCTGAGGCCGACGTGGACAACTTCGTCACCCTGACCGGCGACATGCACTCCTACGTCGCGGCCTACTCCCAGTCGTCGTACCCCGGCCGGGTGACCGGCGGCGAGGGCGTCGCCCAGGGCGAGCGCATCGGCGTGGAGTTCATGACTCCCGCGATCACGTCGGTCAACGTCGCCGAGGCGCTGCACGTCGCCCGCGGGTGGCGACGGCGGATCACCGAACCGCTGCTGTCGTGGATCGTCCCCGCGATGAACCCCCACGTCGAGTTCTTCGACAGCCACCACTGGGGCTACTCCGTCGTCGAGTTCACGCCCGAGGCGTGCACCTACGTCGGCTACACCGTCGACAAGACGGTGAACGCCCCCGACGCCGACCGCTCGGTCATCGCCGCCTACCGCGTCCCCGAGGGCGAGATCGAACTGGAGGACGTGACCGACGAGTACCGGACTCGCTGAACGGCCACGGTCGACCCGTCTCCGCCGGGCCGAGGGTCGGAATCCCGACGCAGTCCCGCGAGTTCGGAACCGTCGCCCCCGACGCCGTCAGATCCCGTCCAGTGCCGCTGCGACGATCTCGCCGGTCGCCTCGGCGGCGGCCTCACCGCCCCCCTCGACGGCGATCTCGACGACCTCGCCGCCGGTCTCCACGAGCACCGTCCCCGCCTCACCGGTCCCCTCGACGGCCACCTCGACGGCCTCCCCGCCGGCGTCGACGACCCTGTCGACCTGCTCGGCGTCCAGGCTCGCGTCCGGTATCACCCGGGTGTCGACGTCGAGATCCGGCCCACCGGGAAGCGAGACCCCCGAGAGCGTCTCCTCGATGTCGGCGGCGTCCGGCGTCGCCCCCGCGATCCCCGCCTGCAGTTCGTCCCCGAGGTCGTCGAGGACCCCCGTCCCCGGCAGGTCGAACCCCCCGATGTCGACGAAGTCGAGCGGAACGGTTCGCTCTCGATCGTCGTCTCGGTCCTCGTCGGTCATGTCGGGGTGACGCGACGCGGCGTCAAAAATGTCACCGTGGGGGAACGGCGGCCCCGTGCCGCCGTCGGCTACTGCCCCGTGATCCGTTCGAGTTCGCGCTCCGCCTCTGGAAGCGTCATCGGCTCGTTGTAGATCGGCGACCCCGGCTCCACGTGCTGGCCGTCTTCGAGTGACCCGACGTCCAGCGGCGCGACCCCGATCTGCCGGACGAGGTCCGCGACTGTCTCTTTCGCCGAGGGGTCGTCCCCCGCGATGAACAGGGTCAGTCGGTCCTCGGGTGGTGCGTCCGGACGCGCCTCCTCACGGAGCGTCTCGTAGTTCCTCGTGTTGAACGCCTTGACGACCGCCGACTCGCTGGGGTGCGCCGCGACCACCCCGGTGTGCGTGCGGCCTCAGAGGTCGATCTCACCGTTGCGGTCCGGGTAGTAGTTCGCGGCACTGACGACCCCCGTGTCCGCGAGCGCGTCGGCCGGCAGCGACTCGTACGCCCCGAACGGGATCGCCTCGACGACGAGGTCGCTGGCGGACGCGGCGTCTCTGACCGTCCCCGCGTGCGCTCGCGGCCCGAGTTGGTCGGCCAGGTCTGTCTGGCTCTCCCGATCCCACGAGCTGCTGATCGTGACGTCGTGGCCGAGGTCGGTCAGGTGCTCGGCGAGGGTGCGCCCGACGTTGCCCGCCCCGACGATACCGATATCCATAGATCCCGTGGACGGCCACGGCCGAAGGAGCTTCGTATACCGACAGCTATCCCGACCGGTGGTCGCCGGACACGAACAGGGAGTCGGTGTCGCCAGCCCCCCGCGATCGCGACGGCCACGCCCGGCAGGTCAGCGGTTCGAGGCAGGGGAGATCAGACCTTTATCAGTCCGAACACGCCGACGGTCTCACCGACGACCCAGGCGACGAACACGAGGTAGGCGACCAGCAGGGCGTACGACTCCCGGGCGGTCAGCGTCAGGTCGGTCCGCAGGAGCGTGAACAGCAGGACGGTGGCGACGGTGAGCACGCCCATCATCGGGGCGGCGACGCTGAACGAGACGGGGGCGCTCCCGGCGACGAGCACCCCAAGCGGGATCGCCACCAGCAGGTCGAACGTGTTCGACCCGAGCACGTTGCCGAGACTGGTGAGCCCGCGCCCGTCCCGTGCCGCCCGGACGCTCACCAGCGCGTCGGGCAGACTCGTCGCGGCGGCCAGCACCGTCACGCCGGCGAGGAACTCCGGTACGCCGAAGGTGGCGTTCAGCCCTTTCACCGCCCCCACCAGCAACTCGACCGCGACGGCGATGGTGACCAGTCCGAGCGCCAGTCGCCCCCACTCGCGCAGCACGTCCACGCCGTCGCCGTCCTCCTCGCTCTCGTGGTCACCCACGTCCTGCCACTGGATGAACAGGTACAGCCCGTACATCAGCAGGGGGATGGCGGCAATCGGACGGGTCACCGTGCCGTCCAGCGGCGGTCCGCCGTCGACTGGAGAGTAGATGACCGCCAGAGCAAACGTGATCACCAGCGTGGAGACGGCGATCATGTAGAACTGTGCTTCCTTGTACACGATGGTCCGGTTGGCGTCGAGCAGGTCCGGTGACGCGATCCCCGACAGCGCCGGGATCACCAGGATGTTGAAGATGGCGGAGCCGACGACCGCGCCCACCCCCAGGCCGAACGACCCGCCGAGCGCGGTGACGACGACGCTCATCAGCTCCGGAAAACTCGACCCGACGGCGACGACAACCGACCCCTGGACGACGGCGGGCAGCCCGTAGTACGCCGAGAGCCGCTCGGCGGCACTCTCCAGGCGGGTGCTCCCGAGCCAGATCGCCACGGTGGCGACGGCGACGACGCCGACCTGCACCGCCGTCACGTCGGGGACGAACTCGCCGAGGACCATCACGGGGCCGTTCGGGGGCCGGCGGCGTCAACGTTTCTCCGGGCGTACCCACTCCTGGCGGCTCCGGCCGACCCGGGCGCAGGCTCTTTGTCCACTCGGCCCCCGGGACTGGACGTGGACCCGCTGCTGACCGTCTCGTACGTCGTCCACGTCGTCTCGGCGGTGCTGTTCGCGGGGGCGACCCTGTACGTCGTGTACGCGGTGCTGCCGGCGGCCCGTCGCGGCGAGTTCGAGGCCGGGGCGTTCGGCGTGACCGTCGACCGCCTGCTGCGGGTGGCCCGCTGGACCGCGCTGTCGCTGCCACTCACGGGTGCCTACCAGGTGCTCGTGCTGTACCCCGGCGACGCGCTGGTCGAGACCACCCGGGGTCACCTCGTCCTCGGGATGGCCGCGCTGTGGCTCGCGGCGTACACGGCCATCGAGGCCGGGGTCTACCGGATGCTCACCGTCGACGGGGCGGCGGACACCCGCGCCTACCTGGTGACCGGCTACCTGGCCGGCGGCGGGAGCGAGGCCGCCGTCGACCGCACCGCCGACGCGGGCCGACCGTACCTCCTCGCGGCGGCCGCGCTGTCGGCGCTGCTGCTCGTTGACGCCGCCCTGCTGAACGTCGTGGCCTGAGTCGCCGCCGGTCCCGGTCGGCGGTCTCGAACGCTCCCGGTGTCGGTCGCGCCCGAGTGACCCCGCGGCGGGAAGACACCGCCGGGGGCGCCCGGGTCAGTCGATGTCGTTACAGCTCACGGGCGCGCACTCGACGGTGCTCTCGGGGTCGTCACCACCACCGTCGCCCTCGTAACAGACCTCGACCTCGTACCCGAAGCCGAACGCGCCGCCCTCGACGACGGTGACGCAGACCTCCCCGTCGAGGAGCACGTCGCCGCCGCCGGGTGTGCCCGTCGGACTCGCCGCCGCCGCGGACGTGGTGAACAGTGCGACCGCGACGACCGTCGTGAGTGCGATCCGTCCCAGGTGCGTGTGTGTCGTCCGGGTCATGTGTCGTGTCTCCGGTCAGTCGACGTCGTTACAGCTCACGGGCGTGCACTCGACAGTGCTCTCGGCGTCACCGCTGAGTTCGACACACTCGGTGTAACTCACGCCACCGGGCGCCTCGAGTGTCACGCAGATCTTGAGGTCGGCGGGGCCGGGACCGGTGACCGCGACCTCGGCGGGACCGTCGCCGACGGTGCCCGTCGACGCGGCTGCCGGGACGGCCATCGTCACCAGTATCCCGGTCAGTATCAGTGTCTGTGCCACTCTACGGTACCATCCGGTGCTCATACCATCCAGCACCCCCCAGTTGTGTAATGGTCACAATCCACAATGAATTTTTCCCGGTGGGTCACTCCGCCGCGACCCGTCCGGTCCCCGGCGCGCTCACCCAGCGGATCCCGTCCCCCCTGACGGTGTGTTATTAATACGGTCCGCGTCGTCGACGCCGACAGATGGCGGAGCGTCGAGCGCTCGCACGGGCGGACCTCCGGTGGCTGGTGGACGAGGGCGTGCTCGACGGTCCGGTGCCGGACCACGAGTTCGAGCGACTGTGCGAGCGCACCGAGGCCAGGTACGGTGACGACCCCGAGACCGAGGGCCCGCCGCCGCCGGAGCGCTACGTCGAGACCGCCCTCCTGCGAGCGGACAGGGCGGTCCGCCCGGCGACCGACCCGACCGATCTCGACGTCCACAACCTCCTGGACCAGTGGCAGCGGGCCACGGGCGTCGAGGTACAGGAGCGGACGGTCGAGGAGGCGGAGACCGACGGCGAGCCGACGACGGTGACCGTCGAGGTGAACGGCGAGCGCGTCCGGCGGGAGGTGTCCGCCGACGGGAGCGGGTCCGCGGCCCTGGTTCGTGACCTGACGGCCACCCTGCCGGGGGATCGCCGCTTCCACGACGCCGGCGACGACCTCCTGGTCTACTGCACGGACCGGGAGGCGACGACAGTGCGGGACTGTCTCGCCGACGACGCCGAGTCCGTCGTCGCCGCCGCGATGGCGGACGGCGACCTCGACCGGGGGCTGACACACGAGGACCCGAGAGTGCGTCACGGCGTCGCCGTGGCGGTCGGCCACCTGCAACGGGGTGACGCGGCGACGGTCGAGGCGCTGGACCGTCGCGTCCGGACCGACGACAGCGACGCCGTCCGGGCGGCGGCGGCCGCGGCGCTGCTCCGACTCGCGGGCGCGGAATCGAGCGCGGACGGTCCGGGCGACGGTGCCGGTGACGGTGTCGCCGCGGGCGACTTTCCGGACGCCACCGCGGCGGCGGGGCGTGCGGTGCGGGAGGAGGTCCGGGCAGAGGACCGCCGCGTTCGGGGTGCGTTCCTCGGGGCGTTCGACGACGACACGCGACGGGCGAGGGCGGTGGTCGACTCGGACGACGAGCGGTTCCAGCGGGCGGTGGCCCGGACCGCGGCGGTCGACGACGAGCGCCTGCGTGGTGTCGCGCTGTCGGTCGCGAGTGACCTCTCCGTCCGGGTCCCCGCGGAGGTCGCCCGCCGGGCCGCCCTCGGCGCCGACTCGCCGGCCACGAGAGAGGCGGCGGTCGAGCGTCTCGGCCGGGCGGACGACCGGATCGCGGCGACGGAGACGCTGATCGAGGTGCTGGAGACCGACGACGAGACGGCGGTCCGGCGGGCGGCCGCGAGCGCGCTGGGGAGGCAGCGCACCGAGTCCGCCCGAGTCGCGCTCGTGGAGACGCTGGCCGACGAGACGGAGCCCGAGCGGGTCCAGCGAGCCGCGTACGGTGCACTCGGGGCCGTCTGGGGCGAGGGCGACCCGGTGCCGGTCGAGTCGGTGCCGGCGTACGTCCGCGAGCGACTGACCGACCAGGGGACCGTCCCGCCGGACGCCGCCGCGGTCGCGGTCGTCGGACACATGGACGGCCCGGGCGTCGAGGACCTGCTCGTCCGCGGGCTGTCCGTCGAGGACGACATGGCGCGGCAGTTCGCCGCCCAGTGGCTGTCCGAGCGGCCCACTCCAGAGGCGGTCGACGAGTTGCGGGCGCTGCTGGAGCGGCGGGCCCCGGCGGACGAGCACCTCACCCGAGAGTTCGCGGTGCTGGCGCTGGCGCGGACCGACGGCCCGGAGGCCGACGCCGCCCTCCAGTGGGTCCGCGAGCACCCCGACCTGGAGGTGCCGACGTACGCCGAGATGGACGCCAACCCCACTGTCGGGCCGGTCCCGATCGGGGCCCCGCTCGACGTCCTCTTCGCGGTCTTCTTCCTCCTGTACATGCCGGTCCACACCCTGATCGGGGCGATCCGGACGACCGTCTTCGAGCGCGCGCCGCTCTCGGCCGCCCGTGACACGGTGACGGGCGTCCGCAACACGCTGGCCGTCCACGTTCTCGGCGTGCTCGCCTGGGCGCTCGTGCTCGGCGGCGTCTACCTGCTCGTGACCCGACTGCTGTGACCGCCGTGCGTGCTCGGTCGTTCCCCGGCTCACTCGCCGCCCATCCCGCTCTCGGAAGTCTCGGCGACGTAGGTGACGAACAGCCCGAACACCACGAGCCCGGCGGCGACGAGCACTACGTCGACCTGCAGGACCAGCCCCAGCACCTCCCCGAGCGTGACGCCGTCCTGGAGCACCCTATCGAGGGCCGCGGTACGGTACTCGTAGAGGTAGAACGCCGTCCCGCCGACGACGGTGCCCCCGACGGTGGCCAGGAGGAAGACGGCTCCCAGGGCGAACTGCACCGGTTTCAGGAGCAGGTCGAGCGTCACCGTCGTCCCCCCGCGGCCACACGGCACGCGACCATGCCTCACGGGTCGACCGCTCCCCTCTTGTCCGTTGTGGCGAACGCTCAGTCCCGACACGAGCGGGGCGGGCCCGCCTCGCCCGGCGGGGTGACCGCAGGGCGCTCGACTCGTGGGGTGACCGGAGGAGGCTCCCCCCGGCGTGAGTGCCTCCGCCGAGCCCGTCCGTCGCGTGCCGCGTGGCCGCCGTCGACGGCGGACCGGCCGGCGGTGTGGGTCGCGATCGCGGCGCCACTGTCCTCCCCACCGTGACACGCAGGCGAAACGTTGAACGACGTGGCGGCGGTGGTCGGGACCGATGGACACCACTCCGCCGGACGACGACCGGACGACGCTGTGTGAGACCTGCGGGGAGTGGCGTCACGGGCGCCACGGCTGTGTGCGGTCGTCGGAGCACACGACGACGCCGTACCCGGTACTGCTGCTCCAGCGGGACGGCCCACAGGCGGGGCCGGCGCTGCGGGCGTACGGCGGCGGGCTGACCCAGCGGACCAGGCGGGTGTACGGCGTGACACGGTTCGACGTGGACCCCCGGTCGTCGGTCGCCGACGACTTCGCCCCGGTGTACTACCTCGACGACGACCACCCCGAGGCGGTGGTCCTCGAGCGGTGGGTCGCGGCGAACGACGACGACCTCGACCGACACGACGTGTCCACGGAGGACGTGACCCGTGCGATCCGCGACCCGGCGTTCGGCGACGCCTGGGAGCGACTCACCGACGAGCGGACGTTCGACGCGCTGGCGGAGGCGGACCACACCGACCGCGGGAAAAGTACCTACGACAACGCGACGACCTGTCCGCGCTGCGGGGCGGCGGTCAGCGACCTCGCGACGCATCTCCCCACCTGCGGCGAGGAGTGAGACGAACGGAGGTGGGTTCAAGCCGTCCGGGCGAGTACCCCGCGAGCGATGTCGGACACCTACGTCGGGGCGATCGACCAGGGGACGACCGGCACGCGGTTCGTGGCCATCGACCGCGACGGTCGGGTCGTCGCCGACGCCTACGAGACACACGAGCAGTCGTACCCCGAACCGGGGTGGGTGGAGCACGACCCGGTCGAGATCTGGGAGGCGACGAAGACGGTGGTCACCCGCGGTCTGCGGGCGGCGGGGATCGACGGCGACCGGCTCGCGGGGCTGGGCGTCGCCACCCAGCGCGAGACGACGGTGCTGTGGGACCGCGAGACGGGCGTCCCGGTGCACGACGCCGTCGTCTGGCAGGACCGCCGCACCACCGACCGGGTCGAGGCACTCCACGAGAGCGGCGACGCGGCGTGGATCCGCGAGCGGACCGGCCTGGAGCCGGACGCGTACTTCTCGGCGACGAAGGCGGAGTGGCTGCTGGAGAACGCGGGCGACGGTGACCTTCGCGAGCGGGCGGCCGACGGCGACCTCTGTCTGGGCACGGTCGACGCCTGGCTCGTGTACAACCTCACCGGCGCCCACGTCACCGACGTGACGAACGCCTCGCGGACGATGCTGTTCGACATCCACGAGACGGCGTGGGACGACGACCTGCTCGCGGAGTTCGGCGTCCCCCGGGCGGCGCTGCCGGCGGTGCGTCCCTCCTCGGACGAGGAC
>CAYODS010000026.1:0-27829 GCA_964402765.1 uncultured Halobacteriales archaeon
GGGTCCGCTCATCAGCAGCAATCGCCTCTGAGAGCAGCGCGGTGGGGGCTTTCTGGGTCCGCTCATCAGCAGCAATCGCCTCTGAGAGCAGCGCGGTGGGGGCTTTCTGAGTCACTACGACGGTGCTTTCACCCGAGAGTGATGAGAAGCAGAGGTCGCGAACGACCCACTCAACCGAACCCCCTCAAAACCAGAGACGCGAGACATTTCAACGGCCACCACCCACACACTGGTGATGTTCGAGGGGCGTCCGGACAGGAGCGCGGAGGTGGTGCTCGTCGGGCGGTCGAACGTCGGCAAGTCGACGCTGATGCGTGACCTGACGGGCCACGACGTGGACACGGGGCGGCGACCGGGCGTGACCCGCCAGCCGAACCACTACGACTGGGCGAGCGAGGACTTCGTGCTGACGGACCTGCCCGGCTTCGGGTTCATGAGTGGCGTCCCCGAGCAGGAGCGCGAGCGGATCAAGACCGACGTGGTGCGGTACCTGGAGGAGTACGCCGAGGCGATCCTCGTGGGGGTACTGGTCGTGGACGCCGGCAGCGCCGTCGAGATAATCGACCGGCACCGCGACCGGGGTGACGTGCCCTACGACGTGGAGATGTTCGGCCTACTGGGGGAGCTGGGGATCGACCGCGTCGTCGCGGCCAACAAGATCGACACCGTCGACGACCGCGACGAGACGCTGAACGACCTGTGTGATCGGTTGGGGTTGCTCCCGCCGTGGCAGCAGTGGCGCGACACGGTCGCCCCCACGAGCGCCAAGCGCGGATCGACCGAGGCACTCCGCGAGGCGGTCCGCGAGCACCTCCACGGCCACCGCCGCGACGACCTCCTGAAGTTCTTTTAACCAACCACCGCACAGAGTACGGCAACTGAACCAGAGCGTCGCGATCAGTTCGATAAAATAAGTTTAGTCGCGTTTTCTTCGTATAATAGTGGTTTCTGTCGGGACAATACTTATGTTAGTTCAGTCGCATTCGTGAGGTATGTTAACTGGCGCCATCGCGTTGGGACTGGGACTGTTGCTCGTCGGGGGCCTGTGGCAGTTGTCGCGGGTCGGGCTGGACGAGACCCGCCTGAAGCGCAAGCACCTGGTCTCGGAGGACGTGGTGGTGCTGTCCCGCGAGGACTTCCGTCAGCCGGAGCGGCTGCTCGACGACGGCGCCAAACTGCGCAACGCCTTCGCGATGACCCTGGAGGTGCTGATCGTCGCCGGGTCGATCGTCGTCGCCAGCGTCGTGTTCACCACGCCGGGCGTGCCGCCCGCGTTGCTCGTTGTGACCGGCGCGGCACTGGTCGTCGGCGTCGCTCTCGTCGGCCGGGGGCTGTACGTCCGCTCGGGGCTGTACCGGCCCGCGCTCGATAGCCCGGAGGACTACCGCCGCTCGCTGGCCCGCCGGGTCGACGACGAGGTCGCCCGCGAGTTCGCCGGCCTGCACGGTGCGATGTCGGCGGCTCGTGGTGAGGAGGACCTGGACGAGACGACGGTGTGCGTGCTGGCCGGCGCCCGGGCGGGCCAGTCCCCGGAGGAACTCGTCGCCTGGGGCGAGACGGTCGACGCTGGCGACCCCGAGACGTTCCGTGAGCGCGTCGACAGCCTGGTCGACGCGGGGCTGGTCACCGTCGAGAACGGTCGGTTGCGTCCCCACCCGTCGGTCGCCGGGAGCAACCGCAAGCAGATGGCCACCGTCGCCGAGTCGGCGCTGTAGGGCGGCTCGGGAGAATGCCTCGTCACACGGGGCTCGGTGGGGGTAACCCTCGTCACTGCCGCCCGTCATCGGTAGCGGCGACGGCCTCTTAGCCCTCGCGGTCCGCCTCCTCGCCTGGGCCGGTCACTCCCCCCCGGTCGTCGTCCCAGTCGGCGGCGGCCGCCAGGTCCGTCGCCAGCGTCTCCACGTCGGCGGGCGAGAGCACCCCCTCCTCGGTGATCAGTCCGTCGACGAGCGCGGGTGGCGTCACGTCGAAGACGGGGTCGTGTGTCTCGACGGGCGCGTCGCCGTCGTACAGGTCGTCGGGGCCGCGCTCCAGGCGCACCGGTCCGGTGGCGACCTTCGCGGTCGCGGCGACGACGTACACCGGCACGTCCTCGTGGGCGGCGGCCGCGGCGACGGTGCGGGTGCCGGTCTTGTTGACGACGGCGCCGTCGTCGCGGACGGCGTCGGCGCCGACGAGCACGGCGTCGGCCCGGTCGGCGAGCACCGACCCGCTGGCGGCGTCCGTGTGCAGGACGACCTGGGTACCGGCGCGAGCGAGCGTCTCCGCGACGCCGACGCCCTCGCGGGCCGGACGTGACTCCGCGACGAACACCGTCGAGGGGGCGGCGGCGGAAAGCGCTCGCAGGACCGTCCCCGAGCGCGACAGCGTGAGCACCGTCCCGTCGAGGCGGTCGGCCGCCAGCCGTGCGGCCCCGTGGTCGGCGGCGATCGCCTCCTCGACGCCCTCCGCCGCGGCCCGCTCGACCGCCGCGGCGGTGTGGTCGGCGGCGTCCATCGCGCGGTTGACCCGGTTTCGCACGGCGGCCATCCCCGGGCGAGCGGAGCGCAGGCGGTCGGCGAGGTCTGCGATCTCGGGCCAGTCGTCGCCGTCGCCACGGACGGCGAGCAGGCCGGCGCGGTCCCGCAGGACCTCCAGTGCGCGGACGGAGAGCCAGGTGGAGCCGTGCTGGTCGTCGGCGACGACGGTCCGCAGCGTCGGGGCGACACGCTCGTAGGCACGCCACAGGTCGGGGGTCGTCTCCCGCCGGAGGACCGCCGGCGGGTGGACCCACTCGTGGTCGAACTCGGATGGCGCGGGGAACTCGTCGGGGGCCGCGGTCGGCGTCTCGTCCACGTCCAGCAGCACCGGCACGACGGTCCCGTCGTCCAGGCGGAGCGTGCCGCCGGAGCGTGCCACCGTCGAGTCGACGCCGACGCTGTCGTGGACGTGCCGCCAGGCGGCGGTCTCGGGTGACTCCTGGCCGCTGGGGCGTACCGTCGGTGCGGTCCAGTCCCCGTTGGGGGCGCGGACGAGCAGCACCCGCCCGCGGTGTCTCAGGAAGACGACGCTGTCCATGTGCGGGGATGAGCACCGCGGGGGCAACGGCGTTGCGGTCCGGGGCGACCGGCAACCTCTAAGCCGGTCGCCCACGAGCGTGGGGTATGGTCGAACTGGTCGTGATGAGCGACACGCACGTCCTGTCGCGGGCCGACGCGGTGCCGGAGTGGGTCCGCAGGCGGATGCGGGCGGCCGACCACGTCGTCCACGCTGGCGACTTCGACTCCTCGGCCGCGTACGCGCGTATCGAGGACCTCGCTCCCTCGCTGACCGCCGTCACCGGGAACACGGACCCGCGGTCGCTGGGCCTGCCGACCGTCGCGACCGTCGAGCGCGGCGGGGTGCGGGTCGCCGTCACCCACGGCCACCGCGGGGCCGGCGCCTACGAGGACCACCTCCGGCGCACCGCCCTGGAGGCGGACGCCGACGTGGCCGTCGGCGGGCACACCCACCGCACGCTGGACCGCTCGCTGGAGGACGTGCGACTGCTCAACCCCGGCAGCGCGACCGGCGCGGCGCCCGCCACCGAGGCGTCGATCCTCCGGCTCACCGCCGAGGACGGCACCGTCTCCGTCGAGCTGGAGCGACGATGAACGGGACGGGAGCGTCGGCGGGCGGTCCGGGCGGTGAGCGACTGGGACCGGCGCGGCGCGGGCGACGGTGACCGGTATGCGCGAGCGACTCCGGGCGGTCGCCGCGGCGGCGCGGGGCGACGAGACGCGGGTGGGACTGGCGACGGTCCTGGGGAGCGGCGTGGGCGGAATACTCGTGTTGAGCGCCGTCGCCGCGGCCGCGCCCGCGGTGGTCGAGGCGACGGGCCTGTCTGCAGCGTGGCCGCTCGCGCTCGTCGCCGGGGCGTCGACGGCGGCGGTGGTCTGTACCGGCGTCGCCCGCGGTGACGGCCTGGACCGGCGCGCGACGGCACTCGGTGCCGGCGCCGCCGCGGCGACGGTCGCGCTGCTGTCGCCGGGGGCGATCCTCGCGGTCCGCGCGCTCGTCGCGGTGGAACCGGCTTTGCTCGGCGGGGTAGTCGACGCCGACGGCCTGTTCGGTCTCTCGGTCGCGCTGTCGGTGCCCGCCTTCGCGCTGGGCGCCGCCGTCGGCTACGCGCTGTGGGCGGTGCCGCGCTGACCGCCCATCGATACACTCAGATAACGTATTGATTTTCGTCTGTAGTTGGTAAATTTTATACTTCACCAGTAAGATACGGTGTATCATGAGAAGAAGCGAACGAGACCAGGGTCGTCGCGGGGGACAACGATGTCGATAGGGCGTCTCTCGGTCGCCCGCGAGCAGTCGGCGTGGCGGCGGACGGACGATCGCGGGACGACGATCGGGGCGGCGATCCTCGGGTCGACGCTGTTTCTGGCGATACTGGCGGCCTCGGAGTACCGGATGACCGACGCGGGGACGGGCCTCTCGTGGGAGGTGCTCGTCCCCTTCGCGGTCGTGTTGCCGGTGACGGCGCTGCTGGCCGTGGCGGTCTCGCTGCTCGACCGACCGTCGGTGGGCACCCGTGCGGCGGTCCGAGGGGCGATGGCCGCCGGCCTGTACGCGCTGATGAGTGCCTCACTGTTCCTGACCGTCGCCAACGTCCGGGCGGCCGTCGCCGGTATCTCCCCCGCAGACCGCCTGTTCGGCGAGTTGCTGACGAGCGGTCTCGTCCTCCTGCTCTCGTTCCCCGCGGCGACCGCCGCGGGCCTGGTCGTGGGCCTGGTCTCGACGGTCACCCTGGGTCGTCTCGGCTGAGTCCGCAATCCGCGCGCTTTTGCCCCGCGGTACCGGACCCCGACCATGGAACTGATCGCCGTCCCCGACCTCCCGGAGGTGGAGCCAGGGGACGACCTCGCCGGTCTCGTCGCCGACCGGGTCGATCTTCGCCCCGACGACGTGGTCGTCGTCGCCAGCACGGTCGTCTCGAAGGCCGAGGGCCGCGCCGCCGACCTGGAGGAGTTCCCCGCCGGGCCCCGCGCCCGTGAGATCGCCGCTCGCCTCGCCGACGCCACCGGCGAGGAGCGTGACCCCCGCTTCGCGCAGGCGATCCTGGAGGAGTCCACCGAGTTGCTGATGACGGTGCCGTTCGTGCTCGCCGAGACCCGCTTCGGCCACGTCACCGTCAACGCCGGGATCGACCGCTCGAACGTCCCCGGGGCCGACCTCCTGCTGTTGCCCCGCGCCCCGGGCGAGAGCGCCCGCCGCATCCGCCGCGGACTGCTCGACCGCGCCGGGATCGACGGCGGCGACCGCGCCGACACCGCCGGCGAGCGGGGCGGTGCCGGGCGCGAGCGAGCGGCACCGGCGCCCGACGGCGCCGGGCCCGCCAGCGGCCGGGATGCCCCTGGACTGGGCGACGAGACGCCCGACGGCGTCGACGGCGTGGGTGTCGTCGTCAGCGACACCAGCGGACGCCCGTTCCGCACCGGTCAGCGCGGGGTCGCGGTCGGGTGGGCCGGCCTGCCACCGACGCGGGACTGGCGGGGGTCGACCGACCGCACCGGTCGCGAGCTGGCCGTCACCGTCGAGGCGGTCGTCGACGAACTCGCCGCCGCCGCCAACCTCGTCGCCGGCGAGGGCGACGGCGGCACGCCCGCCGTCGTCGTCCGCGACTGGGCGTTCGGTGACCACGACGGCGGCGAGCGCCTGTTCCGTGACGTGGACTCCGATTTCGTCCGCCAGGCGCTGCGGGACTGGTCGTTCGACCCCGACCGCGTTCCTCCGGTCGAGGACAACCTCGCGGCGACCGCGCCCGGCAGGCAGAACGCTGGCGAGCATCAGCACACCGACGAGGGGGGCGAACGATGACCGACACCGTCGACCGGATCGCCCGGGGCGTGGAGATCACCCCGGAGCACCCCCTGGACCGCGTCACCGGGCTCGCCGAGCGGGCCGAGGAGGCGGGGTTCGACGCCGCCCTGGTGAGTTGTCACTACTTCAACCGCGACCCGTTCGTCGCCGCCGACCGGATCGGCCGGGCGACCGGTCTGACGGTGGGGCCGGCGGCGGCGAACCCGTACCAGACCCACCCGGCGGGGCTGGCAGCGAGCACCGCCACGCTGCAGGAGGCGACCGACGGCCGCGCAGTCATGGGTCTCGCCCCGGGCGACCGCTCGACGCTGTCGGCGCTCGGCGTCGACCAGGAGCGACCGCTGCGACGCACCCTGGAGTCGATGCGAGTCGCCCGCGACCTGTGGCGCGGCGAGCGCGTCACCCACGACGGCACCTTCAGCGCCGCCGAGGCCGGCCTGGAGTTCGAGGTCGACCCCCCGCCGGTGTACGTCGGTGCGCAGGGACCACACATGCTGCGGATGAGCGGCAAGCACGCCGACGGCGTCCTGATAAACGCCTCTCACCCTCGCGACGTGGAGTGGTCGGCCGACCGGATCGACGAGGGACGGGCCGACCGCCCCGAGGAGTACGGCGCGTTCGACTCGGTGGTGTACGCCAGCGTCTCCGTCGCCGAGGAGCGCGCGGCGGCCCGCGAGGCGGCCCGCCCGCCCGTCGCCTTCATCGTCGGCGGGGCCGCAGACCCCGTCCTGGAGCGCCACGACGTGGACCGCGCGGCGGCCGAGCAGGTCTCCGAGCACCTGGAGAGTGGCGACCTGCGCGAGGCCTTCGACGCCGTCACCCCGCGGATGATCGACGCCTTCTGTGCGGCGGGGACCCCCGCGGACCTGGAGGAGCGGGTGGCGACGCTGCTGGAGCACGTCGACGGTGTGGTGATCGGCGCGCCGCTGGGGCCGGACCCGGAGACGGCAGTCACTCTGGCCGGTCGGGCTGTTCGAGCAGCCGAAGAACGTAGCTGACCGCGCCGCCGGCCGACAGGCCGGCCAGGGCGGCGACCGTGACCGCCGTCAACAGCCCGCCGATCGCCACCAGGACCGCCGAGAGCGGGTCGGTCAGCGCCACCTCGGTGAACAGCTCGACGGCCCTGATCGCGTCCTCGACCGGCGTGACCTCGACCATACCCGATCTGACCACGGGCGAGACTTATCTCTGTCTCTCCCCCGCCCCGGAGGACCACATTTTAGCCGTCGGCTGCCGAGACGACGGTATGCCCGTCGAGAGCGACGCGGAACTCCGCGCTGTGCTCGGCCTCGACACGATCGCCGTCGTCGGCTGCTCGTCGACACCCGGAAAGGACGCCCACGAGATCCCCCGCTACATGGCGGAGCACTCCTACGACGTGGTCCCGGTCAACCCGTACGCCGACGAGATCCTCGGCCGCGAGGCGTACGACACCCTCTCGGACGTTCCGGAGGGGGTGGACATCGTCGACGTGTTCCGCCCGAGCGAGGAGGTCGGCGGGATCGCAGAGACGGTGCTCGCCCGCGAGGACGTGTCCGTCTTCTGGACCCAACTCGGGATCCGCGACGACGAGGCGGCCCGGCGGATCGAGGAGTCGGGCCGGCAGGTGGTGCAGGACCGCTGCCTGAAGGTGGAGCACCAGCGACTCTGCGGGTGAGGATGACGGACGACAGCGACTCCGAGGTGGACCGCGTCGTCGGGGCCGACCCGCGAGTGAGCGCCGACGCCGGGGAGTACGCGAGTCCGACCGAGCGAGACGCGAGTGCCGACCCCGGAGCGGACGCGGGCGGGGCCGAGACCAGGGGCCAGGTGGACCCGGCGGCGGTCAAGCGGCGCCTGCAGTCGATGGACGACTTCGCCTTCGAGACGTTCGTCGCCGCGCTGTGGGCACGCCGGGGGTGGCAGACCGAGGTCGAGCAGCAGTCCGGCGACGCAGGCGTCGACGTCCGGGCGGTGACGGACCAGCCGTACCGCCGGAAGGCGCTCATCCAGGCCAAGCGGTACAGGCGGGGCAACAACGTCGGCGGGCCGTCGGTCCAGCAGTACGCCGCGCTCCGCCAGCAGGAGGACAACGTCGACGAGGTGGTCGTCGTCACCACCAGCGACTTCACCGACCCGGCCCGGCAGCGCGCACGGGAACTCAACGTCAAACTCGTCGACGGCGACGACCTCGCGGCGATGGTGGTCGACCTGGGGGCGACGGACCTGCTCGGCGGCGACCTGCCCACACAGCAGGCGTCGGGGACCGGGCTGGGGTGGATCCCGCGTCCGGTGCGGACGGTCGGGCTGATCGGGTGTCTGCTCGCCCAGGCGGTCGCCTTCGGGACGTCGATCGTCACGGGCGACCCGCTGGGGCCGACGCTGAACGCGGTCGGCAGCGTCGGGTGGCTCGGCGGCGCCGCGCTGGTGCTGGTGGACGTGCGACTCGTCGCCGACTCGGAGTGGCCGACGCCGCAGGGGCGACTGGCGTACCAGGTGCTCGCGTTCGTCCCCGTGGCGGGTACGCTCGCGATCGCCACCTACCTCCTCCGGCGAGAACGGCGGGCCGACTGACCGAAGGGAGTCAGGAGGTCCACTCCTCGAACGAGCGGTAGACGCCCTTCGAGAGGTACCGCTCGCTGGAGTCCGGGAAGACGGTGACGACGGTGTCGTGGGGGGCGTCGAGCAGTCCGGCCTCGACCGCCTCGGCGACCTCGCGGGCGGCGAGGCTGTTTGCCGCGGCGGAGGAGGCGACGAGTTGGCCCTCCTCGCGGGCGAGTCGCTGCATCTCGGCGTGGGTCTCCTCGTCGGGGATCGTCTTCAGTTCGTCCACCCTCTCGGGGTCGAACAGGTCGTTGCGCGAGGGGTCACCCGTGCCGATACCCTCGGTCTTGTACTCCTCCTCCTCGGCGTCCTCGCCGAAGAAGGCGCCGAACAGCGACCCCTCGGGCTGGACGGCGACGACGTGGGTGTCCGGGTCCCGCTCGAGGGCGTACTCCGCGACGCCCATCAGCGTGCCACCCGTTCCACAGCCGGCGACGACGACGCCGACCTCGC
The DNA here is from genome assembly GCA_964402765.1 of uncultured Halobacteriales archaeon. Classification (GTDB taxonomy): domain Archaea; phylum Halobacteriota; class Halobacteria; order Halobacteriales; family SW-7-71-33; genus SW-7-71-33. The sequence continues at coordinate 8,881 of CAYODS010000026.1, forward strand.
CGGAGAGCGCCTCGAAGATCTCCGGGCCGGTGGTCTCGTAGTGTGCCTCGGCGTTGAGCGGGTTGGAGAACTGCTGGGGGACGACGGCGTCGTCCAGTTCGTCTGCGAGTTCCTCCGCGCGGTCGATCGCCTGCGGGATGCCGCCTTCCGTGGGCGTGTTGACCACCTCGGCGCCCAGGGCGCGCATGAGTTGCTGTTTCTCGACGCTGAACCGCTCGGGCACGACGAACACGGCGTCGACGCCGAGTTGCCCCGCCGCCAGCGCCAGCCCGATACCGGTGTTGCCCGCGGTGGGCTCGACGACAGTGCCGCCCTCGGGCAACTCGCCGGACTCGAGCATCCGCTCGATCATGTACTTGCCGATGCGGTCCTTGATGCTCGCTCCGGGGTTGAACGACTCCAGTTTCGCGTACACCGGCACGGCGTCGGGCGACGCCTGCACCCGGACCATCGGCGTCTCCCCGATCGTCTCGAGCACCGAGGAAAGCGCCTCCCGGTGGTCGGTCATGCCCCGCACCTGTCGCGCACGGCTGTTAACGCTTACCACTCCGGCGTGAGTCGCCTGTCGTCGGGGATCGCGGTCGGGCCCGGCGGTCAGTCCTCGGTGTCGGGATCCGTCCGCCCCGGCGATCCGCCCCCGTGGTCAGTCCTCGCTGTCGGCCCCGCCGTCGGCGTCGCTCTCGGCCCCGTCGTCGCCGGCGGCACCGGCCTCGCCGGCGTCGTCGGCCGCCGCCTCGTCGGACGCCTCGCTCTCGTCGCTCTCCTCCTCGTCCGTGATACCGGCGACCTCCTCGATGGGCCCGTCGAGGTCGGCGTCGGCGTACACCGCCTCGGGGTCGAGGTCTGCGTCCTCGGCGATCGCCTCCAGAAGAGCGGTCTGGCGGTCGACCTTCGCGTCGAGGACGGCGACGTTGTCGCTGGTCTCGTCGGCGTTCTCCTCCAGGCGGATGACCCGGTCGCGGAGTTCGTTCGACTGCTGGATCAGCTTTTCGAGCAGGTCGCCAACCTTCTGGACGCGCTCGATGATCGAACTGACGTTCATGGGCGGGCCTCGCCCGCCGGACTCTTGGACCTTGCGAGGCGGGCCGACTCGCCGCGTTTACCTGCCCGGAAAGCGAGCGCCCGGCATGGACCAGCGGACGCCGCCGACCGCGGGGATACTCGCCGCGCTCGCCGTCGTCGCGGTCGTCGCCCTGCCGTACGTCCTGCTGTCGCCGCGGGCGGCCGCCGGTCTCCCGACGTACTACGACCGCGGGCTCGTCGGACCGTGGGGCCCCGCCCTGCTGTCGATGGTCGCGCTGGTCGCCTTCGCCGGCGGCCGCCAGCGCCGCACACCGCCGGACACCGCCGCCGGCGCCACGCTCGTGCTCTGTCTGACCGCCACACTCCTGGCCCTCGAGTGGACGCTGGCCGTCGACCCCGCCGTCGTCCAGGGGTTGGGCACCGCCGACTGGCTCTCCGTCCACCGCTACCTCCTCGTCGGCGCCTGCGCCCTCGCCACCCTCGCCGCCGCCGGGTGGGCGCTCGTCCTCGACCTGGTGTAGCGAGTGTGCAGCGTTTGGTTACTAGTTTCGATAAGTAAAATTATCATCGCAAACATCGTAAGAATTTACTTCCGTGCCAACCCAACTCACGTGTATGAGTGGCACGGAGCGGACGACGGGGCGGCGTGGTTTCCTGCAGGCGGTCGGTGGGGCGGGCGCGGCGGCGGCGCTGCCGACGACGGCGTTGGCCCGCGAGGGCCAGGAGCGACCACAGTTGGCCGTCGTCGGTCTGTCGGACCCCGACATGGTGGGGGCGATCGACGGCGAGTTGCCGTCGTCGGTCGAGGTGGTCGACCGCTCCGAGCGACTGCGGTACGTGCGTGTGGCGCTGCCGCCGACCGACGGCGCCTACGACCGCCTCCGGGTGGAGTCCCGCGTCGCCGCCCTGGACCCGGTGAAGTACGTCGAGTACGACGAGCCGCTGCCGGTGCTCGCGGTGACCGGCGACCCGGAGTCAGCGTCCGCGACCGCGTCCACCGTGGGCCGGCAACACGCGCTGGACCGGGTGAACGCCCGCGGCGCCTGGGGGGCACTCGACGAGAGCGGCGACGCCGACCGGGAGGTGGTCGTCGGCGTGGTCGACACCGGCGTCGACTACGACCACGACGACCTCGCCCCGCAGTTCGGGGCCGAACTCGGGCACGACTCCGTCGACCGCCTGCTGTGGGGAAGTCCGGACGACGACCCCGCCCCCGAGGGCGACGACGAGTACCACGGCACCCACGTCGCGGGGATCGTCGGCGCGGCCCGCGGCGGGGACGGCGTCGCCGGCGTCGCGGACGTGACCCTGCGCTCGTACCGGGCGATCGGCGCCGACGGCGTCGCCCGCCCCACGGACGTGGCCTCGGCGATCACGACCGCCGTCGACGACGGCGCCGACGTGATCAACATGTCGCTCGGGTTCCCGGTGCCGGTGTTCGTCGTCCGCGACGCCGTCAGCGAGGCGGTCACGGAGGGGGTGTTGCCGGTGGCCGCCGCCGGCAACCTCGGTGACGCCCCGCCGACCGCGCCGGACTTCTTCAAGCGGCTCTCGGACCGGTTCGACGACCCGGAGTGGGTCTGGTATCCCGCCGCCTACGACGACTGTGTCTGTGTCTCCGCGCTCGGTCGCGGCGAGTCGATCGCCGACTACTCGAAGTACGGCGAGGAGGTCGACGTCACCGCTCCCGGCACGCGGGTGCTGTCGACGATACCGGACGGCGACTACTCGCGGCTGTCGGGCACGTCGATGGCGTCGCCGGTGGTCGCCGGCGTCGCCGCCCTCGTGAAGAAGCGGTACCCGGACCTCTCGGTGTCCGAACTCCGGCGGCGTCTGCGGGACACGGCGCGGGACGTCGGCCTCCCCGAGAAGCGGCAGGGCGCCGGGATGGTCGACGCGCTCCGTGGCGTGACCAACGGGACCTTCGACCCCGGCGACGGTGACGTGCACACGACCAGCTACGAGGGCGACCTGGCCGAGAACGAGCAATGGACCACCGTCTACGAGACCGAGACCGCCGACCCGGAGGCGCTCTCGGTGGCACTCACCGGCGCCCCCGACGCCGATCTGGACCTGTACGTGACGCGGGACGGCTCCGAACCCTCCTACGGGGAGTTCGACCGCCGCTCGTGGACCGTCGGCCCAGAGGAGCGGATCGACCTGGAGAACCCCGGCGCCCTCTCCTCGGTCGGGGTCATGGTCGACGCCTTCGCCGGTGGCGGCTCGTTCGAGGTGACGGTCACAGAACAGGGCCGGGGGTCACCGGCGCTGGACGTCGACACCGCCGTCCCGCCCGGACAGGCGGTGTTCGCCGTCGAGGTGCCCCCCCCCGAGCGCGTCGAGTGGAACCTCGACGGCGAGGGCCGGGTCGTCACCGCCGACCTCCCGGCGGGCGAACACACCGTCGGCGCGACTGTCGACGGCGAACACGTCTCGGCGACGCTGCGGGTGCGGTCCGACGCCCGCGCGGGCCACCGGCGCTCCGTCGAGACCTACGAGGGGCCGATCGACGAGACGGCCCGCTTCCGCCACGACCCCGCGAGCGACGCGGACGAGGTGACCGTCCGGGTCGAGGCGGTCGACGGCCCCGCCGACCTGGACCTGTACGCCGCCCGCGGCCGGCGGGCGACGACCGAGGAGTACGACGCCGCCGGCGTCACTGTCACCGACCGCGAACACGTCACCGTCGACGCCGACGGCCCGGTGAGCCTGCTGGTCGAGCAGGTCGCCGGCGACGCCGGCCGAGTTCGCGTCGAGGTCGAGGAACTGCGCGAGTAGGCCGAAGGCTTAGACCGGTCGGGGCCGAACCCCGCCCGTGACCGCGGGGAACGGCGACGACCGCGACGGCGGGGGTCGCGGCCCGACGGGTCGACGGGGCGTCCTCCGGGCGATCGGTGCCGCGGGCGCGGCGGCGCTGCCGGCGACGGCCCGAGCGGAGCGCACCCGGCCTGGGGACACCCGGACCGGCCGCACGCGGCGGTCGGAGCCGAGCGTGGCGGTCGTCGGACTGTCCACCCGGGCGGCGGTGCGGTCGGCCGGGGACCTGTTGCCGGCGTCGGTGCCCGTCCTCGACCGCTCCGAGCGGCTGGGCTACGTCGTGGTGGGAGTGCCGTCGCGGGACGGCGTCGACGGCCGCCGCGTCGAGTCGCGGATCGGGACGCTCGACTCGGTCGAGTACGTCGAGTCCGACCACCCGCTGCCGGTGAGCGACCCCGCGGCCGGGCCCGCTCCCGTGGCCGCCGGGGCGGCCGACCGCGGCACCCAGGACGTCCTCGGCCAGGTGAACGCCCCCGAGGCGTGGGACGCCCTCGCGGCGGCCGGCGCCGGCGACCGCGAGGTGGTCGTCGCCGTGGTCGACACTGGCGTCGACTACGACCACAACGACCTCGTCCCGCAGTTCGGCGCGGAACTCGGGTACGACGCCGTTGACCGCCTGCTGTGGGCGGCCCCGAGCGATGACCCCGCACCCGAGGACGGCGTCACCGAGTACCACGGCACCCACGTCGCGGGGATCGCCGGCGCGAGTCGGGACGGAACGGGGATCGCGGGCGTCGCGGACGTGACTCTGCGGGCCTACCGTTCGCTCAGCGCGGAAGGGTGGACGCCGATCGAGGGCGCGGTGTGGGGTCGACCGTCGACGGTCGCGACGGCGATCGCCACCGCCGCCGCCGACGGCGCCGACGTGATCACCATGTCGCTCGGCTTCCCGGTGCCCTCGCGGGTGGTCCGGGAGGCGATCGCCTTCGCCGTCGAGCGGGGGGCGCTGCCGGTGGCCGCCGCCGGCAACACCGGGGACCCCCGGCGCCTGCCCGATCCGCTGGAGCCGCCCGCTCGACTGTTCGACCGGCGCACCGACGTCTGGTACCCCGCCGCCTTCGAGGAGTGTCTCGCGGTGAGCGCCGTCGACGGCGACGAGTCGCTGGCCGGGTACTCGCGGTACGGCGACCCCGTCGACGTGACCGCTCCGGGAACGCGTGTGCTGTCGGCGATGCCGGGCGAGTACCGGCGGGAGTACGCCCGACTGTCGGGCACGTCGATGGCGACGCCGGTCGTCGCCGGCGTCGCCGCACTCGCGAAGAAGCGCCACCCCGACCTGACCGTCGGGAAACTCCGCCGACACGTCCTGCGCACGGCACGTGACGTGGGGCTCTCCCGAACGGAGCAGGGCGCGGGCCACGTGGACGCGCTCCGGGCGGTGACGACGCCAGTCGGGGAGTGAGTTCGCCCGGGCGGGGCGACCGCCGCCGACCAGCAGACGGAGCGGCGGTCCGACGGCCGGGAGTCGAAAGGGGTTTACAGGATCGCCACTTAGACTCTGGTCGGACTAGGCTGGGCGGTTAGGCCCCGCTCCGACGCCCGCAGTATGGTCTTCAGCGGGGGCCGAATCCGGGGGCGTCCGGTCAGACCGGGTCGGGCCCCGGAAGCCGACGTGGAAGCCTCGTCCCTCGGGGACAACGGTCCACGACGCTCGCCTGCAGGGGCGACCCGTCGTGGTTCACCGGCGACACCGGGTCAGGCGCGGGAGCGAGCAGCCCACCGCCGGACGCCTGTCGCTCGGGGGGTCGCGGGGTGGAGGAGGCGACCGGGTTTCCCCGTCCCGGAACGGCCGGGCAATCCCGGCGTCCGTTCACTCATACTCCGTCACGATGCACCGCCAGTGGCTACGTCGGGACCGCAGACGGCGCGTCGCGAGTCACTGATCGACGATGCCCTGCTGTCGGACGACGGGGCCGTCCTCGCCCTCCTCAACCATCAGCAGACCATCGTACAACTGCTTGATCGTGTTGATGGTCTGCTCGTCGTGGGCGGTGGAGTCGATGACGTGCACCCCCAGGGCGTTCGCGCTCTGGATCCGCCCGGTGAATACGTGCAGGAAGCGAAACACGGTCTCCAGGTTCGAGTACATCAGAAGCGTCGACACCGAGTGCAGGAGCACACGGTTGCGCTCGATGCCGCGAGTCTCGTAGAACTCCTCCAGATACTCCGAGAGGTTGATGCCGATACCGGTCATGTCCACCGGGGAGGAGGCGTACTTCACGCGGGGGTCGTCGACGCTCTCGACGCCGCGCTGTTGTGTCACGCAGTCGACGATTCCGACTGGGATCTCGCCGCCGCCGACGATCTCGCCGTACTGCGAGAGCATCTTCTCGGCGTCGTCCTTCGTGGTGACGATGATGACACCCTCGCTCTTCTTCGAGCCGGCGGCAAGGATCTCCAGGGCGATCCGTCGCTTGCCAGTAAGCGGCGGGCCCGACACCAGCACGTTCGACCCCGGGTCGAAGGAGACGTCCGGGAGCACGTCGCCCAAGTCGTACATTATGTCCCTCGTAGTGGCCGGCGACTCGGCAGCGGTCGACCAGTCACGTACATCAAGCGGCGGCGCGGAACGACTTATAACCTTTCGATCCCGGGGGCCCCTCGCCGGCGGGGACGGGCACAAGGACTGAATGGTCACCCGCCGGAGTCCGAGTATGCTCGCACAGCTCCCGCCGACGACCGATCGACTCGTCGAGTTCCTCCTGTTCGACTGGGGCGTGGTGGTCCCGTCGGTGGTCGCCGTGGCCCTCGTGAGCAAGTTCGACCTCCTGGGGCCCGTGGTCGCGTACCTCTACCCCGAGGCGAGAGCGGGGACTCGGCGCGTCGTCGTCCGCCTCACGGAGGTTGCGCTGTGGCTGTCCGTGCCGCTGGTCGTGTCGACCCGCGTGGACCTGCAGGCGGTGTTCGGCGCCGGTATCGGCGCCGTCTTTCTCGCGTACCTGGTCCGCGAGCCGCTGAAGCACTCGCTGACCGATTTCGTCGCCGCCGCGAAGATCACCGCCAACGACCGTGTCCGTCCCGGCGTCCGGGTCCGGCTTCCCGAGGACGACGTCGAGGGCGTCGTCGAGGCCATCGACACCGACGAGGTCCACGTCCGGCTGGACAACGGCGACCTGACCCACGTGCCGAACGAGCAGTTCGTCGCGAGTCGGTGGACGACCGTCGAGGGGGAGTGATCCCGAGAACCGCGGGGCTTACAAGCCGCCGGGATGTTCCGTCGGACGGGGCGCTTAGCTCAGCCTGGACAGAGCGCTTGGCTTCGGACCAAGTTCGCGCGGGTTCAAATCCTGCAGCGCCCGTGCAGCGAGACCGTGAGCGACAGGGAACGGTCGAGCGAACCGGCCAAAGGATTTGAACCAGGGAAGACGCAGCCGCCGAGCGCAGCGAGGCGGACCGTCCTCCAGTGGTTCCAAATCCTGCAGCGCCCGTGTCCTCGCGGCGAGCAACCCCACGAGCCGCGGGACTCGAACCGTGGAAAGATTTGAACCAGACGGCGGCGGGCGTAGCGAGCCGACGGCGAGGTTCACAATCCTGCAGCGCCCGTGACCGCTTTTTGCACTGCTAACCGCCATACAGCGAACGGTCGACTCCCTGAGTCGGCGAGATGTCGGTGCGTTCGGTCGACGGTCGAACGCTCGCTCACGTGCCGGTCTGATCCCTCGACGGTCCGCTCGACCGACAGAGAGGCTCGATCGCTCTCGAGTTACTGCGAGCCCCATCTCTGCTCCCGGAGTGTCTCACTCCCAGCCGAGTTCCGACAGCGTCCCTGGAATGCTGGTGAGGCGGCGCTCGAACATCCGGTACGGGTGCTCGTCCTCGACGTGCTTCGCGGACTGGCGGTCCGTGGTTCCGTCCGGGTACTCGACCTGGAGGTGGACGGGGCCGTACGCTGGCTCCGTATCGTCGGCGTGCGGTCGCGAGGCGCCGCGGGCGCCACAACGCACATCCCCGACGACGCCGTAGCGACCACGACTGGATGTTCGGGGAGAGGCGGCTGACGTACGCCGTGGTCCTCTGTGCCTTCGCGGGGGTTGGGTTGCTCAGTCCCGTCTACACCACCGTCGCGATGGAGTCGGTCAGGTTCCCGGAGTTCGTGGGGATCGTCTGGCACGCGCTGTCCGGGGTCGCCGTCCTGGGGTACCTCTACCAGTACGCGGACCACCCGTCGAGCGAGACGCTGTACCGCTCGGCGGTGGTGGGCGTCGCGGTGCTGTCGGCCTTCGCGAGCCTGCTCGCGGTCGGCGTCGTGTGGGGGCAGGTGATCCGGGGCGTGGCAGTCGTCAACGCGCCGGTGGTCGTGGTCCAGTCGATCGCGGGGGGAACGGCACTGGGGCTGATCGCGGGCCACGTGTACGGCCAGCGGCGACTGGCTCGCGAGCGGGCCATGGCCCGTGAACAGCGCCTGCAGGTCCTGAGTCGGGTCTTCCGGCACGACCTCAGGAACAAGCTCACCGCCGCCTCCGGCTACGTCGGTCTCCTGACCGAGACGGACGACCCCGAGGTGGAGCGCCCGGCGACGGAGGCCGCGACGGCGATCGACGACCTGCTCCGGACGGCGGAGGTGGCGAAGGAAGCAGAGAAGACGATCGGTGGGACCCGCCGGGAGCACGACCTGATGAACGTCACCGAGCGGGCCGTCGAGCGGGTCCGCGACGAGCACGTGGACCACCCCTCGAGTGAGACGCTGTCGGTCGACGCCGACGCCACACCGGCCGTCGTCGCGACGACCAACCTGAAGATGGCGGTAGTCACGTTGATAGAGAACGCCGTCGAACACGGTACGCCGCCGGTGGAGGTCGCGGTCACGCGGACCGACGACGCGGGAGTGGTCGCCGTCCGCGACCACGGCGACGGGATCCCTGACGGCGAACTCCGCCCGCTCAGAGAGGGCGAGGAGACCGACCTCGAGCACACCAGTGGCGTGGGTCTGTGGCTCGCGTACTGGGTCGCACGGCAGTCCGGCGGGAGGATCGAGTTCGACGCCGGGACCGGCGGCCCGACCGAGGTGCGACTCGAACTCCCGTCGACCACGCCCGAGACGCTGCTCGACAGTCTACAGGCCAGGGTCGACGCCGCGTTCACCGGGGCTGGATCGGCGGATCCCTACGCGGGCGCCACGGAACTGCCCGGCGACGACTGACCGGCCACTCCCGGGCTGGCGGTCAGGGGCGTCCGGTCAGTGTGTCATCACGAGCAACTGGTCGGATGTCCTGGCGAGACAGATCGGGCCGTTCGGCGCGTTCCGGAAGGTCACCTCCGGGTCGCCGGAGACGAACAGCCGCTCGAACGGGCGTCCACAGGCCGGACAGCCCACTCCCTCACGGTTCTCCAGGTGCATCGTGGACCCGTCCTGGGTGAGCAGTTTCAGCGCGTGTCGGTAGTCGTGGACGTCGAAGCCGTCCGAGAGGTCCAGCGTGTTCATCGTCGCAGTCTCGAAAGCCGCTTGCGATCACCTGAGCGAGTCCGGCGTGTCACGAGAGCCACGGGACGGGGGTCAGTTCGGGACACCGCTCTCGCGGAGCCCACCCGTCGGGCACCGCCGGACGGACTCCGGATGGGTCTCGACGGGATCGCTCACCTGTTCGAACACGGGCCTGTGCCGGCCTCGGGGGGCCGTGCTGTCACTCGGGACCGCCACAGTGCGTCGTGTCGGTCACGGTCAGATAACGGTTGTGAGCGCTCTCGCGACTGATAACGACCTGTCGTCCCTGGGCAGTGGCCCGCGGTCGGACAGTCGAGTGCGACACGTCGGCCGGGGCCGGGCACGTCGCGTGCGGGCCCGTGCGGAGTGTACTGGAACGAGCGCAGCGGTCGAGACCACTGGCGTCGCTGGGCTGGGAGACACCTGGGTGTGACTGCCGGGGAGTCCCGGGACCCCCGTCGTCCCCGCCCGGCGGGCACGGGCCGGCCAGTGTGGCCGTCGTGGGCAACGACCTTCCGAGAGACGGTGTCCACGCGGCGGTCGAGCGCCGACTCCCGCCACCGTGGAGCGGTTTTCAGCTTTGAAACGGTGTCAGACCGGAGCGAGGCGTGAACCGAACACACCCCGGCCGGCGCTTCCCCGCGTCGGGGCGACCGCCGTGGGTGGCACCTCGCCGGCGGTGATTTTCGGCTCTGAATGCCCCGTTTTCACCTGTGAATACTCTGGGCTACACTTATGTATGACAGAGCATTCTGTTCACGCAAGGGAGCACGCACCGTCGTGCTCTCGACCAACGAACGATGTTCGAACGCATTCACGACGAAGACGAGCGAGGCCAGGTCGGTATCGGCACGCTCATCGTGTTCATCGCGATGGTGCTGGTGGCCGCGATCGCCGCCGGCGTGCTGATCAACACCGCTGGCTTCCTCCAGACCAAGTCCGAACAGACCGGCGAACAGAGCACCAACCAGGTCACCGACCGCCTGGAGCCCGTCTCCAAGAGCGGTGACGTCAACAACTCACAGGTCGAGACCGTGGAGCTGGTCGTCTCGAAGTCCCCGGGTTCGTCCGACATCAACGTGAGCGCGGGCACCGTCGAGTTGCTCGGACCGGACGGAACCGACCGGTTCACCCTGGACAACAGCTCCGTGGGGACCCAGGTCAGCTTCACCGCGCTGAATGACGACGACAGCTCGCTCAGCTCGGGCTCGTACATCCTGAACGACCCGGAGGACCGGCTGGTCGTCGAGATCGACGTGACGGCCCTGTCCGCGAACGGGGCACTCCAGTCCGGTGAGGAGGCGACCGTCCGCGTCAACGGCGAGAGCGGCGCCGTCTCCATCGTCCGGCTGAAGGTGCCCGAGTCCCTCGCCGGCGAGTCCTCCGTCGGCCTGTAGTCGCCCTCCGTTTTCGCCTCTCTTTTCCAGTCACTGACGGTCGACGACCACGTTTCGGTCGCGATAACGCCGGACTGGAGGCCGACGTGTCCCCTCCAGGAACCACTCGGCACGTCGCCGTTATCAGTGTGATTCCCCCCGTTTTCAGCCTTGAATACTCTGGATGCAGTTTATATACGAGTACGCACTCCGTTCTCGTAAGGGAGCACGCGGTACCGTGCTCTCGGGAAACGACCGATGTTCGAACGCATCCACGACGAAGACGAGCGAGGTCAAGTGGGGATCGGCACTCTCATCGTGTTCATCGCGATGGTGCTGGTGGCCGCGATCGCCGCCGGCGTGCTGATCAACACCGCTGGCTTCCTCCAGACCAAGTCCGAACAGACCGGCGAACAGAGCACCAACCAGGTCACCGACCGCCTGGAGCCCGTCTCCAAGAGCGGTGACGTCAACAACTCACAGGTCGAGACCGTGGAGCTGGTCGTCTCGAAGTCCCCGGGTTCGTCCGACATCAACGTGAGCGCGGGCACCGTCGAGTTGCTCGGACCGGACGGAACCGACCGGTTCACCCTGGACAACAGCTCCGTGGGGACCCAGGTCAGCTTCACCGCGCTGAATGACGACGACAGCTCGCTCAGCTCGGGCTCGTACATCCTGAACGACCCGGAGGACCGGCTGGTCGTCGAGATCGACGTGACGGCCCTGTCCGCGAACGGGGCACTCCAGTCCGGTGAGGAGGCGACCGTCCGCGTCAACGGCGAGAGCGGCGCCGTCTCCATCGTCCGGCTGAAGGTGCCCGAGTCCCTCGCCGGCGAGTCCTCCGCCGGCCTGTAAACCCCGGGCAGTTCCGTACTTCTTTATTCTCGCGGCGCGTTGGAAGGGTCGATGGACTCTGACGGCGACGAGGACGAGCGGGTCGTCTTCTCTCCGGATGAACTCGACATCACCGACCGCGAGGAGGTCGTCGAGATCGAGGAGGACCGCTACGTCGTCTCCGCCAGCGGGGGGGAACCCGACGTGACCGGCACGGCGAGCGCGGGAGAGAGCGGGAGCGCGTCCACGCCCGGAAGTGACTCACTGGACGGCCCCACGGTCCGCGGGTGGCTCACCCGACACGTCGGCGCGGCGGACGAGCGGTACGGTTTCGAGGTGACCGCCACGCTCGACGACAGGACCGCCCACCGGCAGTTCTACTCCGACGACGTCGTCGAGACCTTCGACGTGTTGCTGGACTGGTTCTGCCGGAACCTCGACGAGGGTGACCCCGAACAGGTGCTCGGGATCCTCCTCGCGGAGACCGAGACTCGACCTCGCCTCCCACGGAGTGCGCTGCGGGCGTACGTCGAGGCCGAGGGACTGGAACCGGACGACACGGTGGCCGACCTGCTGGAGACCGCCGAGGACGGAGTCCGGCTCCCGCCGGACCCCGAGTGACCGCCGTCCCCAGAGTTGATAACCCGGATACCAATTTATAAAGTTTCCATTCATAGCGAGGAGCACAGCATTCATGATATCGGTGCTGATAGCGGACGACTCGGAGTTCATGCGCAACCTGTTGCACGAGATCCTCGAGGGCGACCACGAGATCGTCGGCGAGGCCGAGAACGGCGTGGAGGCGGTCGACCTGTTCGAGGACCACCACCCGGACCTGGTGATGATGGACATCGCGATGCCGATCCGCAACGGGATCGAGGCCACCGCCGAAATAAAGGAGGCCGACCCGAACGCGACAGTCATCATGTGCACCAGCGCCGAGCAGGAGGAGATGATGAAGGAGGCCATAAAGGCGGGGGCTGACGGCTACGTCACGAAGCCCTTCCAGAAGCCGAACATCCTCGAGGCCATCGACGACGCGGTCGCCATCGCCTGACACATGAAGGTCGACATCGAGGCCCTGGAGACGTTCAACAGACTGGCGCAGTCCGGCGCGGAGCGGGCCGCCCAGTCGTTCACGGACCTCTCGGGCGTGGAGACGGTGGTGGACGTGACCAGCGTCGACGTCACGACGATCGACGACCTCGGCCGGGGGCTGGTCGACGGGGACCACGTCGGCGTCCGGGTCGGCTACGAGGGCGGCATCGACGGCAGTTCCGTGCTCGTGTTCAGCCGGGAGAACGCCGAGCGGATCACCGACCACGTGATGCCGGCGCGGATGGCGACCGACGGGGTCGCAGAGAGCGGCCTGAAGGAGGTCGGCAACATCCTTCTGGGTGGGTTCGTCAACGGCTGGGCCGACCGCAGCGGCGAGGCCACCCACCTCACGCCGCCGACGTACGTCGAGGGCCGTGGCGAGGCCCTGCTGCCCGAGGACCCCTCGACCTGGAGCGACAACGGGACCGTGTTCTCGATCACCAGCCAGCTGCGGACCGTCGGCGAGGTGATAGACTTCGACGTGTACCTGTTCCCCCAGCGGGACTCCTTCGAGCGGCTGGTCGACGAGGGTGGGTCGACGGCCGCCTCGCCGGTCCCCGTCGAGCGGCTGACGGTGCTGGACAGCATGACCGAGCACGGCGCGAAGCAGGCCTCGGACAAGATCACCACGATGACCGGGATCGAGACCGAGGTCAGCGTCAGCCAGTTGAGCTTCGTCCCGGTCGAGGACGTCGCCAGCCGGGTGCCCGAAGAGCAGCTGATGGCCGTGGTGCTCGAGTTCGAGGGCCCGCCGAGCGGCTACGTCGTCATCGCCTTCGACGAGGAGTCAGCCCACGAACTCGCGGACGCGATGGTACCCGTCGACGGGGAGTTCGGGTCGGTCCACCGCAGCGCCATCGAGGAGATCGGCAACCTAATGACAAGCGGGTTCGTCGACGGCTGGGCGAACTACCTCGAGCGTAAGACGGAGATCTCACCGCCGGAACTGGTCACCGACTACGGGCCGGCGGTGCTCACCTCCGTCGCCGCCCGCCTGGGTCACGCCCAGGAGTACGTGTTCGTCCACGACTCGACGATCTCGACGCCGAACGAGTCCTTCCACTGCGAGCTGTACGCGCTGCCGAACGAGGCGGAGCTGCGGGAGGCCCTTGAGTCTATCTCAGCCGAGGACGCGGCGGCGATCTCCGACGCACAACTCCGGATGACCAAGAGCTATGACGAGCTTCAGTGACGGGTCGAGCGGTGGCTCGGTCGGGACGAGACTGACACACACCGCCGAGCGGATAGACGTCGGGGTCGCCGAGTACCGCGTCTCGGCGAGTGGCGAGACGCTGGCGACCCGGGGACTGGGCTCGTGTGTGGCGATCACGCTGTACGACGAGTCCGCCGGAGTCGGGGGGCTGTCCCACTTCATGCTGCCCCGGCGGTCCGAGTCGAACGCCACCACGCCGACGAAGTTCGTCGACACCGGCCTCGAGCTGATGCTGGACGCGATGCGGGACGACGGCGCCTCGGTGTCGAGGACGGTCGCCCGGGTGGCCGGGGGCGCCCACCTGCTCGACATCGGCGACCGCGGGGTCGGACAGCGCAACGTCGAGACCACCCACGAGGTGCTCGCGGAGTACGGCGTCCCGGTCGTCGGCGAGGACACAACCGCCGACCACAGCCGCTCGGTGGAGATCGACACCACGAGCGGTGAGGTCAGAGTGGTCCGGCCCGACGGGGCGGTCAAGACGATCTGAACCAGTGTAGGCACGCCAGTTCATCACCGTGAACAGAATGCCCATCAGGTTAATAACGCGCGCGCACGAGTGTTGAGACGAGATGAACTCGCTCGCGACCACAGGGGTGGTCGTCGCTCTCTCGGGGCCCTGGCCGATCTTTCTGACCAGTCTGGTTCCGGCAGTCGGGGTCCTCGGTGTCCTCGACATCTTCGACGACGATGACGACGAGGACGACGAGGACGGCGAGGAGGGCGACCTGCTGGCCGACGAGGAGGGTGGACTGTTCGACGACGACGGCGGCGAGGAGATGGACGACCTGGGTGAGCTGGACGACGACTGGGGTGACGACGTGGGTGGGACCGACGACGGCGAGCTGGAGCAGCGCGTCGAGGAGATCGAGACAGAGATGAGCGAACTCTCCTCGACGGTGAGCACGGTCCGCAGCGAGAACGAGGAGATCGCCGGCTCCGTCGAGGAGATAGAGGAGAACATCCGGAAACTGCTCGACATCTACGAGATGGTGACCCGCGGCGTCAACCCCTTCGTGGACGAGGCGGCGGAGTCGCCGTTCGACGGCGGCGACGACATCAGCGTGTTCGGCGACGACGACGACGAGCCGGAGGCCGAGGACCTGGACGACGACATCGCCAACGAGGACGCCGAGGCGTTCTTCGACGACGACTTCGACGGCGGTGACGAGGCGGCGGAGGACCCGTTCGCGGCGGACGACGACGGGTTCGGTGACTTCGACGACGCCAGCGGGGACGGGTTCGGCGAGGACGACGCCGACAGGGGGGGGTTCGGTGAGTTCGACGGTGACGACGGGGTCGAGGACTTCGACGACGGCGGCGACGACGACGGCGAGGAGGGTGGCGGCAAGAGCTTCGAGGAGCTGAAGTCGGAGTACGACAGTGGCGCGGACTGGGCCGACGAGGCGGACGACGAGGGCGGCCCCGACGGGGCGGGGACCGGCTCGGACGGCGATGCCGACCCCGACACCGTGGTCGAACCGGACCCCGAACCGGACGCCGATCCAGCCTCGGAACCGGCGACCGGCGCCGTCGAGTCCGGAGAGCCGGAGCCCGACCCCGACCCGGAACCGGTCCCCGAGCACGGTGAGTCGCCGGATGACCGCCACGCGAAGCCGGGCCCCGGGTCGAGCGCCGGGCACGCACGGGGCCGTGACGGTCACGGCGGGCACGGAGGTCGCGGCGCCGGCGGTGCGCGCGGGCGAGGGCCCGCGGCGGAGGTGCCCGCGGTCCAGGGGCGCAGCAAGCCGTACCTCTCGCGGCTGCCCGGCGAGTACGTCGTCGACCTCGTCGTGATGGAGTGGATGTCACGCCTGATCGAAAAGAGCAACGCGGCCCACGCCCACCGCGCGGTCGCCTACTACGAGGCGATCGGCTGGGTGAGCGAGTCCGTCGCCGAGGAGTTGCACGCCTACCTGCGGGGGATCTCGGAGACGGACTACCGCGACAGCGGGTGGGCGCCGGAGGGGACGGGTGCCGGTGGACACCAGGAGGGCAACGGCACCAGTCCGGGTGCGGGGCCGACCGCGAGTGGAGCGACGAACGGCACGAGACCGGGAGCGGCGAGCGACGGCGGCGTGGCCGCTGCCGACGGCGGCGACCCGGAGGATGACTTCGAGTCGACGTTCTCGATCCAGCCGCCGCCGGCACCGTCCGGGCTGACCGTGGAGGACCACACCTGGAGCCTGGAGCAGATCGCCCGCATCGTCGGCGACCGCGAGCAGGAGTTCCTCCGGGCGCACAGCGCACAGCAGACGACCGACCGCGACAGAGGGAGGCGACGGTAACGATGGGGTTCAGCGTCAGCGCGGCGAGCGTGGTCGTGTTCATCGGGGTGCTGATAAGCGTGAGCCTGCTGTACACGACGGCGGCGAACAACGCCGAGGTGTTGACCGAGGCCCGGACCGACGCACAGGAACGGGCCCTCGAACAGCGCAACACGGCGTTCGACGTCACGAACGTCAGCTACGACGGCAGCACCCTCGTGGTGAACGCCACGAACACCGGGTCGACGACGCTGTCGGTCGACGACACCGACGTCGTCGTCGACAACCGGTTCGAGCCCGGCATCGTGACGAAGGTCGCCGGCGGTGATCCCACCTCGACGCTGTGGGTGCCCGGCGAACGACTGCGGATCGAGGTGTCGATCGGCACCGAGCCCGACCGGGTGACGGTCGTGGCCGGCCCGGGGGTCCGCGAGACGGAGGTGGTGCCATGAGCGGCGTCTCGGTGACCCACCTCGTGCTCTTCATCGCGAGCATGGTGGTCGCGAGTTCGGTCGCGGTGGCGTTCACCGGCCAGGTGGACGACCTCACCGCCTCGCTGGACCAGCGGGGTGACGACCTCAGCGACGAGGTGCGGACCGACGTGGAGGTTATCAGTGACCCCGGCAGCCAGGTGTACAACCGCTCGGGCGGGGAGAACGTCACCCTGCTCGTTAAGAACACCGGGGACCGCACGCTGCCCAGTGACGACACCGCCGTCGACGTCGTCCTCGACGGCACGTACGTCGCCAACGTCTCCGTGACTGTGCTGGACGACACCGTCTGGGGCGAGGCGAGCGTCGCCCGACTGGAGGTCGACGGCCCGCGGCTGGATGCTGGCGACCACCGGGTGAAACTGGTCGTCAGCGGCGACGAGGAGGTGTTCAGGTTCAAGACATGATTTCGAAACCGGATCTCTTCTCGCTCGGACTGGGAGAGCGCGACCGACTGAACGCCGAACTTGGCGGCGGGGTCCCGCCGGGGAGTATCCTGCTCATCGAGGGGGACTACGGCGCCGGCAAGAGCGCGATGTCCCAGCGGCTCACCTACGGCTTCTGTGAGACCGGAACGAGCGTCACCTACCTCTCGACGGAACTGACGGTGAGCGGCTTTCTCGACCAGATGAAGTCGCTGTCGTACGACGTCGAGGAGCACCTGCTGCACGAGCGGCTGCTCTTCTTGCACGCCGATCTGGACTCCGGCGGGGCGATAAGCGGCGACGACGGCGGTGAGCGCCGCGAGTTACTCAACCGGCTGATGGACGCCGAGGTGATGTGGGAGCCGGACGTGATCATCATCGACACGTTCGACGCCATCCTCCGGAACGACCCGCAGTTCGAGGCGCTCGTCCGCGAGAACGAGGAGCGCCAGGCCGCCCTGGAGATCATCTCCTTTTTCAGGGACGTGATCTCCCGGGGGAAACTGGTCGTGTTGACGGTGGACCCCTCGACGGTGACCGACGAGGCGATCGGCCCGTTCCGGTCGATCGCAGACGTGTACTTCATGCTGGAGATGATCGAGGTCGGCAACGACGTTCGCCGGCAGATATCGGTCAAGCGCTTCACCGGGATGGGCGAACAGGTCGGAGACACGATCGGATTTTCGGTTCGCTCGGGAACGGGCATCGTGATCGAGAGTCGCAACGTGGCATAGATCATGACCGCGCAGGGAGAGGCCAAACCGTCGGACGAACTGCGGGAACTCGCCGCTAGGCACCCCCACCTGCAGGAGCACCTCGAGAAGTTCCGTCAGATCACCGGGGAGTTCCCGATGGCCGTCGAAGAGCCCCGCGACGAGTACGAGACCGACCGGCCCAACCTGCTGTACCCCGTCGGCGGCCCGGTGCTGTGTCACATCTACGGCGACCTCGGGCAGGACATGAAGTACTACGCCATCGAGCCGAGCCTCTCCGGCGAGGAGTACACGCTGTTCAACGACATCAAAGACGAGTTGCTGAAACGCAGCGTCAACAAGGCCGCACCGGACACGGAGCGGGAGTACGACGACCGGATCGAGGAACTGCTGGAGGAGACGATCCGGGTGAACGACGACGGCGGCGGCGTGCTCGACGCGGTGCGGGGGTCGCTGTTCGACGCCGACAGGTACGACGTCTCCGAACAGACCTACGAGAGCATCCGTTACCGGTTGAACCGCGACATCGTCGGGATGGGCCCGCTGGAGCCGGTGATGCGCGACCCCGCGAACGAGGACATCCACGTCATCGGGCCCAACGAGTGCCACGTCGACCACGGCGTGTTCGGGATGCTGGAGACGACCGTGGAGTTCAACTCCGCCGCCGAGTACGAGACCTGGCTTCGCAACATGGGCGAGCGAATGGGCGACCCCGTCAGTGACTCCGACCCGGTCATCGACTCGACGCTGCCGGACGGCTCCCGTATCAACATCATCTACTCCGACGACGTCTCGGTCAAGGGGCCCAGCCTGACGATCCGCCAGGGCGACGAGACGCCGCTGTCGGTCAACCAGATCACCAAGTGGGGAACCCTGTCGCCGAAACTGGCCGCGTACCTCTGGCTCTGCCTGGAGAACGAGCAGACGGTGTTCGTCGTCGGGGAGACCGCCTCCGGGAAGACCACGACGCTGAACTCGATCATGTCGTTCATCCCGCGAGACTCGAATATCTACACCGCCGAGGACACCGCCGAGGTGTTGCCCCCCCACGACACCTGGCAGCAACTGCTCACGCGGGAGGGCGGCGGCGAGGACAGCACCGACGTCGACATGTTCGACCTCGTCTCGGCGGCGCTGCGCTCACGGCCGGACTACATCATCGTCGGCGAGGTGCGTGGCGAGGAGGGCCGGATGGCCTTCCAGGCCGCACAGACCGGCCACCCGGTGATGCTCACCTTCCACGCGAGCGACATCGTCTCGATGATCCAGC
>CAYODS010000027.1:0-27308 GCA_964402765.1 uncultured Halobacteriales archaeon
ACTGCGGCTGTTCGGCAAGCGTCGCGGTGACCGCCACCCCGTGTTCGCGACCGCCAAACTGTAGACGGCGGTCGCTCCGGGCGGCGTGTACCGGAAACTACATGTCCTCGCCGTCGGTTCAGTCGCGTATGCTCGACGCGGAGATCGAGGTGTGTGTCGACTGTGGCGCACTGCACATGGAGAGCGACGATGGGCCGGCGCCCCACCACGTCGAGGAGTGTAGCGCCTGCGGCGGTGACGTCGCCGAGGTGGAGATGGACGACCTGATCGGGCTGTAACCCACGACGGCAGTTGGCTTTTTTACTCGCGGGTGACCGAAAGGTACCATGGAGAACCCGCCAGAGTGGGTGACGCTGACCGACGGCGAGAAGATCGTCTGGTCCGCCCCGCCGTCGCTGCGCCCGTACGCCGTCGAGATGCTCGTGCCGGTGGTGGTGGTGGTCGCGGGGCTCGCCGTGCTGGTGGTCCCCATCAGTGGACTCGCGTTCGTGGGGGCGCTGCCCGCCGGGGTGACCGGGCTCGCGCAACTCGCGCTGGCGGGGGTGCTGGCGCTCATCGGCGTCGCCGCGGTGGCGGGCGAACTGCTGCGGTGGTACAGTCACCGCTACCTGGTCACGACCGAGGAGGTGTACCACAAGCGGGGGATCGTCTCCCGTGACGTCACGAACCTCCCGATGGACAGCGTCGAGAACACCAGTTTCACCCAGTCCACGATCGGCCGACTGCTGTCCTACGGCGACGTCCACGTCGTCACCGCCGGCACCGACGGGTCCGAAGTCGTGTTCACGAAGGTCGACGACCCGAGCGACGTCGTCGAGCATATCACCCGACAGATGGCCGCCGAGTAGTCGGGCACGACGCCCGTCACGCCGCCCAGCCTTTTTGTCCGGCGGTCCCGGCCAGTCGGTATGGACCCGGTCACCGACGATGTCGACGGCGACCCGGCGGCGGACCTCGCGCCCGGGGACTGCGCCCGGCGACTGCTGGAGGTGGTCCGGGCCGGCGACGACCCGACGCCGTACCGTCGGCGACTGGCGACGTACGACGAGGCGGCCCTCGACCGGGTGCGGACCGACCGCCGGACCGCCCTGGCGTTCTGGACGAACTGCTACAACGCCGCCACCCAGTTGCTGCTCGCCGACCGCCCCGACCTGTACGAGAGTCGCCTGCGGACGCTGCGCTTCTTCAGGGCCGACTCCCTGACCGTCGCCGGGACGTCGCTCAGTCTCGACGACGTCGAGCACGGCGTACTGCGGGGGAAGGCGTCGCTGGGGCTGGGGTACGTGCCCCGACTGTTCCCGGGTGCGTTCGAGCGGCGGTACCGCCTCGCGGACCCGGACCCGCGGGTGCACTTCGCGCTGAACTGTGGGGCGGCGTCCTGTCCCGCCATCCGCTCGTACGACGCCGACCGGATCGACGAGCAACTCGACCGGGCGACACGCGCCTACCTCCAGACCGTGGAGCACGACCCCGAGGCGGGCGTGGTCCGTGTGCCCCGCCTCTTTCTGTGGTACCGCGGTGACTTCGGGGGCGGCGACGGGATCCGTGACCTGCTGCGGTCGTACGACGCGATCCCCGCCGGTGCGGAGCCCCAGCTGAAACACCGTCGGTGGGACTGGACGAAGGCGCCGGGGAAGTTCGCCGGGCGGGACTGACCGGCGACGGGGACGACCGGTGGAGACGGGCCCGGCCCTCAGACGGGGAGGAGCCGCGCCAGCACCACGAGTCCGACCAGCGTGAACGCGACACCGCCCAGTCCCACGAGGTAGAGGTCCGTGGAGGACTGGAACGAGTCCTCGTCCTCGAGGACGTACAGGAGTCCACGCGACGTCCGGTCGACCGTCGGCGGCCCCGACCCGTCGTCGGTGACCTCACCGTAGACGTACACCTCCTCGCCGGGACGGACCGAGCGCTGTCTGTGTCGCCAGTCGTCCGTGAGGTCGAACGGGTTCATCTCCTCGTCCAGTTTCTCCAGGTGCATCCCGAGGTCCGCCCGTCGCTCGAACGCCCGCTGGCTGAGTTGCTCGGTGACGGCACTGACACGCAGCGTCGGGTCCGACTCGGGAACGCGGACGCGACCACCGTCTCCGACCAGTTCGAACGGCTCGGTCGTGGTCTCGCTGTGACGCGTCCTGTACTGGTTGGTCTTCCCGCTGGTCTCGTAGCTCTGGATCTCGTAGCCCGTCACGACGGCCGGCTCGCGGTCGACCGGCCCCTCGTGTGTCCCCTCGACGGCACGGACCTCGCCGGCGACCTTCGCTGGGCCCCCCGGCGTCACCGCCCCGGGGGACACCGCGTCGGCACCCTGTATGACACGCTTCGCCCGGCTCCTGTAGTACGCCGTGTACAGCATCACCGACCCGATCGCGACGAAGACCACCCCGAACGCGACCGCTCCGAGGTCGACCATACGTGACACGGACGGCACCGGCGTGAAGAAAGCGTTTCGCCGACCGCTTCCCGTGGTGTGTCCCGGGGCGACCTCTCGGGGCTGCGCTCGTCCGGTCACGGGGCCAGCCTCGCCGGCCTGGCGTCGAGCGCTCGCCGGGTCTCTGTACGTTTATGTGTCTGCCGCCCCTCTTCCCGGCGAATGCCCGTCAGCGCCTTGCGTCCCCTCGCGGACTTCGGGACACGCTCGCTCGTGACACACGTCTTCATGGCCCTCGCGGGCCTGGGGGCGATCGGGTCGTGGCTGTTTCTCGAGGACCTCATCCAGACCGTCTCGGTGGTGGCGTTCATCAACTTCGCCGCCGGGGTGTGGATCTGCCAGGCGGTGCACTCGCTGGGCAACTCGTACACCGACGACGACTACCAGGGCGTGCTGATGGAGATCCTCGAGTATGTCGGCTGAGCCGGACCCGCCGGAGGCCGACGGCGGTGCCGCCGCCACGGGCGAGACCGGCGAGCGCGAGGACCCGCTGCCGATCGGCCGGTTCGGGCGCCTGCTCGCGCTGGTGGCCTTCGTCACGGCGGTGTTCCTGTTCATCAGTTCACGGACGCTGTCGGGTCGGCTGTTCCAGATCGCCGTCGTCGTCGTCGGGTCGATCGCCGTCGTCACCGCGAGCACGGGCTTTCTGATCAGCGTGGCGAGTTACGTCGGCGACGAGCGCGAGCGCGAGCGGTAGGTCGGCGCCCGCCACGGGAGACGGGCCGACCCCTTCAAGTGAGTCCACGCGGAGTCCTCAGGTGATGGACTGGGAGACGGACCGGTCGCTGCAGTACCGGATGCTGCTCACGCTCGTCCTGCTGGCGGTGCTGCCGGTGGCGTTCACCCTGACGATGACGACGGCACTCAACGCGATCGTGATCCCGCTGGCGGAGGACCTTCTCGAGACGTCGCTGGGGTCGGTGAGCGTGGACGTCCGGATCGTCGGCGCGCTCACGCTCGTCGGCCTGGTGCTCGCGTACGTCGCCGGCGGGGAGGCGGCGCTGCGCTCGGTCGGCGCCCGGACCGTCGACCGCGAGACGGCACCGGACCTGTACGGGCGCGTCGAGCGGCTGGCACGCACCGCCGAGGTCGAACCCCCGAAGGTCGCCGTCGTGGACTCCCCGGTACCGAACGCCTTCGCGACCGGGCGGTCCTCGGGCGACGCCACCGTCGCCGTCACCGAGGGGCTGCGCGAGCGCCTGGACGACGACGAACTCGACGCCGTCCTCGCCCACGAGGTGGCCCACGTCCGCAACAGCGACGTGGCCGTCATGTCGATGGCGTACCTGCTGCCGACGTTCACCTACGTCGTCTCCTCGCTGACGTACTCGGCGCTGAAACTGTTCCTGCGGGGACTGTCGGACATGGGGGGCTCCGGTGACGACGACGGGCGGGGACTCCTGGCGATAATCGTGCTGTTCGTCGTGACGGCGATCGTCACGATCACCGTCTCGGCGATGTTCTGGGTGGCGAGCATGACCCTCTTCCGACTGCTGTCGCAGTACCGGGAGTACGCCGCCGACCGCGGCGCGGCGGTCATCACGGGCGACCCCGCGGCGCTGGCGAGCGCGCTGGAGACCATCGACGACGAGATGCAGGCGCTGCCGGACAAGGACCTGCGCGAACTGGACGGCGGCGTCGAGGCGCTGTACGTCTCCTCGCTGGGCCTGCCGATGTTCAACGACGACGACGGCGACGACACGGTCCTCAGCCAGGAGCTGTTCCCCGACTCCCACCCGCCCACGAAGGAGCGCGTCGAGCGCCTCCGTGAGGTGGCGAGCGAGCTGGAGAGCTGACTCACAGCAGGCGGGCGACGTGGTCGGTGAACGCGGCCGGCACCCGCGCCCGCAGTCGCCTGGGGTCGGTCTCGCCGTCGGCGTTGACGAGGTACGCCCGGCCGCGAGCGTCGCCGTAGACACCCTGGAAGTCGTAGACGAAGCCGTACACGGTCACGTCGTCGGGCACGTCCTCGGCCCCGCGGAGGAAGGCCACCTGGCGGTCGACGTTGAACTCCGCGAGTCGGTGCACGAGGTCCTCGGCGTCGGGGTCGACGCGGTCGTCCGCCAGCCCGGCCTCCACCACGGGGACCAGCGAGTCGACGAGGCGGGCCACGCCGGCGGGCACCTCAGGGTCGGGCCCCTGGCGGACGGCGTCGAGGGCGGCGGTCACCGCGCCACACGCGGTGTGGCCGACGACGGCGACCACCCGGGTGTCGGTGTACCGCAGCGGGTACAGCACGCTCCCGTCGACGACGCGCTCGCCGTCCTCGACGGTCCAGGTCTGGTTGCCGATCGTGCTCGGGGTGAACAGCCAGCCCGGCTCGTCGACGCTCCACATCCCCTCCCGGGGGACGCGGGAGTCCGCACAGCAGACGGAGACGACCTCGGGACGCTGGTCGTCCTCGACCGCCGCGAAGTACTCCGCCGGCAGCGACTCGACGTGGCGCCGGTTGCCGTCGAGCAGGGCCCGCAGCGTGCGATCGGTCATGCCGGGGTGCACGGGGCCAGGTGACTAAGACTGTGCCCCCAGCCCCAGCCGTCAGTCCAGCACGAGCCAGGGCACCTCGACCAGCGGGGGGATGTGGGTCTCGATGTGGTGTTCCCAGACGCCCTGTTCGCCGAAGGCCTCGCCGTGGTCGGCGGTGACCACGACGCGCCCGTCCAACTCGGGCACGAGGTCGGCGACCGCCTCCAGAGCGATGCGGAGGTTCTCCTCGTGGAGTCGCATGGCGGTGTCGCGGGTGCCGTCCCGAACGAGGTCGACGGGGTCGAGTTCGAGCCACAGGCCGACCTTCTGGGCGAGGCGGCTGTCGTCGAGTGCGCTCTCGACGCGGGGCCGGACCGCCTCGGTGACGGTCGCGAGTGGGCCGCCGTCGGTCGCCCGCTCGCCGTCACCCTGCTGGCGGATGCCCTTCTGGATGCGCCTGAGCTTCTGTCCCGACCCACGGGAGAGAAAGGGGGCGTGGGGCTGCATGTAGTGCAGCACCGTCCGCCCGGCGGCGTCGACGAGGTCACGGTGCTCGCGCATCGCCCGGGCGAGACTGTCCGGGGGCACCGTCCCGAGGTCGTCGTCCCAGCCGCTGTCCCACACGTCGACGACGCTGCGGAGGTGCTCGTTCGCGGTCCACTCGTAGTCACAGCTGGCGCCCCACTTGAGTTCGTTCAGCGGCACCCCGAGGTCGTTGATGAACGGGTTCCCCGAGAAGTACGCGAGATCGTGGTCACCGGTGAACGTGCGGTAGGCCCACTCCGGCGTCGAGGAGCCGGGACTGCGGCGTTTCTCCAGGCTCCCCGCGAGGTACTCCTCGTACACCGACTCGAAGACGTCGTACCGGCAGGCGTCGAGCACGACGCAGTAGTCCCACTCTGACTCGAGGAACCGCTGGTCTCGCATCCTCACCGGTACCGGCGCGTTCGGCGCTTGTATTCCTGTTGTTTTCACCGGGAGAAACGCGGCAACCCGACGGCGACCGGATCGGTGCGTCGGGCGCCCGGCGACCGCTCGCCGTGGTCGTCGGCTCAGAGGTAGCCCAGGTCCTCCAGGCGGTCCTCGACGGCGATCGTCTCGACGTCGGTGGGGTCGGTGCCGCGCTCGGGCAGGAGGCGTCGCAGTTCGGCCGCGCGGTCGGGGTCCTCGACGCGGCGGTGCTCGCGGGGGTCGGCCTCGAGGTCGTACAGTTCGTCCGACCACTCGCGCTCGGGGTAGGTGACGAGTTTCGCGCCGTCTGACCTGACCGCCCGCGCCCAGTTGCGCTCCCGGTGCAGCGAGGCACCACAGGCCCGCATGTAGACGACGCGGTCCCCGGCGTCCGGCCCGATCGCCTTGCCGTCGGTCTCGGCGTCGACGCCCAGCGCGGACAGAAGCGTCGGCAACACGTCGATCTGGCGTACCTGGGCGTCGACGGTCGCCGGGTCGACGCCCGGGCCAGCGAGGAGGAAGGGGACGTTCGTCGTGAAGTCGTACACGTTCTCGCCGTGGCCGTTCTCGACGTAGTGATCGTCGACGTCCGGGCCGCGGTCGTCCATCGCGCGGTTCAGGCGCCCGACGGCGTCGCGGGTGTCGACGCCGCCGTAGTACCGCAGGGCGTCGCGGGCGGACTTCACCAGCAGGCGGGCGACGCTGTGGCGGTGGGTGATGCTCTCGCCGTGGTCACCGACGACGGCGACCAGCGTGTCCTCGGGGGTAGCCTCCACCAGCGCCCGCACCTCGTCGTCCAGCGCCGACAGCGCCCGCTCGTAGGGGGTCTCGCCGTACTCCGGGCTGTCGTACGCCGCCGGGACGTGGACGTCCTCGTGGAGTTCCCACAGGTGGACGAACGCGAAGAACGGCTCCGGCAGTCCGGCGATCCGGTCGAGTGCCGTCTCGCGCCAGTCCCCGAACAGCGAGGCGTCCTCGGGCCGGCAGTCGTAGGCGTCGAACCCGCGGTCGAGGCCGGTCTCGGGCACCAGCGGCCCCGTCGCCAGCCCCTCGGTGTGGTACGCCTCGGGCAACAGCGCCGCGATCGGGTCCACGTCGTCGGCGAGACTGCCCCGCTGCAGGGAGTAGATCCCGTTGCGCTCGGCGTACGACCCCGTCAGCAGGCTGGCGATCGCCGGCGTGGTCGTCGTGGCACTGGCGTACAGGTCCCGGCAGGCGAGGCCGTCCTCGCGCAGCGAGTCGAGGTACGGCGTCTCCGTTCGGTCCGAGCGCAGCAGGTCCTCCCGCAGGCAGTCCACACACACCAGCAGGAGGTTCGGTCGGTCGCCGTCACCCTCGCCCGACCGCCCTCCGGCGCCCGTGGCCCCGTCCATCTGTCCGCTCTCGCCCGCCGACGGACAAAAACCCATCCACATCCGCTCGCCGGGAGATCACCGCTCGTTTACCCGCCGGGCGAACACGACAGCACGTGACGGAGATCGCCGTCGCTCACCACTGCGAGGGGGCGGGCCACGCCAGCCGGATGCTCGCCGTCGCCGAGGCGGTCGAGCGGGCAGGCTACCCAGTCACGACGGCGGGCGGCGGGCCGGGGACGGCCTTTCTTGCGGCCAACGGCTACGACCCCTACGAGCCACCCACCGTCGACTTCGTCGCGGACTACCAGCGCGAGGGGGGGCTGGTGGCCGCCGCTCGCCACAGCGGCCCGGCGGCGGTCGAGCGCGTCGCCGCTTACCGCCGGTGGCTCGACCGCGAGGACCCCGCCCTCGTCGTGACCGACGGGATCGCCGCCGCCGCCGCAGCGACCCTCGACGGCCGCCGCTACGTCTACCTCAGCCACGACCCCGCCGGCCTGTACGGTGCGCCCGCCGAACGGCTCGGCGCCTGGACGCGCAACCGTCTCACGCGGGCGACCGCAGAGCGGTTCCTCTGCCCGAAGGTGTGGCCCGGCGAGCCGACGATCCCCGGCACCGAGGTCGTCCCGCCGATCGCCCCCAGCGGGACGGGCGGGGACGAGAGCGAGACGGCGGGCGACGCCGACCCGGCGGTGGACGTGGACGTGCTCGTCGTCCCCAGCGCATACGGCGTCGCCTCCGGGGAGTTGACCGACGCGCTCGAACGGCAGGGCCGGGAGGTGACCGTCGTCGGCGGCGAGGAGTGGACGGTCCAGCCGTCGCTCCAGCCGTACGTCGCCGACGCCGCGCTGATCGTCTGCTCGGGCTACTCGACGGTGATGGAGGCCGCAGTCGCCGGCACGCCCTGTGTCGTGGTCCCGACGACCTCCGAGCAGCGCGGCGTCGCGGACGCCGTCGCCCGCCTCGACGGGTTCCACGTCGCCCACTCGACCGAGGACGTGCTCGCAGTCCACGACGACCCGGGCACACCACGCCCGCGGGAGAACGGGGCCGACCGCGTCGCCGAGGCCGTCACTCGACTCGTCCCGGCCCCCTGACCGGGGCGTCGGTCGGGTGGCGAGCGGTGTCCCACAGGCGACCACCGCGCCGTCAGGCGACGACGTTCTCGGGGAAGTCCGTCGGTTCGACCTCGAACCGGTACTCGTCGGTTCCCTCTGGCGGAGCGACCTCGAACTCCAGCCGACGGTCGGTCCGCCCGTCCATCGTGATCTCCCGCTCGCGTCGCAACAGCACCTCGTTGTTCGCGTCGCGCAGTCTGAGGACCACCAGCACGCCGCCGGGGCCCCCCTCGTTCCGCACCGTCACGGAGTACACGTTCGTCCCGTCACCGCGGACGACGTCGAAGTCCGCCACCTCCGGGCGGGTGACGAACTGCCACCCGAGCAGCCCACCGACGCCCGCGACCACCAGGACGCCGACGCCGACCACCCACTTCACCAGCCCCCGTCGGCCGGTGTCGCTCGCCGCCGTGTCGTCCTCGCTGTCGTCTCCGGACATGGGTCACTCGGTCGCCGCCGGTCAGCGGTCGCCACGAGCGACACACCCATCGCCGGCGACTTCGTTAGAGGCAGCACCTTCCGTAGTATCAATATTTCGCCCTCGCTGATGAGTCGGCGCGGCGACGCCCGCCCGACAGCAGGGGCGGGACCGGTCCGGGGTGTCACCCGCCGCGAGACACGGCGGCCGGTACTTTCTGGGTGGGCGCCGAAAGGCGGGTGATGATACTCGTCCACACCACGATCCCGCTGGGGGGAGACGGCGAGTCGGTGCTGCTGGACCGGATCGGAACGCTCGTCGAGCACGCCCGGGCGGAGGACGGGACGGTGCGGTACCGGGCCGCCAGGGACCTCACCGACCCGACGCTCGTGCACTTCTTCGAGCAGTACGAGGACGCCGCCGCGGCCGAGGCACACACCGAGTCAGCGCCGTACCGACGGTTCGTCGAGGCACTCCCGGGAGCCGTCGACGGCGAGATCGAGACCGTCCAGTGCCAGGTCGACGACGACCGCGTCGGGGTCACGTCGTTCACCGCCGCGGACGCCGTCGCCAGCCTGGAGTGAACCGGCGTTCAACGCCCCACAAAGTATAGCAGACGGGACCGCCGAACGGGTGGTGTGACCGACCGCGGCTTCGATGGGGCGCTCGACGCGCTCACCCACGAGACACGGGTCGCGATCCTCCGAACACTCGCCGACACCGACCGGCCGCTCCCGTTTTCGGACCTGCGGACCCGCGTCGGCGTCGAGGACCCGGGGCGGTTCAACTACCACCTGAACGAACTCCAGGAGCACTTCCTCCGGACCACCGGTGACGGCTACGAACTGAACTACCGCGGCGAGCGAGTGCTCGTCGCCGCGGGCGGAGTCGACACCGTCGAGGACGACGACGCCTGCCCGGTGTGTGGCGACGAGGACTGTGACCGCCTCATCCACGTCCACCTGCAGGGACCAGTCTGAGGCGACGCCCAACCCGGCGACACTGACCCAGCACCACCGGGACCACGGGGTCCGTCGTCGCTCGCCTGGGCTACGTCTCGGTCGCGTGCTCGAACTCCTCGGCGACCGCGAGGACCGCCTCGACCTGTGCCTCCAGTTCGGCCGGGTCGAGCAACAGTCCCTTCGTCTGCGTGCCCACGGTGTCGGGCTCGTCGGGGAACTTCGACGCTATCTTTTCCTCCATGGCGCCCGCCAGCATTCCAGTCAGTCCGTCGCCGTCGGGGATGGCGTCGAGCATCGCCTCCGTCGCGTCGCCGGCCCACACCGACTCCAGCAGCGTCGGCGTCGCGAGCGTGGACCGTACGCGCTCTGAGAGTACCGCCCGAGCCAGGTCGAACGAGCCAGCGACCACCTCGTACTCGCCGACGGTCTCCCTGTCCGGCGCCTCGCCGATCACCACGTCCGCGCCGGCGTCCGGAGCGGCGACGATCAGTCCCCGGTCGGCGGGCGCCCGCAGGTCCGTCTCCACGACGGTGAAGGTGCTCGTGCTCGACTCGCTCCCGCTGGTGCTGGTCCGGCGCTCGATCGTCCTGGCCCGCACCCGTCGGCCGTCGACCGTCCCCGCGAGGTCCGGCGTCCCGAACAGCCCGCCGCCCTCCGGTTCGAGACCGACGCGTCGCCCCGCCGCCCGCCACTCGCGGACCCGCAGTCGGCCGACGACCGTCGTCCCGACCACGATCAGCACGAGCGTCGCGACGAACACCCCGACCGGGCCTGGCCCAGGCACGTCCGACGGCGCCACCGTCGGGTCGACGTCGGGGATCACCACCACGAACGTGGCGGCGACCACGAGAAACGCCCACCCGAGACCAGCGGCGTCGTACAGTGTGCCCCTCCGGACCATACTGATGACTCCCCCGAGATACCACTCGTGAGGACTTATGCCTGCGGGCCACCGTGACCGGACTACTGCCAGGTGACGTACGCCATCGACCCCAGCGCGAGGATCTGGAGTCCGCGGAGCCCGGTGATGAACCGCTTGGCGAACTGCCCGTCGGCGTACAGCGCCCCCCACTCGAAGAACGAGTAGATCGCGGCGACGTTCTCGACCAACATCACCGCCGCGAACAGCAACAGGCCGAGCGTGAGACTGGTGCGAAAGCGGCGGTAGTTCCGCAGCCACACCGCGCCGAGACCAGCCAGTATCACCACGTTCGCGGCGGCGAGAGCAGTCGCGAGTGTGACCAGGGGTGACGCCACGGCGCGTTCCTCGTTGTACGCTTCTCGCCCCAGCGGCATAAGTCTGTACCGCTCGACAGTCGGACGTAGAGTCGACCACGGACCGACGGGGCGAGGGCCTGTCGCTCGCGAGTTGCTCGTGACGAACGTGCCACCTCCCGGATTCGAACCACGCGAACGACTCGCCGTGCTCGTCGTTCTCTCGTTCAAATCCGTCCTGCGTCGTTTCTTCGACGGACCGCTCGTTACGCTCGCGGTTGCGATCTCAGAATATGCCGCCTCCCGGATTTGAACCGGGGACAGCTCGATCTTCAGTCGAGTGCTCTCCCAGTCTGAGCTAAGGCGGCGCGCACCGACGGGATACACGAACACCGTAAAAAAGGGTTGCGAAAGGCCCGCCGACCCCACCCGCCCCCGCCGGCAGCGGAGGCAACCAACTTTCGAGACGAGTGGTTAAATTTTGCTCGTTCCAATACAAAATTATTAAATGAAATGACGGAATAACGTGTGGCAGGCATGGACAGCGAAACTGGAGCACTGAGCCGGCGGACGTTCCTGCGGGCCACCGGCGCGGCGGGCGGGTCACTGGCGGTCGGGTCGTTCGCGGGGCGGGCAGCGGCCGACGAGTGCGGAGACACGTACGAGAGCAGCACGGACACCGGGTATCTCGACGGAGCGGGTGCGAGCGACGAGTACAGCTTCACGACGGCGCTGGCGGAGCCGTGTGAGGTGGTGTACATGCTCACGTCGTCGGACCCGGTGGACTTCGACCTGTACCTCACCCTCGACGGCCGGACGCCGGCGCCGGACGACTACGACCGTCGGTCGGCCGGCACCGGCACCGACGAGGAGATCCTCCTCGACGACGACGAGGTGTACGACGGTGCCGACTACGGCGTGCTGGTGTACGCCTACGACGGGAGCGGCGACTACACCCTCGAGGCGGAGGAGTACGGGCTCGGCGGGGCGTCGAACCAACCGCCACAGGCGAAGTTCTCGATCAGCGACTCGACCGTCGACACGGGCGATGTCGTCGAGTTCGACGCCGACCAGTCTTACGACGACGACGGGCAGGTCGAGGACTTCCACTGGGAGTTCGGGGACGGCACCGACGACTACGGCGAGGTCGTGGACCACGAGTACGACGACGCCGGCACCTACGAGGTGACCCTGACCGTGACCGACGACGACGGCGCCACCGACTCTCAGACCGACACCGTCGAGGTCGAGGACGGCAGTGGCGGTGGCGGCGGCTCGAACGACCCGCCGGAGGCCGACTTCTACATCGACAACAGCGACGGATCGGTGACCGTCGGCAGTGAGGTCGACTTCGACGCCAGCGACTCGTACGACCCGGACGGGTCGATCACCTCGTTCTCGTGGGACTTCGGCGACGGCGACCAGGCCGGCGGGGAGTACGCCAGTCACACCTACGACGAGACGGGCACGTACCAGGCCACCCTGACCGTCACCGACGACGACGGCGCCACCGACAGCGCCTACCTCGACATCGAGGTGACGAACGCCGAGCCGGAGGCGGTCATCGAGGTGTCCGACGAGTCGCCCCTGCCCGGCGACACCGTCGAGTTCGACGGGCGGGAGTCCTCGGACCCCGGCGGCGCGATCGTCGCATACGACTGGCAGTTCGGTGACGGCACGCGCACCAGAGGCCGCACGACGGAGCACACCTACGACGAGCCCGGGAACTACACCGTCCGGCTCACGGTCAGAGACGACGACGGCGCGACGGCAGCCACCGAGCGGGAGATCGGCGTCGTCAACGGGAACCTCGAGGCGGACTTCACCCTGAGCTCGGAGTCGGTCGGCATCGGCGAGACCGTCACCGTGGACGGTTCCCCGTCGAGCGACCCCGACGACGACATCGTGAGCTACGACTGGGACTTCGGCGACGGCACCACCGCCACCGGGCAGACGGCCAGTCACTCCTACGACACCGGCGGCAGCAAGACGATCACCCTGACCGTCACCGGCGAGCACGGCTACAGCACCGACACCACGAAGACCGTGCAGGTGACAAACGAGGCGCCGACGGCACGGGCGGAGGCCAGTTCGACCACGCCCGAGGTGGGGTCGCCGGTCACCTTCGACGGCTCCGGCTCGACCGACCCCGACGGCGCGAGCGACATCGACTCCTACGTGTGGACGTTCCCGGGCGGGTTGTTCGGCCCCGGGAAGAAACGCGGGAAGACCGTCACCCACGAGTTCGACTCGACGGGGTCGGTCGACGTCACCCTGGAGGTCACCGATCGATCCGGTGCCGTCGACACCACGACGGTCACGGTGGAGGTGCAGGAGAGCGACGACGGCGGCGGCTCGTTCTGGTAGCCGGACCGGCCCACGCGTCGCCGGTCCAGCCGTGACTGCCGACGACGACGTGGTCGATCTCGTCGCGCTCGGCCACCACGGCTGTCCTGCCGGTCGAGTCCCCCGGTACCCGCCCCACTCGGTGGGAGACCGCCTTGCCCGCCAGCAGCGACAGCACCACCTCGGACACCACCCTCGCCCCCTCCTCGTCGGACGGAGCCTCCCACGACAGTCCGATCCCGGCCTCGATCGAGCTGTCGGCGGTCTCGGCCACCCACGGCACCACCAGCGCCTCGTCGTGCTCCGTGGCGGCGTACTCGACGACCCTCGCCGCCGGTTCGGAGCCGCCGTACGCGACGAGCACTGCCGTCCCCGAGGGTGTGACCGGAGTCACGCCCGGACCTCGGCGCCGCCGGCTGGACGGCGCCCTCCGCTCGCGCGCCGCAACGATCCAACTCACAGCCCTCCGTATCTTCCGCATCCCGTGTAAGTTTTATACGACTATTTGGAAAAATTTAATTATTGCAGATGTTATCCTAAAACATGGAGAAGCCAGACACCGGCTTCCACCGACGGTCGGTCCTGCAGGCGACGGCGGCGACGGGTGGGCTCCTCGCGGTCGGATCGGTCGACCGCGCGGCCGCGGTCGAGACGTGTGGAGCGACGGAGGAGAGCACGACGACGAGCGGACGGTTGAGTGGTGATGGTGACGGCGACACGTACACCTTCGAGATGTCACTCGCCGAGCCGTGCGAGGTCGTGTACAGCCTGGAGGCGGAGAGTGACGACGCCGACTTCGACCTGTACGTCACGTTCGACGGGCGGACACCCACGCGGGGCGACAGCGACCTGCGGTCGCGGGGGTCGGGGCCGAACGAGGAGGTCGTCGTCGAGGGCTCAGACGCCGTCGCGAGCGGCGAACACGGTGTCCTGGTCCGGTCGGCCAGTGGCGCGGGAGCGTACCGGCTCACGAGGTCGGAGTTCGGGGTCGGGGGTGATGGCACCGGTACCGGTCCCGACGGATCGGGAAGCTGTGGCAACACCGTCGAGCGTCTCAGGGAGGACGACGAGATCAGAGACATCGGCGGACAGCAGGGGTACACCTACGAGCCACAGCTCTCGGCCCCGTGTGAGATCAGGTTCTCCCTGGACACCGACAACGACAGCAGGGACTTCGACCTGTACGTCACGTTCGACGGGCGGATCCCCGCGCGGGACGACTACGACCGGGAGTCAGACACCGACTCCGCCGACGAGGAGATCGTCCTCAAGCGGGACACCGTGAGCGTGGACCGCGAGTACGGCGTGCTGGTCACCACGGGGTTCGCCGGGAGCGAGTACGAACTGACCGTGGAGGAGTACGGCACGGGCGCCGACCCGACCCCGACGGCGGCGATCGACGTCGACTCGACGGAGGTCACGACCGGCGAGGCCGTCCAGTTCGACGCCTCCGGATCGACGCCCGCAGAGGGATCGGACCGAATCGAGTCGTTCGAGTGGACGTTCCCCGGCGGTACGTTCGGCCCGGTGACGAAGACCGGCGAGTACGTCAGCCACGAGTTCGACGCCACCGGCTCGAAGGAGGTCACGCTGACCGTCACCAGCGAGTACGGCGTCGAGGACACCGCCACCACCACGATCGACGTCCAGTCGGACAGTGGTGGAGACGGGGACTTCTGGTGACCACCGGCGGCTGACGCCCCCGTCCCGGTCACTCGCCCCCGCCCGCGCCGTCCCACGCGTCGAGGTCCACGGCGACCAGGGGCCGCAGCCGTCGCGCCCGCTCCGCCGACAGCGCCGCCAGGTCCGCCTCGAACGACTCGCGCCACGCACGGAGCTGCTCGGTGACCTCGGCGGGGGACATGACCGAGAGCGCGTTCCACGCCTCCGCGCCGTCGTACTGCTCGCAGTCCAGCAGGAACTGGGTGTACTTGAAGAAGGTCTCGCCGAGCCGCTCCGCCCGGCGGACCGTCTCCTGGTCCTCGCCCGCGGCGACCGCCGCGAGACCGGTCACGAACCCGAACAGTGTTGCCTGCCCGTCGACGAGTTCGCGGTAGCTCTCCGGCGAGGGCTCGCTGGTCATCTCCGCGACCGGCGCCTCGACGAGCAGGGTGGCGTTCTCGGTCCAGTACTCCGTCTCCCGTCCGCCGAGTCGCACGAGCAGCCGGACGAGTTGGGGCCAGAGCACCTGCAGCGTCAGCAGCACCTCCGTCTCGGACCCCTCCGCAACGTCGCCGTCGACCATGTCGTCCACCATGTCCGCGTACTCCTCCACCGAGAGCGCGAACTGCACCAGCCGGTCCCGGCGCGTCTCGTCCTCGGAGTACTCCGCGTGCAACTGCTCGACGATGTACGCCGACAGCAGCGACACCCGGCCGGGCCGCGAGTCGCGCTTCGGGAGGACCTCGTTGGCGCTGAACACGAGCCGGTCCAGTTGCGCCCGCGCCGGCGCCGACTCGACCTCCGCGAGCAGGGCGCCTATTCGCTCCTCCGCACGGTCCTCGAAGGCCGCAACCTCCGCCTCGAACGTCGCCTGGCGCTCCGGCGGGAGGTCCAGCGGCAGGTGGAGCACACCCTGTGGTTCCGTCGACTCGGTAATCACTCTTGTGTCGGCACCCGGCCGTGGGAGACGACGACGGTCAGCGGACGACGGTGACCGGGACCGGGGCGTGTCTGACGACGCTCTCGGCGACGCTGCCCAGCAGCACGCGGGAGACGCCGGTCCGGCCGTGACTGCCGACGACGACGTGGTCGATCTCGTCGCGCTCGGCGACGGCGGCGATCTTCTCCGCCGGGTCACCCAGGACGCGTTCCACCCGGTAGGAGACGTCGTCGCCCGCGAGCAGGTCCCGCACCTCGTCGGACAGCACCGCCCGTTCCTCGTCGTCGGTGAGGGCGTCCTGTGCGAGTTCGATCCCGGCCTCGATGGAGCTGTCGGCCGCCTCCGTCACACGCAGCAACACGAGGTCGTCGTGTTCCGTGGCCGCGTGCTCGACGGCCCTGACCGCCGGGTCTGACCCGTCGTACGCGACGAGCACTGTCATACCTCCGAGTGCGACCGTGAGCACATTAAATCTGAACCGGTGCACGCCGGACACACCCCGATTGACGCCGACCGCCTCACTCGACGGCGACGCGCCCCTCGGGGGCGACACGCTCCGCGAGTCCCGGGCCCGCCTCACGGAGGTACCGCTCGACGGCGTCGTGCTGGTGGGCGTGTGTCCGCTCGATCCGCTCGACGGTGAGCGGTCCGAACCCCTCGGAGTGAAACACGATACTCGGCGCCGCGACGGCGTAGGACCGGCCCTCGACGAGCGGTTCGTCGCCGACCCGCGCGGAGCGGAGCGTCCACGCCCCGTTACGCCGATAGGTGACCCGCGCGCCGCCGAGGTGGGCGTCGACAGCGTCGCTCTCGGTCACCGTCGGGCAACTCGCGAGCAGTCGCCGGAGTTCGGCGCCGGACAGCGTCGTCGTGTGGACCTCGTTGTCGAACGGGGACAGCGAGCGGCAGTCCCCGACGGTGACCGTGCCCGACAGCGGCGGACCGGCCCGGAGGGTCCCGGCGTTGCACAGCGCCAGGTCGGCCCCGGCGGCGGCCCGGAAGGCGTCGGCGACGAGGTTGCCGGCGGCGGACTCCGGGCGCAGCGCCTCGCGGTCGCGGGGGATGGAGCCGTCGAGCGTCGTCACCGGGTCGTCCAGGCCGACCGCGGCCCGCAGGTCGCGGGCGGTCTCGACCGCGCCGGGAGCGCGCTCCTCGTCTATCGTCCGCGTCGTCACGGTGACGCCCTGGTCGAGACTCACCGCCAGGAGGTGTTCGCCCCGCGGCCGGGGCCGGGCGACCGGCGTCCCGCCGACGCGGTCGTGGTGGTGGTCGTGGACGTGACCGCCGAGCACGCAGTCCACGTCACACTCGCGGGCGATCCGCTCGTCGACGTGGCCCGCGTGCGAGACCACCACCCGGCGGTCGGCGTCGACGCCGTCGAACGCCGCCCGGACCGCCGGGACCACGGGGTCGACCGACAGGCGGCCGGTGTCGGCCGCCGGGTGGTCCGCGACGGTGGGCGTGGTCACGCCGGTCAGCGCCACCCGGTGCCCGCCGACGCGGCGCCGGACCACGCGAGCGGCACCCGGACGGGCGGCCAGCGGGACGCCGTCGACGGCGAGGTTCGCGGCGAGGTACGTCGCGGGACTCGTCGCGACGGTCGACAACAGCGCGTCGACGCCGTGGTCCAGGTCGTGGTTGCCGACGGTCGCGAGGTCGGTCTCCAGCGTCTCGTGAACGCGAGGGACGTGCCCGCCGTCGGTCTCGGCGCCGAGCAGCAACGGGGCGAGCGTGTCGCCGGCGTCGGTCAGGAGCACCCCGTCGCCGGCGTGGCGGTCGACCAGGGCGGCGAACCGGCCCAGGCGGTCGGCGTCGTCGACGGCGGTCTCCAGGTCCGCGTAGTGACAGACGTCGGCCACGTCAGTCGTCGTCGCCCGGCTCGGGGGCCTCGCGCTCGCCGTCCCTGGTCGGCTCCTCGCCGTCGCGGCTCCCGTCGCTCTCCCCGTTCAGCGGCGAGGAGGGATGGTAGTCGGTGTCGTACTCACCTGGCTGGTCGTCGACGCGGTCGGGGTTGATGCGGCCCCCGAGCAGCATGAAGTCCACGAGCGTGAGCGCGAGCACCGCCTCGACGACGGGCACCGCCCGCGGCGGCAGGACGGGGTCGTGGCGACCGATCACCTGCACGTCCTTGTGCTCGTCCGTCTCCCAGTCCACCGTCTGTTGCTCCTTCGGGATGGAGGTCGGCGCGTGCCAGGTCGCCTCGCCGTAGATCGGTTGTCCGGTCGTGATCCCGCCCTGGAGTCCACCGTGGTCGTTGCCCTCGGGCACGGGATCGCCGTCGGCGTCGACGGTCCAGTCCTCGTTGCGCTGGCTGCCCGTCGCCGTCCGGGCGTCGGTGCCGAGGCCGAACTGGAAGGAGGTCGTCGCGGGCACCGCGAACATCGCCCGGCCGAGACGGGCGGGCACTGAGTCGAAGCGCGGCGCCCCCAGGCCCCGGGGCACGCCACGCGCCTCGAAGTACACCGACCCGCCGATGGAGTCGCCCGCCTCCTGGTAGCGGTCGATCCGCTCGCGCATCCGGTCGGCCGTCTCCGGGTGGGCACAGCGCACCTCGTTGTCCTCGCGGTTGTCCCGGATCGTCTCGAAGTCCAGATCGGGCGCGCGGATGTCGTCGATCTGCTTGACGTGGGCGGCGACCTCGACGCCCTCGCGGGCGAGCAGTTTCTTCGCGATCGCGCCTGCGGCAACCCAGTTCACCGTCTCCCGCGCCGAGGAGCGACCGCCGCCGCCCCAGTTGCGCGTGCCGAACTTCGCGGAGTAGGTGAAGTCACCGTGCGAGGGCCGGGGCGCGGTGACGAAGGGCTCGTACTTCGAGGAGCGGGCGTCCTTGTTCTCGATGACCATCCCGATCGGCGTGCCCGTCGTGTAGCCGTCCTGCAGCCCCGACTCGATGGTGACGTGGTCGGGTTCGCCGCGACTGGTGGTGATCATCGACTGGCCGGGCTTGCGGCGGTCGAGTTCGGCCTGGACGTCCTCGCGGTCGAGTTCGAGTCCGGCGGGACACCCGGAGACGGTCACCCCCATCGCCGGGCCGTGACTCTCCCCGAAGGTCGTCACCTGGAACAGGCGCCCGAGGCTGTTGCCGTTCATTACCGGTACGTGACGGGGCGGCCCTATATGACTTTCAGCCGCCGGCCCCGCCGCGGCCCCCTCAGGGACAGTCCCGCGTCAGGTCGACCCCCACGCCTTCGCCTGTGCCCTCGATCGCGACGCGCTCGCAGTCGGGGACGGCCAACGTGACCGTCGCGGACTCACCCGGCATCAAACCCCCGACGGTCCGCGTCGTCCCGCCGGCGGTCACCGTGACCGTCTCCAGGGTGACGGGAAAGCGGTTGACGACGGTGACCCGGACGCCGCCGACGGCGGTCGCGTCCGGGGCCACGTCCAGCGCCGCTGCCTCGACCTTGCCGGCCTCGTGCTCGCCGTCGGGGCAGTAGTCACTGGGGGTGAGGTTCGTCGTTCGGGTCCCGTCGCCGACGGTCGCCGTCCCCGACTGCCCGCCGGGGAACGTCGCGAGCGCCGTCGCCCCGCCGCCGCGCCGCCCCGGCGGGCTCCCGGTCTTCAGCACGACCGTCGAGACCGACGCCTCGGTCTCCCAGGCCACGGCCAGCGCCTCCTCGGTGGCGTTCGTCCGGTCGACCCCGATCTTGTAGCGGGTGACGCGAGCGCTCGCGTCGGCCGTGCGCGTCTCGTCCGTACAGAACCCGACGAAACTGATCGCGGGGCGGTCGTCGGCGTCGTCCGCCGCGAGGTCGACGCCGAGGTACGCGCGGTCGTCATGAACGACGGCGACGCTCAGGCTGCGCTCGGCGGAGACGGCGGAGAACCCGCCGGTGGCGGAGACGCCGGCAAGCAGCCCGAGCACCGCCAGTGCGAGCGCCACTCGGCGGAGCATCAGCCCTCGTCGCCGGCCACCTCCGGCGGCGTCTCGCCGCTCCCGAGCCGCATCCGGTGGCGGGTGTCGTACAGAAAGACGAGCGAGGAGGTGCCGAAGACCGCGAGCAGGAACACGGCCCAGGCCATCCCGGGCAGGTCGAGCACCCCGAGCCAGCCAAGTCCAACCGCGAGCGTACAGACACCCGTCAGCAGCGGGAAGTACACCCCCCACGGCAGTTCCTCGCCCGTCGGCTCCAGGTAGACGTCGAAGGCCTCGGTCCCCTCGCTCAACTCCAGTGTCTGGTCGCGCTCGTCGAACTCGACGACGCCCGTCTCGTCCATCTTCGGGGCGTGGTGCTGGTACAGCGTGGTCCGCACGGACCGGCGCTGGTCGTACGACAGCTGCTCCGGCGTGGTGTCGTGCTCCCAGGCGGCGACCTGCTCGGCGACCGCCGAGAGGTCGGCCCGGCCGTCGTCAGCGTCTTTCAGCAGGTGCAACACGTACCGACGTCGCCGGTTGCTCAGTATCTCGAACATGTCGTCCCGCGACACGTCCGACGCACCCGTGTCTCCGTCGAGAAGAGCCTCGGCCGCGCCTACACCGTCGCCCTCTCCCGCATCGGTGCGCTCCTGGCCGCCTTCCGACTCTGTCTCCCCGTCCTTCAGACGCTGTGTCCCCGTCACGCTGATCTCGGCAACGTTCTTATTCATTATTATTTTTTGGTTGTCAACTTTTCTCCGGGCGACGCATCGCTCGGAATTTTCAGGTGGCCGGCGCTGCTGTACCACGCTCCCCGCGCGGTTGGTACAGCGCCGGCCCCGAAGCGAACGCTTGTCCGAGCGAAAGGACCCCTTGCGGGTCACGGTCGACGTGATCCGGTCCCGCAGGCGGTGGCTGCGGCCCGAACAGCGACCGACTGTGGGGTTCTCTCGGTGGTCCGTAGCCGGTGACTTCGGGGCGCGTCACCCCCCCACAGGCAGGAACTGCGGTCGGTGGCGTCGTCCACAGCGACCGTCTGCACGCGGACAGTCTCGGTCTGTGGTCCCCGCAAGAACCCGCTGCCGTCACCGCATTCGGCGTGTATCAATGTGGGATGGAGTCGTGGGGGCGAGTGAAGTCCGACAATGAAACGGCGCAAGCTCCTTGCAGGACTCGGATCGCTCGCCGCCGGCGGGGCGGCCGCAATGGGTACTGGTGCGTTCACTGCCGCTCGAACGGGAGACCGTGGCGTGGCGATCACTACCGAGGACGACAGCGATTCCTTCCTGGCGGTCTTCCCGTCAACCGCTGAGGAGGCAGCTAGCGGTCCGGAACCGGGTAAGAACGCCAACGGACGGTACGCGAGAGAATCCGGTAACCCGGGAACCCTCAGACTCCACTTCAACGAAGACTCCCGGGGTGTCTTCCCCACTGGAGACGGCATCAACGAAGGGTCGGTGTACACGTTCGACGACGTGTTCCGGATCAGAAACGACGCCGCTGTCAACGGTAATCCGACCGGGCCGACCGAAGTCGACATTTACCTGGATGCGTCGGACGCACCCGCCGGCGTGGATTTCTACTATGGTGACGACCCGAGCAACAGTATCGAGGGCCCCAGCAACGCTCAAGCGCGCAACTCCGGCCAGCCGGGGCTTCAGATCGGTGTGAAAATTACCGAATCGGACTACCAGGGCGACGAGGCTAAGGGTCAAATCGTCATCGTGGCCGAGCCAGAAGCCGGGGGGGCGTCCGGATAACTGTATCAGGCAGCGTGATATTGCTGAACTGCACAACACCGTTCGTCCAGCTCTGGGCCGGTGTGAAATTATCGAACATAACTACAGCAAAGACGGGATCACCTGCACTATCGTCGTCGATCACACACGACGTTCTCACCGTCGTGCTGTCTTTTGACGACCGGGTGCTCCGTGAGGGGTCACCGACACTCGGCGTCGGCGAGGGGATCGACGTTGGGCTGCTGATCGACACCCACGAGACGGCGCTCGGGACGTACGACGAGACGCTGACCGTCGTCGCAGACCAGCCGTAGACCGACGGCGGC
The DNA here is from genome assembly GCA_964402765.1 of uncultured Halobacteriales archaeon. Classification (GTDB taxonomy): domain Archaea; phylum Halobacteriota; class Halobacteria; order Halobacteriales; family SW-7-71-33; genus SW-7-71-33. The sequence goes on from CAYODS010000027.1 coordinate 21,780, forward strand.
GTCCGGCCGGACGCCGTCGCGGTTGCCTCCAGTGTGGAAGACCCGCTCGCGGGTGCCATCCGTCCTGCGAACGTCACCGAATCGGTGCCACCGATAGTCACCTGCAAACGCTTTCCCACAGCTACACGTACAGGTACGTGTACTCGGTTCGATGGCCTCGAAGAACATCACGATCACCGAGGACGCGTACGACCGTCTCGTGGCCCTCAAGCGCGAGGACGAGAGCTTCAGCGACCTCGTCACCCGTCTCACCGAACGGGCCGACCCGGTGGCCTTCGCCGGGTCGTGTCCCGGTCTCGGCGATCACGTGGCGGCGGCCCACGAGGAACTCGACGACGACCTCGAGGACACACAGAATGAACTGTTTGGATAGCTCGTTTCTCGTCGACTTCCTCGACCCCGAGCAGAGACACCACGAGGCGGCAAAGGGGTGGATGCACGAGCGGTCCGACGAGCCGTTCGCCACCCCCGCGATCTGCGCGTTCGAGGTGCTCCGGGGGACGGCACGAGCCGGCGACGACCGGTTCGACCGTGCTGTCGGCTTCCTACAGACTTGGAGGTGGTAGAACTCGGACTCTCGGGTGCCGTCGCGGCGGGCGGTCTGGACGGCCAGCTCCACGCCGACGGGACACCGCTCTCTGCCCGTGACACGCTCGTCGCGTCGCCGGCAAGCGAGCACGGTTACACGCTCGTCACCCGTGACCGCGACTTCGGGGACGTTCCTGGCTTGAGTGTCGTGTTCTACGACGAGTAGCGAGACGCACCGCACCGGAGAGTTTTTCTTCAGTAGCGCCGACACTTCGCTCGACCGTCTACATGTCGGTCCGTCGAACGCTCGGGTTCGTCGTCGAACTCCTCGCCGTCGTAGCGCTCGGCTCGCTCGTCCTCGGTGCCGCGCTCGGCCAGCCCGTCCTCCTCTCGTACGTCGAGACCGGCAGTATGGCCCCCACGATGCAACCGGGCGACGGCTTCGTCGCCGTCCCCGCCCAGGTTGCCGGGCCGGTCGAGGAGGGCGACGTGGTCGTCTTCCGCGCGAAGGAGGTGCAGGGCGGCGGCCTCACAACACACCGCGTCGTCGACGAGACCGAGCGCGGCCTGATCACGAGGGGCGACGCCAACCCGTTCACCGACCAGGACGGCGGCGAGCCGCCGGTCAAGGACGCCCAGGTCATCGCGACGGCCCTGCGGGTGAACGGCCAGGTGGTCACGATCCCGCACCTCGGCACCGTCGTCACCGGTGTCGGCGGGGCGCTGTCGTGGGTGCAGCGCCGGGCAGCGGTGCTGCTCGGCACGCGGGCGCTACTCGGCACACAGGGACTCGCCTACCTGTTGCTCGTCGCCAGCGCGGGGCTGTACGCCGTCGACGTGTACCGCGAGCGGACGACGAGGCGGCGCTCCCGCGAGGACGCCCGCCGGGAGACGGGACGGGACACCCGGCTCGTGGTCGGCGCGATGGCGGCGGCGCTCGTCCTGGCAGCGACGGCGGCGATGGTCGTCCCCACGGGCACCCAGGAGTACGGCGTCGTCAGCGCGGAGTTCGACTCCGAGCGCCCGACGGTCGTGCCGGTGGGCGAGTCCACGACCGTGGAGTATCCCGTCGCCAACGGCGGCACCCTCCCGGTGGTGACCTACGTCGAGCCGGCGAGCGAGGGCGTCGCCGTCGACGGGCGCCGCCAGCGCGTGGAGCCTGGCGAGACGGCGACGGCGCGGGTGACCCTCTCGGCGCCCGACGAGACTGGCTTCTACCGCCGGTACGTCGCCGAGCACCGCTACCTCGCCGTGCTCCCGGTCGGCGTGATCGACACGCTGTACGGGGTCCACCCGTGGCTGCCGGTCGTCGTCGTCGACGCGGTGGTCGGGGTACCGTTCTACCTGCTCGGCGTCCGCCTGGTCGGTACCGGTCGGGTCCGCTCCCGGTCGCGGGACGGCCCCTCGTGGCTGCGACGTCTCCTCGCCCGGGTCCGGTGAGCCAGTAATGTAATTCAAAACGACTATCACGTGTCGTGAAAAGACACCGATCGGATGTCGGGGGGTCGTGCCGTCGCCGTCCGGGACCGGGTCGACCGGTGGTTCCTGGCGCTCGTGCTGGTCGGCGTGGCGGTCGCCGTCGTCGGCGGGCTGCTGACCGCGGACGCGTACCTCGGCACGGACACCCGTTCCGAGACGCGACAGGGGGCGAGCTGGGAGTCCGTCGGGACGTTCGACCACCACGCCGAGGTCCGCGAGAGCGCCGGGCCGTTCGAGGCTGGGACGGTGCTCACGAACCGCTCGACGTACTTTCTGGAGCCCACGCCCGTGCTCGACGGGCGGTTCGACTACACCTACGAGGCGAGCGACGGCGGGTCACTCGACGTTGAGACGCGGGTGGTGCTTGTCACGCGGTCCGTCGTGGACGATGGCGGTGAGGAATCCGTGCTCTGGCGTGACGAGGAGGAACTCGCCGCCGAGCGGGTCGACTCGCTGTCGCCCGGCGAGTCGGTCTCGGTGCCGTTCTCGTGGAACGTGAGCGCGGCCCGGGCGGCGGCGACGGCGACCGAGGAGCAACTCGGGACCACCGCCGGCGACACGGAGATGTTCCTCGAGGCGCGGGTCACCGTAGCGGGAACCCGCAACGGTCGGGCTGTTGACGTCGAGCGGACGTACCCGCTGGACGTCACGTTCGACGACGGCGTCTACCGGGTGGACGACCCCGGGCAGGTCACCCACCAGGACACGCGGACACAGACCGTCTCGGTCACCGTCCCCCCGGGGACGCTGGAGCGGGTCGGGGGACCGGTCACGCTCGCCGTTGGCGTCTTCGCCACGCTGGGCCTGCTGGTCGGCCGGCACCGGGGAGTGCTGACCGTCGACGAGGCCGAACGGGAGTGGCTGGCGTACCGCTCGACCCGTCGCGAGTTCGACGACTGGATCACGACCGTGCGGTCCGGAGCGGACGCCGTCCGTGACGAGACCGTCCGCGTCGAGTCTCTCCAGGGGCTGGTCGACCTCGCCATCGACACTGACGCCCGCGTCGTCGAGGCCGCCGACACCGGGCGCTGTGTCGTCCGACACGACGGACTGTCGTACGTGTACGACCCACCCCCGGCACCGGGTGCCGAGCGACCGGCACCGGGGACCGCCGACACCCCGGACACGCCCGCTATCGCCGATGGCCCACCGCCCGAGACACCCGACGAGGGAGACGGCGACGACGAACCCGGTCCCGCCGTGACGCCGAGTGACGTCGTTCCCGGCCCCGACATCTCCGCACGCGACCGGGACTCCCGGCCCGACGACGGCGAGTGACTCCCGGGGCCCGCCCGCTCACCCTGAGTCTGTCAGGTCCACGCTCGCACCCACCCCCGACAGCGTCTCGAAGAACCCCGGGAACGACACGGCGACGTGTTCCGCGCCCGCGACGGTCGTCGTCCCCTCGGCGACGAGCCCGACCACCGACAGCGCCATCGCCAGGCGGTGGTCGCCCCTGGCGTCGACGCGGGTGCCCTGCAACTGCGACTCGTCGCCACGGACCACCAGCGTGTCCCGCTCCTCCTCGACGGCGGCGCCCAGTTCGTGGAGTTCGGCAGCCATCGCCGCCACCCGGTCGGTCTCCTTGTAGCGGACGTGCTCGCAGTTCTCGATCCGCGTCTCGCCGTCGGCGGCCGCGCCCAGCGCCGCCACGGTCGGCAGCAGGTCCGGCGTGTCGCCCACGTCGACCGTCGTGCCCGACAGCGGCGCCCGCTCGACGTCGACCCGTCCGGCCTCGCGGTCCCAGGCGATCCGGGCGTCCATCCGGTCGAGCACGTCGACGATCGCCGTGTCACCCTGCGGGCCCGGGTGGAGGTTCTCCACCCGCAGGCCCTCGGGCGCGGCGACGGCACCCGCCGCCAGCAGGTACGACGCCGAGGAGAAGTCACCCGGGACGGTGTACGGCGCCTCGCGCCCGTACGCCTGGTCGCCGCCGACCGCGAAGCCCTCCTCCGTGCGGCGGGTGTCCACGCCGAACACAGAGAGCACCTCCTGGGTGATCGCCACGTACGGCGCGGACTTCAGTTCCGTCTCCAGCGCGACGCGGACCCCCTCGTCGGTGCGGGCACCGGCGAACAGCAGGGCGGTGACGAACTGCGAGGAGACGTCACCCGGGATCGCGACGCGTCCGCCCTCTATCGGCCCGCGGACCACCAGCGGCGCCTGGCCGTTCGAGCGGGTGCTCTCCGCCCGCCCACCGAGCGCGTCGAGCGCCGCGAGTAGTGGCCCCTGCGGGCGCGAGCGCAGCGACTCGTCGCCGGTGAGCACCGTCGTCCCGTCGGCCAGCCCCGCGGTCGCGGTCACCAGCCGCAGGGTCGTCCCGCTGTTCGCGCAGTCGATCACGTCCGCGGGCACCGCGGGCCGCCCCCCGAACCCCTCGACCGCGAGCGCGCTGGCGTCGGTGGGGATCCCCGCCTCGTCGCCGGTGTCCTCTCCCGGGGGATCGCCGTCGACCGGGCGCACCGTGGCCCCGAACGCCTCGACCGCGCGGACCGTGGCACGGGTGTCGGCACTCACCAGCGGTGCCTCGACGCGGGCGCCGTCGCCGTAGGCCGCCGCCAGCAGCGCACGGTGCGTGTAACTCTTCGACGGCGGGGCGTCGACGACCCCTGTCACCGTGGAGGGTGCGATACGGGCGTCCATGGACCACGCTGGCGGAGCGGGCACAAACCAGTCACGGAGCCGCCCGGAGACGCGGCGGTTTTGTGACCGGGCCGTGATACTGCGGGCGTGACCGACGGCGACCGCGGGCGCGAGCGGGACGACAGGCGCGACTCGGAGCGACGGACCACCGGCGCCGACACACCCGGAGAGATGGACCCACGCCGGGTGCGCACCGTCGCGGCCCACGCCGAGGACGTCGTCGCCGCCCTAGAGAGCAACCGTCGCGGTGCCGGCGACCGCGCCGTGCTCCGGGTCACCCCACCGTTCAGCGGCCGGATGCGCGCCCGCATCCACCTCGACCAGGGCGTCGACGACGACACCGTGCGGGTGCCACCCGAGCGACTCGTCGCCGACGCTCCGCCGCTGCCCACCCCGGACGACAGCGCCGACGACCTCCGGGCCGCCCCCGACACCGAGTTCACCCGCGACCGACACCGGGAGTGGCACGAGACGGCCCTGGCGGAGTGGCGGACGACCGTCCGCGAGTGTATCGTCGATCGCGTCCGGCTGGTCGAGGATCACACCGTCGACGTCGTCGTAATCGGTGAGGGCTGACCGGGACGCGGGATCGCTTGCCTCCCGCCGCTCGCTCTCGTTGACTGCCGTCGACGCTTGTAAATAGATTCCCGAAGCCCTCGGCGTGTTCTCTGGGTCAGGTGTGCTCGATCTCGGTGCGTGTACCTCCCAAGCCCTCGGCGTGCTCTCTGGATCGGATGTGCTCGATCTCGATGAGGAAACTCACGAAGCCCTCGGCGTGCTCGACGGCTCTCACTCGCTGTGCTCCTCGCTCCCTTCGGTCGCTGCGGTGCTTGCGTCGTCGCCAGAACCCTCCGGGTTCTGGCTGGCTCGAAAATCTTC
>CAYODS010000028.1:0-26376 GCA_964402765.1 uncultured Halobacteriales archaeon
GGTCGTGTTAACTTTAGCATTGATTCCACCAGACGGCGAAGGCTTGCAGCCACGACTCGGCGGTGGTTGGATCGGCGTGGCTGAACGTATTTGCAAACAAAGAGGTACGCCGTTTTACCTCACGAAGGACACGTTCAACGCTATTCCGATTTCCGTGGCGACGCATCTGAAATCGGAGCTCAAGTCGCGCCAGTGCCGTTTTGAGATGCTGGGCGTCGTCGACGAGAAACGTCGCTTGTTTGACGTTCTGTTTCTGTTTCAGCTCCCGGAGAAACAGCACGGTTAGTTCGGTGGTTCGAGTGGGAAACAGCCTGGCGTGGAGGATTTCGTTCGTCTCGGGATCGACGGCCGCGAACAGCCAGCGGCGTTAGTCGTTGACCTGAATCACCGTTTCGTCGAGAGCGACGTGATTCGGCGTAGAGTCGACGGCTGGCTGGAGATCGGCTTTCTTTATCCAGTTGTGAATGGCGGTGCGACTGCGTTTGACCCCCAACCTCTCGAGACGCTTTTTGATATTCGAGAGTGATAAACCCGCCAGATGCAACTGAATACCCACTTCAATCAGCTGGCGGGGGGTCCGCTCGCGCTCCACAAACGACAAATCGATCCAGTCCGTACTGCCGTTGAGGCGGTCGAATTCGGCCATAGAACACCCGAAGCAACGACCGCCTCACGCCTAACTTAACACGACCGAGCAAGGGCAGCTCACTTACTCATATATCGAAGATGAGGTAGCGACAGACCACCCCACCACGACCAGGTCAGAACAACCACCAGCGAGATACCCGAGATGAGCACGAACACCGGTGAGCCGACACCGACTCTTCCCCATCTGCTGAAGATAGCGGTCGAAGGATCTTCACGAGAGCCGCGTCGCGGGCTCCCGACCGCTGGTGTCGTCGATCATGCGGAGCCGGAACCCCCCGAGCTGTCCAGGTAGGAGATCGTCGCCGTCGTCACCTGATCGGTGAACTCGTCGGTGACCGAGCCCTGTCGCCCGACAACGTGGAGATCGTCTTTCAGCGTGGCGACCGTCCAGGGGAGGACGTAGCTCTGCTGGCCTGGTTCCCCACGGATCCATGCCTCGCTTGGCACAGCGAAGCCGCCGGCGTGGTGAGACTGTGTCGTGAACGCGATGGCGATTGACTCCTCGTCGGCATAGGGCATCCGCTCGCCGGAGACGACCAACCACGGGCGGGGATTCCCGCCGTCGGTCTTGAACGGATCGGGGGCCCAGACGACGCTGCCGCGGTCAGCCATCGGTACTCACGATCCCTCGTCCGACTCGGGGGCAGGTTCGATAGGGTCGACCGCGGTCTCCATCCAAGCCTCGACATCGTCGTCGGAGAACCCGCCGTCGACGTCGTCGGCCGCAGCGGCACCGTGCAACCCTGCCGACGCGACCGCATGCTCGGCGTCGGCAATCGTCCAGAACCGGTCGCGATGTTCGACGAGACCGTGTTCTTCGAGGCGCTTCAGCGTGGGGCCGACACTCCCCTCGGGGACGTCGACGGCATCGACGATCTCCCGCTGGCGGAACGCCTGGTCAGCGTGTTCGAGGAGGAAACGATACACGGCACCCTGGGTGGTGTCCGGCGCGAGGTCAGGGAGCGGCCGTCCGCCCTCGTCGATAGACCGGAACTCGTCTTTCGAGATGGGCATCGTGGGTATCGGATCGTATTAGAAGCTATTAGGTCTTATCGACAAGGCCGGCGACACGGACTGGCAGATGGCGGTATTCGTGGTTGGTCGCCGAGTTCAGGTGTTCAACTGAGGGCTCCTCGCCGGCGGTATCCATTGACATTCCTGTAGGCACCAGCGGTCCCTCTGACGGGACATATACGATGCTAAAATTAGTAGTATATGCTAACATAGAGTCGGAAGAAGTCGCATACGAACCACCGTATACAAAACGAGAATCACGGGACGCAGGAACGATTAATAACTTTACGAGCACGTTCACCACCTCGTATCCTGAGAAGGTCCGGCGTGCCATTCGGGGGGTTATCGGAGGACGTCCGGCGGCTCCTCGTCACCAGTGGTGTTGTCGGCGGGCTCGACGCCCACCTCACGGAGTTCGTCGGCCGTCGGTTCGTCCCCGACGTCGCCCCTGTGGAGTGTGACGGCCTCGTCGAGGTTGTCGAGCGCGGCGTCTCTGGACGGCCCTTGCGTCGTGACACCCGTCTCGGAGTGTTCTGCGACCCACCAGTCGTTCTCTCGCCACAGCCGGATCTCGCCCTCCTGTGGCTCTCGTTCCTGAGACGGTGGCGCCATCACCCATTCCTTCTACGGTCGCTGGAATAACTCTTCGGCCCGGCCACTCGTCAGAAGGGCTCTCTGCGGTCCGTATCGGCCGTATCGGAAGCCACCCGGTCAGGGCTTAGTGTGAATTCGTTCTGGTCACCAAGCGAATGCACCGAAGTCACAAGGAGACACGACCGTACAGACGACTTGCGAGTTCGCCGCCACGGGAGGCGATCGATGGGACGTACTAACCCTACATACCGCGATCTCCTGTCGACCATCGAGCGTCGCTGGGGGGACTACCGCCGTGGGCTACGCCGTCGCGACCAGCCGCACTTCGACCGGCTGTTCGAGCACGCACACGATTACGCGGATGCCGCAGGGCAACTGAATTCCACCGACCCCGTCGTCCCGGTGCTGCTCTCGATCGCCCTCGCCCAAGAGCGGCAGATCGAGACGCTCCGGAAGCGCGTCGCGGCCTTGGAGGGGAACAGATCGACCTCGACCGACCAATCCCCGTCTCGGGAGGGGTAGTTCGATGGGGTTCTCTGTGGACTTCCAGGCCGAGGACGGGCATCAGCGGGTGTGGTCGTTCACGGCCGACAGCGCGGTGGCGGAGTACCTCACCGACTACACGCCGACGATGTATCTGGCCGCCGGTGGCCCGCCGGACGAGCATGACCTGACCGATACGGGTCGCGAACGACTGCTGAGTGCGGCCCGAGACCACCTGGGCGCCCACCCGGCGGTCGACTCCCTGACTCTGACCGAGGCGCGGCGGGCGTTCAAACACGCTCCTGAGCCGGTTCTGCAGGTCGACGTCACCGACATCGACGCGGTGCAGTCGATCGCCCAGGCGGTCCGCAGCTGGGAAGCGCCTGGCACGTACCGCTGTTTCAACGTCGACCTGTCGCCGGAGTTCCGGGTCTGTCTGGAGACCGGCCGCGACCCCGTTCCCCCGTGTCCACGAGCGCAGACGACCGTCGGTCGTACTGGCTCGGGTGACGCCACGGACTCCTCGAAGTCGTCGTCGACGGTCACCCGTCCGCTCCGGGAGTGCCACCTGACCGTGCCGCCCGAGCAGTGCTCGGCCCCAGTCCGGTCCATCACCGTCGACGACACCCGAGTGAGCGGGACGCCGCGAGAGGTGGTCGAGTCCGTCCGAGAGCACCTCCGCGAGACGGACCCGGACGTGCTCCGGGTGAATCAGAGTGCGGTCGTCCCAGAACTGTTCGCGACCGCCGATGCCGTTGGCACCGACGACTTCGCCCTGGGGCGACGGCCAGGGTACCGGCAGCGCGCGACCGCATCGACGTACGAAAGCTACGGGCGGGTAGGCCACTCGCCGGCTCGGTACGCCGTGCCCGGGCGGGTGGTCATCAACGAGCGCAACACGTTCTTTCTGGAGGAGACCAACCTCGCGGGGTGTCTCGACCTCTTCCGGCGGTCCCGGAAGCCACTGCAGGAACTCGCGTGGGCGTCGATCGGCAACGTGCTGACTGCGATCCAGATTCGTGAGGCTCGCCGGCGAGGGGTGCTGGTGCCCTGGCGGGCGTGGCGCCACGAGCAGTTCAAATCGATGGGGACGCTCCATGATGCCGACCGCGGCGGGTTCACCTTCGCCCCGGACGTGGGCGTTCACGAGACCGTCCACGAGGTGGACTTCGCCTCGCTGTACCCGAACATCATCATCACGCGGAACGTCAGTCCGGACACCATCCGGTGTTCGTGTCACGACCGCGCCGACGTGCCCGAGGTGGACTACTCCATCTGCGACGAGCGCGGATTTCTCGCCGACGTACTGGAACCACTCGTCGAGGCACGGTCGGCGATCAAGGACGCCCTCGCCGAGACGGACGACCCCGAGCGGGAGTCGGTACTGGAGGGGCGGTCGTCGGCGCTGAAGTGGATCCTCGTCTCCTGCTTCGGCTACCAGGGGTTCTCGAACGCGAAGTACGGTCGTATCGAGTGTCACGAGGCGATCAACGCCTTCGCTCGGGAGATCCTCCTCGAGGCGAAGGGGGTGCTGGAGCGCAACGGGTGGCGAGTGGTCCACGGCATCGTCGACTCGCTGTGGGTGACGCCCGTCGAGGATGAGACACAGGTCCCCCTCGCGACGCTGTGTGCCGAACTCTCGGACGATATCGGCATCCAGTTAGAGTACGAGCAGGCGTTCGACTGGGTGGCGTTTTGCCCCACGCGTGACGGGCCAGCAGGGGCGCTGACGCGGTACCTCGGGCGGCGAGCGGACGTCGAACCCGACGGCTCCGGAGAGGCGTACAAGTTCCGCGGAATCGAGAGCCGGCAGGACGACACCCCACCGTTCGTTGCCGAGGTGCAGACGAGCCTGATCCGAGTGTTCGATGAGACGCGTGACCCGTCGGCGGTGATCGACCGCCTGCAGACGGCCCTCACACGGCTTCGAGTGTGCGAGGTCGGGCCGGCGGCCCTGGCGACGGAGAAACGCGTCTCCAAGCCACTGGACCAGTACCAGCAGCAGTCCCGGACGGTGGCGGCGCTGGAGCGGGCCCAGGCGCGTGACCGGCCGAAGGCACCGGGTCAGCGTGTGGAGTACGTCGTCGTCGACGACGACCGGCAGGACCGCGACCGGGTGCGCCTCGCCGACGAGGGCGTGTCCCCTGACGATATCGACGCGGACCACTACGAGGCCCTGCTGGTCCGGGCGTGCGCGTCGGTGCTGGGGCCACTGGGGTGGTCTGAGGCCGACGTCCGGCGGGCGCTAACCGGGCGTACGGACTCGCGCCTGGAGGCATTCTGACCCCGTGGCAGTGGTCCTTCCACCGAGGGTGAGACGTACCTGCGAGACGTGGGTTTCAACGTCAACGGAGGGGACATCGAGGTGGGCTGGTGCTGGTGTCCTGCCCGCAGAACCGCTGGTCGTTATGGTGGGTTCTCTCCCTCGTTGAACGCCCCGACGGAGTCGGTGTGGTAGGCCGTCCGCCAGAGTTTCAGGACTGCCCGAGCAACCAGTGACTCGACAGACTGCTGGATACAGGAGTCCTCGACAGCCGCGGGGTCCGACGATGCGTCGGGTGGCGGATGGAAGTGTTCGGGACCGTCAGCCCGAACGTACTCACGGTCGTGAGGATGGCTGTCCCAGCGGGCGTCCACCCCGGCGGCGTCAGTGTAGTGGAAGGCGTAATCGGCCCGTGTCGTCCACTGGATGTCGATCCGCGCAGTGTCTGCATCACCCACGCCGTCGTCCAGGTGTATCGCCAGCTGTGTTGGGTTCAGGAAGTCGTCGAGTGTGGCCGTCGCCAGTGGCTCTTCGTCCTCGAACAAGTCACGAATCGTGATCAGGACCGCCCTGTCGACTGGGCCTCTGAGCGAGTGGCTCTCACCGTCGGCTCCTGGACCGCTCATCGATCACTGCGTCGCCGTGCTCTCTCCGACGGCGTCGGTCTCGCCGTCGACGAATGATTCAGCGTTGGCGATGGCCAGGGCGGCGTTCGCGAACGCGAGGTTACGCCGTGTGGTCTGCCACTGCTGGCGGTCCTCCGGGTCTATATCGGGGATGTCCTCGGTCGTCCCCGCCAGCTCGTGGGTGGTAACCTCGACGGTCAGGTCTGCCGGCGACTCCACCCCGTACTCGCTTCTGTAGGTTTCGAGCTCCTCACGCATCTCCCGGATTCTGTCGGTCAGTTCCTCGATGGAGACGCGCTCGAGGATGTCTGCCGCCTGCTCGACGACCAGCGACTCCGGCGAGCGCCGGTAGTGTGTGCCGCCGCTGTCACCGGGCTCGGTCGTGACGAATCCCTCCTCGGACAGACCCTCGAGGTGCTTGCGGGCGGTCTTCGGGGCGGTCCGAGCGGTGTCAGCGACGGTCTCGGCGGAGACGGGCGTGTACCTGTGGCTGATCACCTCGCGAACGCGCTGGTACGGAGTGGTCTCGGCTTTCCACTCGGCTACGACAGCCTCGTTCACGTCATCGAACGATTTCGGGGCCGGGGAGTTGGTCATACACGAACGTCGGAGACGAGAACTATAGTACTTTGGATAAGCACTATGTTACGGACAGTCGCGTACACCTCTCTCTGTTCGTAGTCCACTCGCGCTCGATGAGTGATGTCTCACCCCTCCCTGAATCGAAGGACGGTGCGATTCTCTGGGTTCGAGCCCCCAGTCGCGACCCCCTCGGCTGAGCCAGTTTCCGCATAGCTACCTCCCACTCCCAAGGGCGGGCGCGTCGGTGCTGGGCCCGCTGGGCTGGTCGGAGTCCGACGATCGGCGGGCGCTGGCCGAGCGCACGGACACGCGCCTGGAAGCGTTCTGACTCCGGCTCTGGTGTGACGCTCTGTCAGATGAGAGAGGCAGGACGGTAGTGCTGAGTTTCACTGTCGACGAGGGGGGTCACCAGTTCGTTTGGCCGCTCGGGTCACGCGCTATCGGTTGCCTGCCACCGATGGGCCGGAGTGTTCACACCCCGTGTGCAAGTTGTAAATTTGGAGCCTAAACATGGGTAGCCGCCTCTGACCGAGGGATTTACACATCGATCACGGGGGGTGTGAGAGAGGGCTCTGTCTGGGGTTCCGGTGCCTTCTTTGGTTAGTAGTATCTACTAACCAGCATGGCCAACCAGATCAAGCGTTCGGGCGGCGGGCTCGCTCTCCAGGTGACTCAGGCGGCGCGAGATGCCGGTCTCGTCGAGGAGGACCACGAGGGCGAGCCAACGAGACGAGCGGCGGTGTACGTCTACGGCGTTGATGGACTGTTGCTCGTCGTCGACGCCGAGCGTGTGCCACTGGGTGATAGAGCCCAACTGGTGGCGACCGCAGCGCGAGACACAGGGACCATCTTCCAGGGCGGTCGAGCGACCGTCGAGGTCGCGGGCAACGGCTATCAGGTGCAGCTGCCCGGGTGTGCGGATGCCGGCTTCGAGGCGGGGACCACCGCGCCCACCGTCACCGCGTCGGGACTGGTGGTCATCCACGACGGCACTCGGGCGCGGCTTGCAGACGACCTCGTCTCGATGCGAACCCACTCTGCCGGGGCTGCGGGCTGATGACGCTCCTGCGTGTGTCTCTGCAGTTGGTCCTGAACTCGGCGTCAGCCACGGCAAGCGGTTCGTCGAGCGCTCGTGCCACGCCGGCGACGAGGGCGTCTCGCGCGGCCAGTGGTGTCCCGTTCTGACGGAGGTCGGCCTGCAACTCCGCTGCGGCACGGGCCGTGGTAGCGTCCTCCTCAACGACCGTCACCCAACTCAGGGCCTCGTCGTTGAGTTCCACTGGGTTCCTTAGTTAGCAGAATCTACTAACTGACGTGGCCAACCAGATCGGGCGTTCGAGCGGTGGCCTCGCCCTGCAGGTGACCCAGGCGGGGCGGGATGCCGGACTGGTTGAGGAGGATTCGTCGGCCACTCGGTGAGCAGAGGTGAACGTGTTCGGCGTCGACGGGTGTGATGTATCAACGCTCGGCGACTCCCGAGTTCTCACACGAGGAGCACGGCGAGTAGTACCGCGAGCGTGAGAACGACCAGCAACAGGCTCGCGCTCAGGCCGTCGGTCCCGAGGACGATCCGCCGGCCGCGCAGTCGACCCGGGTCGGTCGCGACTGTCGCCACGGTCCGTGTCGCCCTGCTGACGACAGCGTCGATTCGCGCCCCGACCCCGCCAGTACCGTCGGCGACGAGACGCTGTCCCGCCCGCCCGAGCGGGTGGTAGACGGCGTCGAGATCGCGAACGCGGGCCACCCGAGCGAGGGGTGCACGGAGCAGCAGAAACATCGTTCCGCCCGCGGCGAGGATCGGCCCGGTCTTGAGGAACTGGCTCGTGGAGAACGGCTTCGCGAGCGTGGTGTCGCCGGGGAGCACCGCGAACTGCAGTGACGGGACGACCCCGAACACGACACAGGGGACCGCGAGCGCGAGCATGGCGGCCGTGGCCGCTGGCGGGGCGCGTTCGACGGTCGTGCCGTCGCCACTGACACTCTCGGTCGCGTGCGGCTCTCCGAGAAAGGCGTAGTATCCGAACTTCAGGAAGGAGACGACGGTACCGACACTGCCGACCAGCAGGGCCCACCACAGCCCCCCGTACCCGGCGTCCTCGGTTGCGTCGAGGATCAGCCCCTTGCTGACGAACCCGTTGAACCCGGGGACGCCGGCGATCGCGGCGGCGGCGACGAGGAAGACGACGAACGTGACCGGCATCGCCCGGGCGAGTCCGCCCATCCGCTTGAGACGCTCCTGGCCCGTCCGCAGCACGAGCACGCCCGCCACCGCGAACAGGAGACTCTTGTACAGCACGTTGTTCACGAGGTGGGCGGCGGCCCCGGCCAGTCCCAGCGGCGAGCCGAGTCCCACCCCGACCACCATGAACCCGACCTGCGAGACGACGTGGTACGTGAGCAGCCGGCGGACGTCGGTCTGGAGGATCGCGTAGGTGACCCCGACCAGCACCATCGCACCCCCGAGGTACGCCAGCACGACTCCTCCGTCGGGGACGGCCCGGGCCAGCGCGTAGACGCCGACCTTCGTCGTCACGGCCGCCAGGACGACGCTGGTGGCGACGTGGGGCCGCGGGTACGTATCGACCAGCCACGGGTGCAGGCCGACGAACCCGACGTTCAGCCCGATCCCGGCCACCCCGAGTAGCACCGGCAGTCCCGCCACGAGCCCGCCGCCGAACAGGAACGTTCCCGTCGCCGTGTACTGCAGCGCGACGCCGACGACCACCGCGAGCCCCCCGAGCTCGTGGTAGACGGCGTACCGCAGTCCGGCCCGGCGGGCGGCGTCGTCGCCCGTGGTCCAGACCAGCGCGGTCGCGGCCACGGCCAGCGCCTCCCACGCGACCAGGAGCGTGAGCCAGTCCCCGACGAACACCGCCCCGATCCCGGCCCCGACGTACGAGAGCGTGAGCGCGGTGCCACGGCGGCTCGCGCCGGTGCCGTACCCGTACAGCACGGAGACGCCGGCGATGCCGGCGAGCACCCCACCGACGGTTCGCGAGAGTGGGTCGACCGCGAACGGGACCACCTCGAAGCCGAACAGCCGTGCTCGCCCGTGGGTCCCGGGCGGCACCAGGGCGATCCAGGCGACGGTCGTGGCCGACAGTCCGGTCCCGACGGCGACACCCACGCGCCGCCACGGCGCGAGCACCGCCACGGCGGCGGCGACGAGCGCGACCGCCGGCGGGAACAGGGTGAGCGGGTCAGCCACCCCGTGTCACCTCCGTCGCGACGAGGTCGGCGAGGTCCCAGAAGGGGGTCAGGTCCGGGACGACTCCGAGCACGACCGCGCTCCCGGCGGTCAACAGGATCGGCACCAGCAGTCGCGGGTCGACGTCTCGGAGCGGGGCACGTCGCTCCCACGCTCTCCGCGCGGTCGTCTCACTCCCGCCGTGTCCGTCGTCCCCCCCGTCGGTCGCCGTCGCCCGGTCGGAGGCACCGCCGCCGGCTCCCTGGCTCGCGGGCAGCGGTCGAAAGTCGCCGACGGCGTCGGTCCCGGCGTAGGCGGTGAGAAGCAGCGGCCAGAAGAACAGCAGCTTCAGCAGCCCCGCGACGAGGAAGACGGCGGCGAAGGGGGTCGCGTCGGCCTGGAGGGCGCCGAGCACCAGGTAGAATTTGCTTACGAAGCCCGCCACGCCGGGCAGCCCGACCAGGCCGGCGCTGGCGACCGCGAAAGCGGTCATCAGCGCCGGGAGACGCCGCCAGATCCCCGCCATGTCGGTGACGTACTCAACGCCGGTCTCCACGTAGACCG
Organism: uncultured Halobacteriales archaeon; assembly: GCA_964402765.1. Taxonomy (GTDB): domain Archaea; phylum Halobacteriota; class Halobacteria; order Halobacteriales; family SW-7-71-33; genus SW-7-71-33. The sequence continues at coordinate 9,962 of CAYODS010000028.1, forward strand.
CCCCGGCGCAGAAGAACAGGGTGATCTTCATGAAGGCGTGTGCGACGAGGTGCAAGAGCGCGCCGAACACCGCGAGCGGCGACAGCAGCGCGACCCCGAGAACGATGTACGACAGCTGGCTCACCGTCGAGTACGCCAGCCCTCGCTTGAGCTTGTCCTGTCGGAGCGCGAGGACGCCCGCGACCAGCATCGTCGCGGCGGTGGCGACGGCGAGCGGCTGGGCGACACCCAGCGAGCGAACGGTCCCCGCGCCGAAGACGAACAGGAGGACCCGCGTCAGGGCGAAGACTCCGCTCTTGACGACGGCCACCGCGTGCAACAGCCCCGACACCGGCGTCGGCGCCACCATCGCGTCGGGCAGCCAGGCGTGCAGCGGCATCACCGCCGCCTTCACCCCGAAGCCGACGACGAGCAGGGCGTAGGCGACCCGGGCGAGCGCCGGGTCACTCGACAGTCCGCCGACGCCACCCGGGGTGAACGTCAGTGTGGTCTCGGTCTCGCCCGCGATCCCGTACAACAGGACGATCCCGGCGAGGATGGCGATCCCCCCGCCGAGGGTGTACGCGAGGTACGCTCGCCCGGACCGTCGGGCGGCGGCGGTCTCGCTGTGGGTCACGAGTGGGTACGTCGCGAGCGTCAGCAGTTCGTAGAAGACGAAGAGGGTGAGGAGGTTCGCTGCCAGGGCGACCCCCATCGTGGTGCCGACGCTGGCGGCGAACGCCGCGAAGTACCGCGTCTGGTCGTCCTCGTCCAGTCCGCGGGTGTACCCGACGGAGTACAGGCTGGTGACCAGCCACAGCCCCGCCGCCAGGAGTACGAAAAGCGTCGCCATCGGGTCGCCCCGGAGCGCGAAGGGGGTCCCCTGGACGAGCGGGAACAGGACCGTCCCGGGACGGTCGCCGCCGAGAACGACTCTCGTCAGCCAGCCAGCCCCACCCAGAACCGCGGCGGCGGCGAGAAACGTCCAGGCCTCCCGCAGCGCCGGGCGGTCGCCGCTCGCGAGGATCGGGACGACCGCGAGCAGTGGCGTCGCCACCAGCACCAGCGGCAGGGGCGAGGCGCTCACGACCCCACCTCCAGCGCGGGAGCGATGAAGTCCGCGAGCGCCGTCGACCCGATCCCGAACCCCACGGCGACGACGGCGGCGACGACGGCGGCCGTGACCATCCCGCGGCTCACGGGACCGGTGGGCGAGCCGCCACCGCCGGGGTCGAGGTACAGCCGCTGGAGCAGCCGCCCGAAGTAGGTGAGCGACAGGCCGGTGCTCGCGAGGACGGCGGCGGCCACGACCCAGCCCCCGGCCTCGACCGCCCCCAGCGCGACGTAGTACTTGCCGAAGAAGCCGACGACCGGCGGAATGCCGACCAGCCCGAGGACGAGAACGGCCAGCGCCCCGGCCGTGACCGGCAGTCGCTCCGCGACCCCGGCGTACTCGTCGACGGTGCGAGCGCCGGTCTCCGCCTCGATCACGCCTGCGGCGGCGAACGCCCCGGCCTTCATCACGGCGTGGCCGACGAGGTGGACCACCGCCCCGGTGAGCCCGAGACGGCTCCCCAGCCCGACCCCCGCGAGGGCGATTCCGAACTGCGACACGCTGGAGTACGCGAGGAGTCGACGCACGTCCGACTGGGCGAGCGCAAGCAGGGCGCCGGCGACGACGCTGACGACGGCGGCGTACCTGAGCGCGACCCCCGCCAGTCCTCCCTCCAGAAACGCGACGGTGAACACCGACACCACCAGCCGCAGGAGTGCGTACGCGGCGACCGTCGACACGAGTGCCGCGAGCACCGCGGTGATCCCGGCCGGTGCCGCCCGGTAGGCGTCCGGTTTCCACGTGTGCACGGGGAACAGCGCCGTCTTCACCCCGAGACCGACGACGACCAGCGCGAACGCCGCGACGACGAGTCGGTCGCCGTCGCCCGCCGCGGCGAGGTCCGTCGCGAGGGCGGCCATGTCCAGCGTGCCGGTCCTGATGTACAGGTAGCCGACGCCGAGCAGGTACAGCGAGGCGCCGACGGTGCCGACGAGGAGGTACTGCAGCGCCGCCGGCGCGGCGTCTCGCCCGTCGCCCAGTGCGACCAGCGCGTACGCGCTCAGGCCGCTTATCTCCAGGAAGACGTAGAGGTTGAACACGTCCCTGGTGACACAGATGCCGGTCAGCCCGGCCAACAACAACAGGTACAGGGTGTACCCCGTCGCCGACCGGGGGCCAGCACGTCGGGTGTACGCCAGTCCCCACGCGCCGGCGAGTGCCGTCAGCAGGACGAACACGGCCGACAGTCGGTCGACGCCGAGGGCGATCCCCACCTCCGCGGGCAGTCCGCCGACCACCCGCGCCAGTGGGCCGTCGGTCGCGACCAGCAGCGTCACCCAGCCGGCGAGCCCCACCTGTGCCACGGTCGTCACCGCGGCGACGGGCCAGCCGACACCGTCGACCCGTCGGGCCAGGACCACCGGGAGGACACTGGCCACGACCGGCAACGTCACCAGCAGCGGCACCCACTCGCTCACCGTCGGTCACCCCTCGCTCGGCCGTCGACGCCGTCGGGCGCGTCGTCTCCAGACCCGTCGCCGTCGCCGCCACCGGCGGCCGGGCCCACCCGCTCGCCCGGGCCGTCCCACAGCTCCTCCGCCCTGATCGTGTCGTGTTCGTCCCGGATGCGGACGATCAGTGCCGCCGCCAGCGCGGTGACGCTGACCCCGACGACGATGGCGGTGAGGATGAGCACGTGCGGCAACGGGTTGACGTACGGTTCGCCGTCGGCCACCACGAGCGGTGACCGACCGCCGGTGCGGACGGCGGCGGCGACGTACACGAGGAAGATCCCGGTCTGGAAGAGGTTGAGCCCGAGCACCTTCTTCACGAGGTTGTCGTCGTCGATCAGCACGTACAGCCCCAGGCCAACCAGTACGACGGCGACGACGTAGGACGCCCGCCCGGCGAGCGGTCCGAGGGTCATCGCCGTGGCCCTCCGCCCTCGTCCCCGGAAGACGCCCGCCCCAGTTGGGTCACCATGACGAGGATCGTCGTCGCGACGGTGGCACCGATGCCGAGTTCGACGAGCTCGACGGCGTACACAACGGCCTTCTCGACTCCGGTGGCGGTGCGGTACGCCTCCAGCCCCAGGAACGTGGTGCCGAGCAGGACACCGCCGACGGCGACGACCGCGAAGGTGACGACGCCGGAGACGACGAACAGCGTGAGCACTCCGTCGTCGAGCCACTGCCGAGCCTGGTCGATACCGAAGGAGAACGCCACCGTGACGACGCCGGCGGCGACGACCACGCCGCCCTGGAAGCCGCCGCCGACCGAGGAGGTGCCGTGGAACATGGTGAACAGCCCGAACGTCACCACGAACGGCGTCAGCAGCCGGACCGTCGTCGTCACCACGGGACTGGCCACCGCTCGCTCGCCGTCGCGGTCCCCGTCCCCGCGGCTGGGCGACGCCCGACTCGCCGGTCCGTCTCTCCCTGCCGTTCCCCGTCCGGGGGTGGCGTCTCCGTCGGTCATTCGACGACCTCCCTGTCGAGTGCGACGAGGACGGCGACGCCGGCGGCGAACACCACGACGACCTCACCGAAGGTGTCGAACCCCCGGAACACGACGAGGATGGCGGTGACAACGTTCGCGATCCCCAACTCGGGACTGCGGGCCAGGAACTCCGGCGCGACACCCGCGAACGCCGGTGCGTCCGGGTCGCCGACCGCCGGCAGTGCCGGCACCGTCCACAACAGCCCCCCGACCACGCCGGCGGACATGGCGGCCGCCAGGGGGTCGACGTCCGAGAGCGACCGGAGTGTCCCCGGCTCGACCAGCCCGGTCCGGGAGACGACCACCAGAAACACCGCCGTCGTGACGCCCGCCCCGACGGCCGCCTCGGTGAGTGCGACGTCGGGCGCACGGAACACGGCCCACAGCATCGCCATCCCCAGGCTGTAGACGCTGAAGGCGACGACCGTCGTCAGCAGGTCGCGGAAGACGACCACCGCCGTCGCGGTGACCAGAAGCAACGACAGGATCACGGCGACGACCGGGTCCGTCACGACCGTCCACCCCCGTCCCCGCCGTCTCTCGTGTCGCCGTCCGTCGCCGTGTCAGGCCACCGGTCGTCCGCACCGGCCTCGGTGCCAGTACCGTCGCCGTCGTCGAGCGTCCACGGCTGGTAGTCCTCGACGGCGGCGGCGTTGACGATCGCGTGTGTCGCGGTCGGCGTCGTGACGAGCACGAACACGAGGAGCACGACCAGTTTCAGCGTCTCCTCGGTCGGACCGTACGTCGCGCCAGCGGCGACGACCGCGAACAGCACACCGAGGGTGTCCGCCTTCGAGGTGGCGTGTGCCCGTGCGTACAGGTCCGGCAGCCGGACCAGTCCGAGCGTCGCCAGCCCGAACATCGCGACCGCGCCGGCGACGGCGAGCACCGTCGCCGTCTCCGCCGGCGTCACAGTACACCACCGCGCTCGATGGCGTACTTCGCCAGCCCGACGGACAGCAGGAAGTTCAACAGCGCGTACACCAGCGCCACGTCGAGCAGCCCGGCCTCGTCGAGCCCGACCGACAGCAACACCAACACGACCACCGTCGCCGTGCCCACCCCGTTGACGGCGACGACCCTGTCGGGCAGGGTCGGCCCGCGAACGAGCCGGTAGCTCGCGGACAGGGCGGCGAGCACGACCGCCGCGGCGCCGTAAAGCGTCGCGTCGACGACGAGCCCGCTCTCGACACCCGTCATCGCCCCGGTGGCCCCCTCGCCGACGCCGCGTCGTGACCGCCGCCGGTGGTCCGGGGCGTGTCGGCCGCGCCGCGCTCGTCCAGTCGGCGGACGCCGCTCACCCCGCCGAACACGAAGCGGACGGCCCGCTGGAGGCTGCCGGCGCGTAACCCGGCCCGCGAGTCGGCGGTCAGCGTGTGAACGCGCAGTTCGGTCGGCTGGACGTCGACGGTGACGGTTCCCGGCGTCAGGCTGATCGTGTTCGCGAGAACGGCTCGCTCCAGGTCGGACTCGGCGGCGATCGGGACGGTCTCGACGTCGGGGTCGATCGGCAGCCGCGGGTCGACGAGGACCAGCGCGAGCGAGAGGTTCGCCCGCAGGACCTCCCACAGCAGGTACGGCAGAAAGAGCGCGGCCCGGCCCACTCGCGGCAGCGTCCGTCTCAGGGTCGGTGCGTCGGTGAACGTCACCCGCGACAGCACCAGCGTGACGACGGTCGCGGAGACGACCCCCGTCACGAGGTCGAACGCCGTGAGGTCGCCGAGCACGAGGTAGAACACCAGCGACACCCCGAACACGGCGACCCGCTGTGCGGTCCCCGTCGAGTGGCGGAGTCGGCGCGCGCGGCGCCGGGTCGGGCCGACGTCGGACCTCTCACACTCCTCGGCCACGCGCACGCTCGGTCCGTCCCCGAGTCGTTCGCGGAGTGCGGTCACGGACAGCGACGTGGCCACCCCCGGATCCACGAGCACCCGCCCGGCACCGACCGGGACCGCAGCCGCCAGTCCGGCCGGCGTGAACGGGTCGACGACCCGCGTCGCTCCGAGCCAGCCACGGTTGTTGAGCAGAGTCGTCGCCCGCTCGGCGGTGTCTCGGTCGGCACACAACACCGTCAGGTCACCGCCAGCGGCGACCTCCACCCCCCGGGCGACCGCCGCCTCCAGCGTCGGGGAGTCGCACACAACGACCGCGGCGTGTCTCGGCTCTCGGTCCTTCATAAACAGTGACATTAACGTCTTCGGTAATCATTGTTCGCCCGTCCCGTCACACGGGTGCCCCGGTGTCGCTGCGAGGGGCCCGCGACGACGCCCTCCTCGACGACTCACTCGGCGTCGCCAGTCGGGTCGGCTCTCGCGGACCAGTCGCCTGGAGACACTTTCGGACGGCCCCTCCTGTCGGGCCCGGTCGTGTCGGGATTCGCCGGCAGGAACGGCCTGACCCCGGAGGCCCCCCTGACGGGTGAACCTCGGACTGTCTCCCGGTCAGCCCTCGCCCTCCGACTGCCCGGGTTCGCCGACGGCTTCGATCGGTGCGTTGGCGAACACCTCGGCCGCCAGGTCGGCCGCGGTCTCGAACTCGTCCTGCCCCGACCGCTCGACGGCGGCGGCGAGCGGCTCACGACCGTCGGCGTACAGCACTGTCACCCCCGCGACCGCCTCGCTGGCCGCCGCCCTCGTGATCGGGAACTTTAGCGTGTCGAACACGCTTCGGACGTTGCGGAGCTTCAGTTCGTCTGTCACGACTGGCGGTACGCCGGGCGCGTACGTAGTTCTGTGCGTTCTCTGCGGTCGCGGCGGGGCGTTGGTTCAGTCCTGACACCGCGGGGTCAACGACCGGCGAGTTCATGTTGCTACAATCACACGATTTGGGGAGTATGCGTGTGCTCTGCCCGGTCGACGGCTCGGACTGCAGCCGGCGTGCGCTGTCGTTCGCCACGGAGCTCGTTCGCCGGTACGAGGGGAGCCTCCACGTCGTCCACTTCACCGTCAACCGAACGGATACGACAGACCAGCTGCTCGACGACACGGAGGCGACCCTGGAGGAGGCGGGACTCCGCGACGCCCCCGAGGTGGTCTACGACGTGGCGATGTCAAAGCCCCGGTACTCGAACAGGGTGGGCAAGGACATCCTCAAGATGGTCGCCGAGGAGGGGTACGACCACGTCGTCATGGGACACAGGGGCACCGGTCGGGTCGGTCGTGCGATCCTCGGGAGCGCGACCCGGACCGTCCTCCGGGCGACACGGACGCCGGTGACGGTCGTCCCCTGACGCCGGCTTATCGCCCAGGAACGGCCGAGCGAGTCGGCGGCGCGGCCGGCCCACCCGTCTCGGGCGATCCGCCCCTGCGGACGTGGCGCATAATTCCGCCGCTGGTGATCCTATCAACCGAGACGAATTCTTAATCCCTGGACGGTCGGACTCACCGGCGGATGACCACGGGTAACGGGGTCCGGGTGACCGTCGAGTTCGACTCGCCGGACGGATGTCCGATCACGGACCTGGCGACGGCCGACTCCCAGGAGATAGGGACGGTGGTCCACAGCGTCCCGTCCGAGGGGGAGCCCCCGGTGACTGATTTCTCAATCGACGCTTCAGTCGCGCCCGCAGGTTTCGAGGATTCGGGCGTTGTCCGGCGCGTGTTCGACGGTGACGGTACCCGGTGGTACCGGTTCGACCACGACGGGGAGGACTGCCCGTGTGCCCGCCTCGGTCGGCAGGGCGTGCCGGTGCTCGGGCACACGGTCCGGGGCGGTCGGCTCCGGATCGTCTTTCACGCCGCTGACTACGACCAACTCCGGACGGTCGTGGACGACCTTCGGGCGCTGTTCCCGCGCCTGGAGGTGCGGCGGCTGGGTCACTCGGGCGCCGGCGCGGGGTCGACGGACACCGTCACGGTCGACCGTGGGCGGCTCACCGACCGGCAACTGGAGGTGCTGGAGACGGCTCACCGGCTGGGCTACTTCGACTGCCCGCGGGCGGCGAACGCGACGGAGGTGGCCGCAACCCTGGGGATCGATCCATCGACGCTGTCGGAACACCTGCGGGCCGCCCAGCGGAAACTCGTCGGCGACCTGATAAACACACCCTGATGCTCCGGCGGTGGTGTCGTGTCGACAGCGCTCCACTAGATCCCATGAGCGAAACGGTTGGGACACCCGGCGCGCGGACGGACGGTGACAGAGCGCGGGACGGCCCCGTCGTCGTCAGGGCCACGCCGCGGGTGGAGGCGCTTCTGGACCGCCTCGCGGACCGGCGGTGTCGTGCAGTGCTGGCGGCGACGACCGACACCGCCCGCTCCGCTCGCGAGGTGGCCACGCGCTGTGACCTACCGCTGTCGACCACCTACCGGAAGCTCGACGACCTCGTCGATACGGGGCTGTTGACCGAGCGGACCCGCGTCCGCCGCGTCGGCAAGCACCCCAGCGAGTTCCGACGGGCGGTGGACGAGGTGGTCGTCGCCGTCCGGCCGTCGGGCGAGACACACCTCGTCGTCATGGACCGCTACCCGGGTCAGTAGGCCGGCGACTCCGACTCGATCACACCCGCGAGGTCGTTCTGCTGGCGGGCCAGCAACACGCTGAGGTCGTCCAGGGTGACGATCCCCGCGAGGCCCCCTCCCTCCTCGACGACTGGCATTCGGCGGACCGACGCCTCACGGAGGGCGTCACACAGTTCGGTCACGCCGGCGTCGACGTGGACGGTCACCGGGTCCGGTGTCATCACGTCGCCGGCGAGCACCGCGTCGGGGTCACGACCGGTGGCGGTCGCGCCCACCGTGATGTCGCGGTCGGTGACGATCCCCCTCAGCCGGACGGCGTCGTCGATGACGACGACGCTGCCGACGCGCTCGTCGCGCATCTGCCGTGCCAGTTCGCTCGCCGTCGTCGCCGGACTCGCGGTCACCACGCCGTCGCGCATGAGGTCTGCGACCGTCATCACCCGCACGACGACGCCCGACGGCTCAAGTGGGTCGGCAGTTCCCGCCCGCCGGGAAAACGCCGACCGCCCACTGACGTCGGACGGCCAGTGTCGCACTCGCGGTGGTCCGGCCGCGTCCGCATCGGGAGCCATCGCGGGGCGTGCCGAGAGTCACGGTCGGTCGCCGCGGACGAACCACGACGCCACCCCGACGACGACGCCGACCGCGACGGCGACGGCGAGGCCCGTTCGGACCGAAAGCGCCCGCACTCCCGCGAGGTCGACGTACCGGGCGGCCGCGATCCCGGCGGCGGCGTGACCGACGCCGGCGACCCCGTCGACGACGGCCCGGGGCCCGCGGCCGAGGTCGTCGACCCGCACGAACAGCACTGCGGCGGTCATCGTCCCGGCGACGACCCCCACGGGGAGCCCGACGATCGCCGAGAACGCCACGTCAAGCGCCTCGATCACCGCGACCGCCACCAGGCCGAAGACGGTCACGCCCGCGCCGGTCGCCGTCGCCGCTGCTGCTGCGAGACGCCGTCGGCGGGGTCTCTCCGGGTCACTCCCGGCGGTCGTCACCGCGTCTCCGTCCATGTCGAACGGAACGGGCCCGTGCGCAGGTGGCTTGTGGTCGTTCCCGGTGCGTGAGAACTCTCGCCACCGACTCGCCCGTGTCCCGTGATGGGCGAACATGACACGATACCGACCCCGGTGTACCAGGCGGACGGCGCTGCGGGCCGGCGTGACGGGACTGACGGTCGCCGTAGCTGGTTGTCTCGGCGGTGGCGGCGGGGACGGGGACGGACTCGACGGCGAGGACTACCCCGCGCTCGACCGCTGGCTCACCGAGACGAGTGTCGGCGCGGCCGACGACACGTACGGCGGGCGGGTTCGCGACCGCCGAGGGGCCGACAGTGTGCGCGTCCGGGTCGGCGCGCAGGGCAACGGCGGGAACTTCGCATACGCGCCGAGCGCGGTGGCGGTGCGCCCGGGAGTGACCGTCCGCTGGCGGTGGACCGGCCGCGGCGACCCGCACAACGTCGAGGCCGAGCCCGACGAGCAGATCGGCGAGTCCGACTTCGAGTTCAGTTCCGGTGAGGCGGAGTCCGGCCAGGGGACGGAGTACGAGTTCACTTTCGAGGGCGAGGGCGTCGCCCTCTACCACTGCGAGCCACACCTCACGCTCGGGATGAAAGGCGCCGTGGTCGTCGCCGAGCGCTGACAGTACCGGCGGTCTGTCGCCCCGGGGCTGTGCCGGGCGAGTGACAGTTCTCACGATCCGGGGTAACCCGTCCGAGCTATAACCGTCGCGACCTGACGACCGTGGGTGTTCGATACCATCCTCGTGCCGACGGACGGCAGCGACCACGCCGAGCGGGCGGCCGAGCATGCGCTGCACATCGCCGGGCTGTTCGACGCGACGGTGCACGCCCTCGGGGTGGCCGACGTGGCGGCGGCGGCCGGCCCGTTCAACGCCGGCGGCGTCGACCGGGCCTTCGTCGAGCGTATCGAGGCACGCGCAGAGGACGACGTCGCGGCGGTGCGTGCCCTCGCGACCGACCCCGACCGCGTCCGGACCGTCGTCCGACGCGGCACACCCCGCGAGACGGTGCTCGCGTACGCCGAGGAGTGCGGGGCCGACCTGGTGGCGATGGGGACCCACGGCCGTACCGGGGTCGACCGGTACGTCGCCGGCAGCGTGACCGAGGGGGTGTTGCGCCGCGCCCCAGTGCCGGTGCTCACCGCCAGGGCGACCGAGCGAAGCCGGGTCGACGGCTATGACGAGGTGCTCGTGCCGACCGACGGCAGCGACCCGGCGACGGCGGCGGTTGACCCGGGCGTCGCCGTCGCCGCCGCGGGCGGTGGTCGGGTCCACGCCGTCCACGCCGTCGACGTCGGCGACCTCGCGCTCGTCCCCGACTACTCGACCTCGGTGGGTGCCGTCGACACGCTGGAGTCGGCCGGGCACGACGCGGTCGAGGCGGTCGCCAGCGCGGCCCGCGCGGAGGGGGTCGAGTCGGTCACCAGCGTCCGGTACGGTCGCCCCGCGCGGGTCCTGCTCGAGTACGTCGACGAGAACGAGATCGACCTGGTTGCGATGGGGACCAGCGGCCGGACCGGGCTGAGCCGGTTCCTGCTTGGCTCCACCGCCGAGCGGGTCGTCAGGCACTCGCCGGCCCCCGTGCTCGCGGTCAACACCCGCGAGCGGTCGGCCGAGGACTGAGCCGGGGCTGCCCGGGGGCGGTCCGCTCTCCTGGCGGCCGGGCGACTGCTGGCGTGCGCTCCGTGTGTGTGGGGTCGGCCGCCGTCCCGGTCCGCCGGTCACTCCCGCGTGCCGACTGTCGCTCCGACCAGTGCCCCAGCGGCGGTGGGGCCGAGGAGGACGACCACCGCGAGCGCACTCCACCTGAGCACTGCCTCGGGGCCGGTGCTGAACGTGACGTTGTACCGCCCGAAGTCACCGAAGACGAGCGCGACCGCGACCGCCATCGAGACGGGGAGTCCCAGCGTCGCGTTCCGGAGGGCGCGGTCGGGGTCCCCGGCCGCGCGGGCGAGGAGCCGCCGGGCGACGACCAGCGGAACCACCCACAGCACGACGCCCAGCGCGGCGCCGACGACGGCGACCGCTGCGCCGGCAGCGGGGGTCACCGTCGCGACCGCGCCCGCCAGTACCGCCACGACCACCGCCGCCGCCGCGAGGGCGCGGACGAGCGCCCCCGGGAACGGCCGGTGCCGGGCGAGGACGACGGCGAGGATCGCGAGCGGCACCGACCCCACTGCCGCCGCGAGGAACCCCACAACGACCAGGAGTCCGGTCGCCTCGGTCACGGACTCCCCACTTGCTGTGCGCGGACACGTCTACCGCCGGTTCCCGCGGGGTGAGAAGTCCCGAACGAGGCGTGTCGGCGGCGGCCCCCGTGACGGTAGTGAGCGCACTCGCCGTCTCCGCGGTCGCCTTCGCGGTCTCGCTCGCCGTGTTGCTGGTGGCCTCACAGGCGTTCGTCGACGCGGCGGAGCGGCTGGGACTGGCCGCAGGCGTGTCACCGTACGTCGTCGGCGGGACACTCGTCGCCGGCGGCACGTCGCTGCCGGAACTGGTGTCGTCGGTGTTCGCCGTCCAGGCGGGCGTCACGCCGATCGTCGTCGGCAGTGCGGTCGGTGCCAACGTCGTCCGCATCCTGCTGGTGCTGGGGCTGGCCGCCGTCGTCGCCGGCCCGCTCCGGGTGGACCGCGAGCTGATGCGTGTGGACCTGCCGCTGCTGGCCGCGTCGGCGGGGTTCCTCTGGCTGACCGTCGCGGACGGGCGGTTCGGCCGGGTCGAGGGTCTGCTCGGGCTCGTCGGGCTCGCGGTGTACACCCACTGGACGGTCTCGGCAGACCGACGACTGACGACCGTCGTCGAGGAACTGGTCGCCGAACACGCCGACGTCGACGCCGAGCCGACCGAGGCGGCCGAGGCGGTCACCGTCGGCCCGCGGACGTACCTGACGGTGCTCGTGAGTCTCGTGGCCGTGCTGGTCTCCGCAGACCGGCTCGTCGTGTCGGTCCTCGCGGTGGCCGACGTTGCGGGGCTCGCGCCGGCGTTCGTCGCGCTGACCGCCGTCGCCGTCGGTACGTCGCTGCCGGAGTTGACCGTCGCCGTCCTCGCGGCGAACCGGGGGAGCGCCGATGTCGCCGTCGGGACCATCCTCGGGTCGAACGTGTTCACCGCCTTCGCCGTGATGGGTGTCCCGAGTCTGTTCGGTCCGCTGTCGGTGCCCGCCTCCGTGCGGGCGTTCTCGCTGCCGGTGATGCTGTTCGCGACGCTACTTTACTTCTTCGTCACCCAGGATCGCGAGATAACCCCCTGGGACGGCGCCGCCCTGCTCGTGCTGTACGCCGCCTACCTCGCGAACCTGCTGCCCTCGCCCGGATGACACGGTCGGTCCCACACTCCGACACGGTCGAGCCGGACCAGATCGAGTCGGACCGGTCTCGGACGGGGCCCTCGGGCGGTCGATCCGGGTCCGGCCGTGTCAGGCTACGCTCGTTCGACGCTGGCGTCGATCGGGGTGTCGTTGCCGAGGTTGTCAGAGACGGGACAGCGGTCGAGGACGGTGTCGAGCCAGTCGACGAGAGTGGCCTGGCTGGCGTCCGACTCGACGGTGACGGTCGCACGGATCGACTGGAACCCGGCCCGGGGATCGTCGCCGCCTCCCGTCTCGCCCCTGTACGTGCGCGGGTCGAAGTCGCCCTCGACGTGGGTCGAGAGGCCGTCGATCTCGATCCCGCGTTCGTCGGCGACCAGGTGGCCGACGACGGTGACACAACCGGCGAAGGCGCCGAGGAGGTGCTCGACGGGACTCGCGTCGGTGCCGACGGTGAAACTCGCCGTCGGGGTCTCGACGTCGGTCGATTTCGGGCCGGTCGCGCGGCCGGTAACCTCGACGGTCGTCAGCGGCTCGCTCGCTGGGTCCAAGGCCATGGACGCACGACGACGCCCACCGGCTTACCGCCACCTCTCGTTCCCACTCGCCGGGAAGTCCGCGGGTACGACGGCCCCGTCTCCCGGAGTGTCGGCCGCGCGGTGGGCGTGAACCCACCCGTTCCCGGTGTTCCCACTCGGCGGGACCAAGACTGGTCGCTGGCTTACCGTTACTCCCTCAGTCGACGCGGTCCGGGACAGACACCCGCCGGACGAGGAGACTCGCAGCCGTGGCGACGACCGAGGCTACGGGCCGCGCCAGCGCGACTAGCGTCGCCTGGCCCACGGCGACGCCTGCGAGACTGGCCACGAACCCGGCGACGCCGACACACTCCGGCGGCGACCGGACGGCTCGGGCACCGGACGCTCGTGGCGGCACCTCCCGCCGCGTGAGAAATACCGGTCGGGTGATACGACCCCGGTGACGTGAGGGAGGTGTGTACGATGTCATCCTGACGGCGACCGACGGCAGCGGCCCGGCGAACCGTGCGGTCACCCACGCGCTGGACCTCGCCGAGCGCTACGACGCGACGCTGCACGCCATCTACGTCGTCGACACCGCCCGTCACACCGAACCCGCGTTCAGCAGCATCGAACTGGAGACCACAGACGCCGAGGACTACGGTGGTCGCGAACTCGCGGAGGTGGAGACCCGCGGCGAGGGGCTCGACGTCGAGGTGGTCTCGCGGCTCTGTCACGGGCTCCCCTCCGAGGAGATCGTCGCCTACGCGGACGCCATCGACGCGGACCTGATCACGCTGGGGTACAGCGGGCAGACCCATCGCCGCAGCGGCCGCATCGGTAGTACCGCCGACCGCGTCGTCCAGAACGCCGGCCGACCGGTGATGGTCCTCTGAGTCGCCCCTCCACCCCCGTCGCCGCTTCACTCTCCCGCCGGGTCCTGTCCCGCCCCGCCGGGTGGCCGCTGATCCCGTCGCCGCCCGCGGGTCGGGGGATCGAGCACTGTCGTGGTCGTCCACGCGGGCGAGGGTGTCCTCACTCGCTCTCGCCCTGGGTCCGGGGGCGGCCGACTCGGTTTGCCAGGACGGCGACGCCAGCGAGCAGCGGCAGCGTCCCCAGCAGGGCGCCGCCGAGGAGCGCCCAGTCGCCGGCGTCGAGTGCGACGGTGCCGAACGCGGCTCCCACCGGCGTGTACAGCACGGTGAGGTGCAGTCCGAACGACAGCAGGACGGTGCCGGCGAGCCAAGTGTTCGACAGCAGCGGAGTCCCGCGCATCCAACGGACGACGTACAGCTTGCCGAACTCGAAGACGACGAAGCCGGTGAACACCATCGTCACCGCGTACGGCGTCGCGCTCGCGGCCCCGTCGAGGGCGTCGAACCCCACCCCCGAGAGCACGGCGGTCACGACGGCGGCCGCGCCCGCGACGAACGCGAGCATCGACCGGTCGACGACGCCGATCTCCGTCCGCGGTGGTCGGTCCATCACCTCCTCGCCGCCGGGGTCAGAGCCGAGCGCGAGCGCCGGCAGTCCGTCGGTGAGGAGGTTGATCCACAGCAACTGCACCGGCGGGAGGATGAGGTAGCCGTACAGCGACGCCAGCAGGACCAGCGCCACCTCCGCGGCGTTCGCGCTCAGCAGGTACGCGACGAACTTCCAGACGTTGTCGAAGACGGTCCGCCCGCGCCGGATCGCCGTGCGGATCGTCGCGTAGTTGTCGTCGAGGAGGACGAGGTCGCTCGCGCCTTTCGCCACGTCGGTGCCGCGAACGCCCATCGCCACGCCGACGTCGGCGTGTTTCAGCGCCGGTGCGTCGTTGACCCCGTCGCCAGTCATCGCGACCGTGTGTCCCTCCGCCTGCAGCGCCCGCAAGATGCGGACCTTCTGCTCGGGGCTGATCCGGGCGAACACCCGCACGGACGCCACCGACGCCCGCAACTGGCCGTCGTCCATCGCCGCCACGTCACTCCCGGTGAGCACCGCCGGCCCCTCCTCCCTCGCGGCGCGCGCCGGCCACGCGCTCGTCGTCGCCTGCACTCGCTGTCTCAGCATCGCCGCTCCGGTCGCTCGGATCCTCTGCCCCTGTCTCGCGGTCACCCTCGCTCCTGCCGTGGCCTCTTGATGCCTCAGGAGCGAGGCCGCTTGCGGCTGCGAAACCAGAGTCAGTGTTCGCGCCTACACCGTCGGTGCCGATCCCGACCTGTCTCGCGATCTCGCGGGCGGTCTCGGGGGCGTCACCGGTGATCATCGTCACCTGGATGCCGGCGCGGTGGGTGTCGGAGACGGCCGCCCGCACCTCCTCGCGGGGTGGGTCGAGCAGCCCGACCAGCCCGAGCAGTGTCAGCTCCGTCTCCGGGTCGCCGCAGTCGGGTGTCTTTGTCCCCACCGCGAGCACGCGCAGAGCGTCGGCGGTCATCCCCGACAGCGCGGTCTCGACGCGCTCGCGGCGCTGCTCGGATAGCGGGACGGCCCCCTCGGCAGTGAGCACGGACACACAGCGGTCGAGGACGGTCTCGGGGGCGCCTTTCACGTAGACGGCGTCGTCGTGGACCGTCGCCATCCGCCGGCGCTCCGAGGAGAACGGCCGCTCGTCCCGCCGGGGCGTGGTCTCCCTGAGCCGGGCGACGTCGATCCCGCCGTCGGCGGCCGCCCGGACGAGCGCCCGCTCGGTCGGCTCGCCCGCCTCGACGGTGGCGTCGTTGCACAGCGCCCCGGCGGCGAGCAGCCGTCGCAGTCGACCGTCGGCGTCGCCGACGAGATCGACGTGCTCGTCGAACAGCCAGGCCCGGGTGGCGCGCATCTCGCCGGTGGTGATCGTGCCGGTCTTATCGGTGCAGATCACGTCGACCGAGCCCAGCGCCTCGACGGCGGTGAGCCGGCGGACGAGTGCGTCCTCCTCGGCCATCCGGCGGACGCCGAGCGCGAGCGTCAGCGTGAGCACGGCCGGCAGCCCCTCCGGCACGGCGGCGACCGCGAGCGAGATGGCCGTCAGCCCCGCCTGTTTGAGCGCGGTCCCGCCGGCGACCAGCACCGGCACGACGACCACGGAGAGCGCGACGACGCCGACTCCCAACCGCCGGCCCAGCGCGGCCAGGTCCCGGCCCAGCGGGGTGGTCCGGTCGGTCGTCGTCCCCAGCTGCGTGGCGATCGCGCCGACCTCGGTGTCCATGCCCGTCGCGACGACGACCGCCGCCGCCCGCCCGCGGGTGACACTCGTTCCCCGATGGACCACGCTTGCCCGCTCCGCGAGCGGGGTGTCGGCCGGGACCGCCGCCACGTCCTTCGGCACCGGCACGCTCTCGCCGGTCAGCGCGGACTCGTCGACCTCCAGGTCGGTGGCCGACAGCAGTCGGGCGTCGGCAGGCACCACTGCCCCGCTCTCTAGCAGTACGACGTCGCCGGGCACCAGATCCCTCGCCTCGACGCTTTGCTCGGTGCCGGCCCGGCGGACGGTCACCGTCGGCTCAGCGAGGTCCCGCAGGGCCGCCAGGCTTCGCTCGGCGCGGTACTCCTGGAGGAAGCCGAACACCCCGTTCGCGCCGACAATCACCGTGATGAGCGCGGCGTCGACGAGG
>CAYODS010000029.1:0-26318 GCA_964402765.1 uncultured Halobacteriales archaeon
CCTGGCGGACTCGAAGGGCGAGGCGCGGTGGCCGCGTTCTGAGGACGCAAGCACCGCAGCGAAGCGAGGAGCGCAGCGAGTCAGAACCGGCGAGCGCCGCGAGGCGCTACGCGCCTCTGGAAGCCGGCGCCTGCGGCGCCGGCGACGCCGAGAGCTTCGGAGGCCACCACACTGAGATCGAGAGCACGCAATTCTGTTCCAGAGAGCGCGCCGAGGGCTTCGTAAGCCACCCACTCAAGATCGAGATCAAGAGCGACCGATCAAGAGAGCGCGCCGAGGGCTTCGGAGGTCCACGCACCGAGGTCGAGAGCACGCAACTCTGTTCCAGGGAGCGCGCCGAGGGCTTCGGAGGCCTACGCACCGAGATCGAGAGCACGCAACTCTGTTCCAGAGAGCGCCGAGGGCTCCGGAGGCCCACACACCGAGATCGAGCGCATCCGGCCCCGAACCTCAGCAGGCGACGCCGTGCGGGTCACAGCCACACGCCGTGTCGCGCCGGAGTCGCGGCAGCGTCCACCGGGGACTCCGCACGCGCCGGGCGAGCGCGGCGACCGCGGCGCCGACCGCCGCGGCGACCAGCGCCGGCGTGAGCGACGCCAGAAACGCCAGCCCCAGCGGCGCGACCGACGCCGCCACGACCGCGAGCACGCTTCGGACACTGTACCTCGTCGCCTTCGAGTGACACCGTCGCATCGTGCCAGGACACACGCACCACTCCGGCATAAGTGTAATCTGAAATACATTTTTGTATGCGGCGTTACGTTACCGGAGTTCTGTACGCGAGCGGACACGTCCGCCGGACGGGCGTGCGGCGTCGGGCACTTCGAGCGGGTGATGGCGGGGGTCTCAGGCGCGCTCGGTCTCGACGACGGAGAGGCCGTCGTCGAGTGTGACCCGGAGAGTCTCGTCGCCGGCGGTCACGTCCACCCGCAGCCGCCAGGGGTCCTCGGAGACGACGGTGACGGGGTGGCTGCTGACACACCACTCCAGCGTCCAGTACGGCATCTCCGAGAGTTCGATCCCGTGCTCGCGGTAGAAGCCGACGACGGGCGACTGGTCCAGCAGGCCCAGCCCGATCGCCGAGCAGAGCTCGTGGGCACACTGCTGGCAGACGTGGGTCGCGGTGATCTCGCTGCCGAGACAGCAGTCCTCCTCGCGCTCGATCCGCGTCTCCATGCGGCCGTTGCAGGCCGGACAGACGCCGTCCTTCGAGAGACAGTGCAGGTGTCGCACCCGCTGGTCGAACGCCTCCAGTACCTCCGCGTCGGTGCGGTCGTGCAGACCACCCGGCGGGAACGAGTACTCCCCGTGACCGTGCCCGCACTCGGTGCACTCGATGGTCAACTGCTCGTCCTCGTAGCGGGCCCGCAGCGGGGCGCCACACTCCACGCAGGGGTCGTCGATGTCGATCGCCCGGCGGGGGTGATGGGTGAACGACCCCGCGAGCACCGCCTGCACCACGCGCTCGCCCGCGGTCCGGAGTTCGTAGCCGTCGTCGGTCTTGTGGACGAACTGGTCGCGCAACTCCCCGAGGTGGTAGTTGAACTGCGCGCTGTCGCGCATCCCGACCTCCTCGCGGATCGCCGAGAAGCGCGCCGGCGTGTCGATCTGCCACAGCGCCTCCAGCACCGACAGCCGCGTCTCGTTGCCGATGATCGAGAACGCATCCGCCGGCGGGACACAGTCCTCGCACTCCTGGATGTCCTCGGCGTGGCTCTGACTCATGCCCCATCGTTATCGCCCGACGACAAAAAGCGATCGACGGCGGCGGAACTCCGGAGCGAGGGTGTTTTGCCCCCGCCCGCCGTCCTCCCGATCGATGCTGTACCGGGCGCTGCGACCGCTCCTCTTTCGCGTGCCCGCCGAGTCCGCCCACCGCCTCGGGACGGTCGGACTGCGTGCCCTCCAGCGGTCGCCCCTCCGGACGGCGGTCGCCGACCGCTACCGCGTCACCGACGACCGCCTGCGGGTCGACGCCCTCGACACGACCTTCGAGAACCCGGTCGGCGTGGCCGCCGGCTTCGACAAGAACGCCGAGGTGCCCGCCGCCCTCGCCGCACTGGGCTTTGGCTTCGTCGAGGTCGGCACCGTCACGCCCCGCCCGCAGGACGGTAACCCCCGTCCGCGGATGTTCCGCCTGCCGGAGGACCGGGCGCTGGTGAACCGCCTGGGGTTCAACGGCGACGGCGTCGAGGCGGTCCGGAGGCGACTCGCCGACCACGACCCCGACCTGCCGGTCGGCGTCAACGTCGGCAAGATGAACGACGCCGGTCCCGAGGCCGCGGTCCGGGACGTGCGTCGCGTGGCGAGTCGCCTCCAGGCGTACGCCGACTACGTCGTCGTCAACGTCTCCTGTCCGAACACGCCCGACGAGTTCGACGAGGCCGCTCCCGAGCACCTGCACGCCCTGCTGGGGGCGGTCACGGACGTGACCGGCGGCCCCGTGCTCGTGAAGGTCGGCCCGGACCAGGACCGCGCGGCGCTGTCGGCGCTCGTGGACGTGCTCGACGACCACCCCGTCGACGGCGTTGTCGCCACGAACACCACCACTGCCCGTCCCGACCTCGACTCGCCCCACGCCGCCGAGGAGGGCGGCCTCAGCGGCGCGCCACTGGCCGACCGCGCTACGGAGACGCTGCGCACGCTGGCCGCCCTGGACGACGACCTCACCCTGATCGGCGTCGGCGGCGTCGACTCCGCCGAGAGCGCATACCGCCGGATCCGTGCCGGCGCCTCCCTGGTCCAGCTGTACACCGCCTTCGTCTACGGCGGGCCCGCCACCGCTCGCCGGATCAACCGCGGACTGGTCGACCTGCTGGAACGGGACGGCTTCGACTCGGTGCGCGAGGTGGTCGGCGTCGACGCCGCGTGACCGGGGCGACTCGAAGTCACCAGGTCGCCACGGCCGACGCCGCGTGATCAGGGCGACTCGAACGTCAGCAGGTCGCCCTGGCCGACGCCGCGTTCGGCGCTCCAGCCGCGGTTCACCTCCAGGATGTACTGCGCCCGGCCGGTGCGCTCGATGTCGTTGCCGTCCTCGTTCGGGCCCGGCGCGGGCGCCTCGTGGACGACCGTGATGACGCCGTCGTCGTTCGCGAAGATCATGTCAAGTGGGAATGACATCCGCCGCATCACGAAGGTACGGAGCGCCACGCGGTCGTAGACGAACAGCATCCCCCGGTCCTCGGGCATCGAGGGCGTGTCGCTCAGTCCCGTGTACCGCGTCGAGCCGGTGGCCGCTATCGCGGCGTTCACCTCACCCAGCACCTCGCCGTCCGGCCGCCGCGCCCGCACGTCGGTCGTCTCGTACCCCGGGAACAGGCGGTCCGCCGTCGTTGTCGTCTCCTCGGTGGTCCGCGTGGTCGTCCGCGTCGTCCCCGTCGGCTCCGTCGTGGTCGTCGGCGTGGTCTCCTCGGTCGTCTCCGTCGGCTCCGTCGCCCGGTCGTCCGTCGGCCCGTCACCGCCGCCGCCCGAGGCGCCACACCCGGCGAGACCGGCGGCGATGCCCACGACCACCGCCCGGCGCCCGACGGCGCGCGCTCGGTCTGGCATCACTCGTCGTCCGACGCCGGCACAGTAAGCCGTGACGGTTCCCGGCGGGTTCAGCGCCGGAGCGGCTCGCGCGAGGGGTCGAGTCGCCGCCCGTGTCCGGGGTCGCCGACGACGCCGTCGCCCTCCCGGTACACCACCTCGCCGCGGACGACCGTCGCCGTCGGCCGGCCGACGAACCGCTCGCCGTCGAACGGCGTCGCCGTCGACCGCGAGTGCAGCGCCGACGGGGACAGCGTCCACTCCCGGTCGGGGTCCACGAGGGTGAGGTCGGCGTGGGTGCCCACCCGCAGCGACCCCTTCTCGGGGAACAGCCCCCACGCCCGCGCCGGCGCCCGGCACTGGCGGTCGACCCACTCCGGAAGCGTGAGCAGCCCCTCGTCAACGAGCGTGAGCAGCGTGGGCACGCTGGTCTCCAGGCCGACGAAGCCCGAACTCGCGGTCCAGGTGTCGCCGTGGGGGTCGTCGACGCCCTTGTCGGCGTCCGTGTGCGGGGCGTGGTCCGACCCGACACAGCCGACGACCCCTGCCGCCAGCGACTCGCGGAGACCGTCTCGCTCGGCGCGGGACCGCAGCGGCGGGTTCACCCGGGCGAGGTTGCCCACGTCCGCCAGGTGGTCCTCGGTGAACCGGAGGTGGTGCGGGGTCGCCTCGGCGGTCACGTCGGCGCCCCGGCGTCGCGCTCGCCCGAGTTCCGCCGCCGCCGACCCCGCGGAGACGTGAAAGCAGTGGACCGCACACCCCGTCTCGGCGGCGAACAGGCCGATCCGGGCGATCGCCTCCCGCTCGGCGACGACGGGACGGGCACGGGCGTGGTCCAGCGGGGCCCTCCGCCCCGCCGCCTTCGCCTTCGCGGTCTCGTGGTCGATCACGGCGGCGTTCTCCTCGTGAAAGCCCACCCGGACGCCGGCGTCGGCGGCGTCACGCATCGCGTCCAGCAGTTGACCGTCGTCCGGCGGGGGCACCTCGCCGACGGTCGTGCCGAGAAACACCTTCAGGCCGACGGTGCCCGCCGCCGCCAGGTCGGGCACGCGGTCGTAACTGTCGCCGGTGACGGCGGCGTGGACGCCGAAGTCCACCAGGGCGGCGTCGTCGCCCAGGGCGAGTTTCCGCTCGACGCGCTCGGCGCTGTCGATCACCGGGTCGACGTTCGGCATCCCCACCACGCTCGTGACCCCGCCCGCCGCCGCCGCGCGGGTCTCGGACTCCCAGTCGCCCTTCCGGTCGAGCCCGGGGGTGCGGTTGTGGATGTGGGGGTCCACGACGCCGGGCACGCACACGTCACCGCCGGCGTCCAGCGTGCGGTCGGCCGGCGGCAGCGTCTCCGGCCACCCGACGGCGGCGATCCGGCCGTCCGCCACGGCGACGCCCGCGTCGGGCGTCCGCCCCTCGGGCGTGACCAGGGTGCAGTTCACCACCGCCAGGTCGACCCGGTCGGTCATCGACGGCGGTTCGGTGCCACCGGCCAAAACGGCGGCGGTCCTCGCGCGGTCGACGGCGGGCGTCCCGGCACGGCGGTGCCCGTCTGCCCCGTACCTGGGGTGTGTACTACGACCCGACGGCGGCGTCGGCGTCGCCCTCGTCGCGGTCGGCGCTCTCCTCGGGTACGGCGTCTGCGTCGGTCCCCTCGCCCTCCTCGTCGCCGTCCTCCGGGGCGTCGGGGCCGGTCACGTCGAGGTCGTCCTCGTCGAGGTCGACGCTATCGGGGGTCTGGTGGACCTCCAACTCTACGGTGCGGGGCTCGCCCTCCAGGTCGGCGACGACGCCACGCAGCACGCTGCGGGCCTGTTTCACGATCAGCGGTTCGGCCTTGTCGATCAGCCAAGAGACGCTGACGAACCGGGGCAGGTCGATCGCGTCCGGGCCCACGCTGTCGGCGTCGAACTGCACGTCGATCGTGACCCGGGTGGCGACCTCGCGGTCGGCGGGCGGCTCGACGGACTCCACGAGCCAGGAGCCGTGGGCGTCCAGATCTTTGATGATCTCCCAGTCGATACGCTCGGGCGGCTCCAGGCCGACGACGCGGGACCTCGCCAGGTAGGTCACCTTCCACCAGCCGAAGGTGATACCGTACTCGGTGCCGACGCCGCCGTCGCCGTCCTGGTGGATCGCCTTCACGTAGTCTGAGTACTCCTGGTACCCCGGGAAGTCCGTCAGGAAGTCGTACACCGCCTCCCGCGGGGCGTACACGACGGTGCTCATCCGGACGCTGTCCATCTCACCCGTTCTTGCCACCCAGTACACAAAACGTTGTGCCGCGCTCGTCCTGGCCCCTCGCCCGCGACGACTCGGCTTCGGGGATGTTTTCAACCCCGACCCGGAACGGTGGAGTATGCCGGTCAGACCGGGCTACATCAAGAAGATAGCGAACCTCCTGCTCGAGCGGTATCCGGAGGCGTTCACGGCCGACTTCGAGCACAACAAGGAGGTCGTGGTACGGGTCACGAACGTCGAATCGAAGGACGTGCGCAACCGCATCGCGGGCTACGTCACGCGTCGCGTCCGCGTCCAGGCCGCCGAGGCCTGACGGTGCTCTCCTGCCCGGGTCGTGTGCGGTGAGCCGCGGCACCCCGGCCGCCGGTCCGGGTCGCGACACGCCCCGGCGGAAACGGGTCACCCGACGCCGATCACGTCGATGGCCCACCGGACCGCGGCGAACGCCAGCAACAGCACGCCCTCCGCCCGCGAGATCCGGCGACCGGTCACCAGCGTGCCGACCACGAGCACCATCAGCGCGACCACCCACACCATGCTCCCGACCGCGTCCCCGGTGACCGCGAGTGGCTCGATCACGGCCGCCACCCCGAGCACGCCGAGCATGTTGAACACGTCGCTGCCGACCAGGTTGCCCGCCGAGACGCCCGCACGGCCCTGGCGGGCGGCGACGACGGCGGTGACCAGTTCCGGCGTCGAGGTGCCCGCGGCGACCACCGTGACGCCGATCGTCCACTCCGACAGCCCCGCGAGGCGGGCGAGGTCCGTCGCCGAGAGCACCAGCAGTCGCGCCCCGCCGACCAGCAGCGCCAGGCCGACGACGAGTCCCCCGACCGTGCGCGCCAGACGCCGCCGGTCCGCCCACCGCTCCGGCGCCCGCTCGCGGTCCGCCGACACCCGCGGGTCCGTCTCGTCCAGCGCCTCCAGCGGCTCGCCGGCCCGGAACAGCCACACGAGGTAGACGACCAGCGCCCCGGCGAGCAGCGCGCCCTCCCAGCGGGCGACGTGGAGGTCACGGACTGCGAGCAGGACGGCCACGCCGGTCCCGACGAGCACGGGACTGTCCCGCCGCAGCAGGTCGCCGGTGACCGGGACGGCACCGAACAGGGCGACGGTGCCGAGCACGAACCCGAGGTTGAACACGTTCGAGCCGACGACGTTGCCCAGCGCGATGTCGCTGGCGCCCTCCAGGGCGGCGTCGACCGTCACGACGAACTCCGGCGCGCTCGTGCCCACCGCGACGACGGTCAGGCCGATCACCAGTTCGGAGACGCCCAGCCGCCGCGCGAGCCGGACCGCCGAGCGGACGAACCACCGCGCCCCCAGCCACAGCGCGAGCACGCCACCGAGGACCCCGGCTCCGTCGACGGCGACCGCCGCTGTGGAGGACATCGGTCACCGTCGCGACGCCAGCGACCAGAGTCTTCCGCTCGCCAGGATGGATTCGACCCGGTACATTGAAGGATTAGACGTATCTAAACCTCGCCACGATGAGTGAACGGCGGCGCGTGCGCCGGCCCGTCGGGGGGCCGCACTGATGGCAGGGTTCATCGAGATAGTGGTGATCGCCTTCGGCGCCCAGCTGGCGGTGCTGCCGGGCGAGAAGGTGCAGTTCATCATCGCGGGGCTGTCGACGCGGTTTCACCCGCTGCTGGTGGTGAGCGCGGCGGGGACCGCCTTCGCGCTGTGGACCACCGTCGAGATCCTCGCCGGCGAGGCCCTGCAGCGCGTCCTGCCGGGATGGGCGCTGGCGGCGGTCTCGGGGCTGCTGTTTCTGGCCTTCGCGGTGATGCTGTACCGCTCGGCGCCCGCCGCCGACGAGGAGGGGACGATGCCGGGGACCGCCTCGACCCGCACTGAGGGAGACGCGGCGTCCGCCCCGACCGGCGACGCCGACACGCCGGCCGCCGAGACCGACGGCGGGATCGCCGCCGCCTCCGAGACCGTCGAACTGGACGCCACCCTGTTCGGCCGGGAGGTGCCGAACTACCTCGGCGGGTTCGTGCCGATCTTCTCGATGATGGCGGTCGGGGAGTTCGGTGATAAGACCCAACTGGTGACGATCGGCCTGGCGGCGACCTACGGCGCCACGCCGGCGATCTGGGTCGGGGAGATGCTCGCCATCATCCCGATCAGCCTGGCGAACGCCTACTTCTTCCATCACTTCTCGCACCGGTTCGACCTGCGGAGGGCCCACCTCGTGTCCGCGCTGCTGTTTGCCTTCTTCGGGCTGGACACGTTCCTGGGGCTGACGACGGGCGTGTCGGTGTGGGAGACGGCCGTCGAGACGGTGTCGGGCCTCTAAAGAGAGTGCTCGTCCTCGTCGGGACCGGGCGGCTCGCCCGCGGTGTCGAACACCTCGCTCATCTCGTCCATGACCTCCTCCTCCATGTCGGGCGAGGAGTCCTCGGGGTTGTAGGCGTCGAGCCCGAGCCGCAGCAACTCGGCGACGGCCTCCTCCTCGCTGAGGAACTCCTCCTCGACGAGGCGCTCGAACTGCACCTGGACGTTCTCCGGGAGGGAGATCTCGACCTGGGCCATGCTCCACCTCTCGCCCCCGAGTATTTAAATCTGGAGGCGGCGCTCGCGGGGCCCCCGGCGGGCGATCCGCCACGATTATGAGCCGGGTCGTGGAACCGCCGTGTATGGCCGCCGAGGACACCGAGATCGACCTGTCGCTGCCCGCCACCGAGGGCGAGGGCGTGTCGCTGACGATCACCCTCCCGGACGAGGACGGCGAGTTCGAGGACGCCCTGCTCAACGTCATCAAGAGTCGCACGATAGACCCGATGGACGGCATCGACCTGCTCGTCCAGGACACCACGCTCCTGTCGGTCGCCCGCGACGAGGACGGCGGCTACCGCCTGGAGATGGTGTTCGACCAGAACGAGTAGCGCCGTCGCGTTTATTCTCCTTCGCGCACGTACCCGGAGTGTGCAACCCGGCGGTAACCCTCCGCACGGCCCCGGCGCGGGCGACGAGCCGGTCACCGGCGGCTGGGGCGTCGGCACCGCCCTGCTGTTCCTGTCGGGCTTCTCGCTCGCGGTGGTGGTACTGTTCGCCGCCGCCGGCGCCGGCGACGTGGTCCCGCTCCCCGTCGGAGAGGGACTGCTCGACGCCGTCTTCCTCGCCGGCGTCGTCGTCGCCGTCGTCGCCCCCCTCGCCTTTCTCGCCTGGCTCGTCTACGCCGCGCTGAACCCCGAGGTCGATCTGGTCTGACTCCCCGGCACGGCGGGCACGGGACTTAGTAGGCCCCGCCCCGTCGCCGCGGGCATGAGTGACACGGAGACGACCGCGGCCCCGCTCGACCGGTTCGCGGCCGCCGCGCCGACGACTGTCACCGTCGAGCGGACGACCGCCGAGGGGTTCGGCGCGGCGCTCGCGGACGCGGTCGAGCCGCCGGCGGTCGGCACCCGGCTCCCGTTCCCGGGCGTCGCCCTTGCCGATGCGGACGCCCCGGTGACGCCGTTTCCCGGGGCGGAGGACGCCGACGGCGAGCGCGGCCGACTGCTCCGGACGGCGCGGACGGGCGTGACTCCCGCCGGCCTGGCGGTCGCCGAGCGCGGCACGATTTCGGTCCGCTCGCGGGCCGCCGGCGACGAACTCGTGAGTCTGTACCCCGAGCGCCACGTCGCCGTCCTCCGGGCGAGCGACGTGGTGCCGGACGTGCGCGCGGCACTCGGGGCGATCGGCGACGACGCCCGGCGGGCGCGAGATGAGAGCGAGGCAGGTGCCCCGGACGCAATCGGTGACGCGACGGCGAGCGCGGTGCTCGCGACCAGGGCGAGCGTGACCGCCGACATGGGTGCGCTTGTCGAGGGCGTCCACGGTCCGCAGGAGGTGGTCGTCGTGGCGCTTTCGGACTGATGAGCCGCGGCGACCGCGCGGAGCGACTGCGGGCGGTGATGGAGCGCGAGGGCGCGACCATCGGCGAGAACGCCCGCCGCAAGCACCGCCACGCGAACGAGGCCCTGGCCGAGTTGCCCGAGAAGGAGGCGCTGCGCGAGGAGGCCCGGCAAATAAAAGAGCGGGCGATCGAGGACCTGCCGGACCTGATCGAGCAGGTGCAGGATTCCGTCGCCGCGAACGGGGGCGAGGTCCACGTCGCCGACACCGCGGCGGAGGCGCGCGAGACCGTCGCCCGGATCGCCGCCGAGCGGGGCGACCTCGCCGTGAAGTCGAAGTCGATGACCACCGAGGAGGTCGACCTGAACGAGGGGCTGCGCGAGGCGGGCGTCGAGCCGTTCGAGACGGACCTCGGGGAGTTCGTCCTCCAGGTTGCCGACGAGACGCCCTCACACCTCATCGGCCCGGCGATCCACCACACGCCCGCGGAGATCGCCGACCTGCTGAACGACGCCCTCGACCCCGACCCGCCGCTGCCGGCCGACCCTGAAGCGCTCACGGAGTTCGCCCGCGAACACGTCGGCCGTCGCATTCGGGAGGCTGACGTGGGGATCACGGGGGCGAACTTCGTCGTCGCCGAGACCGGTTCGCTGCTGCTCGTCACCAACGAGGGCAACGCCCGCAAGACCGCCGTCACTCCCGACACCCACGTCGCCGTCGCCGGCATCGAGAAACTCGTCCCCTCGATCGAGGACCTGGCGCCGTTCGTCGAACTGATCGGCCGCGCCGGCACCGGCCAGGACCTCACCTCGTACGTCTCGCTTTTGATCCCGCCGGTCGAGTCACCGACTGTCGCCTTCGAGGACGGCGCGGGCGACCCCGCGAACGCGGACGGGGCCGCCGGGCCCTCCGACGCCGGCGACCGCGACTTTCACCTCGTCCTCGTGGACAACGGTCGCACGGCGATGCGCGAGGACGAGGCCCTGCGGGAGACGCTGTACTGCGTGCGCTGTGGGGCGTGTGCCAACTCCTGTGAGAACTTCGGCTCCGTCGGGGGCCACGCCTTCGGCGGCGAGACGTACACCGGCGGCATCGCCTCGGGGTGGGAGCACGGCCTCGATGAGCACGACGCGAGCGAGTTCGTCGACCTCTGCACCGGGTGCACCCGCTGTGTGGACAACTGCCCGACGAAGGTGGACATCCCCTGGATCAACACCGTCGTCCGCGACCGCGTGAACCGGGGGACGGACCCGGAGACGTTCGACCACCTCGTCGCCGGCCTGAAGCCGGACGACGAACCGGCCGGACGCCCGCTCTCGAAGCGCGTCTTCGGCAACGTCGACCGTCTCGCCCGCGCCGGCAGCGCCCTCGCGCCGGTCACCAACCGCCTCGCGGAGTGGGGGCCGGCGCGGCGCCTGCTCGAACGCACCGTGGGGATCGACGCCGAGCGGCCGCTGCCGGCGTTCGCGGGGGAGACGCTCACGGAGTGGGCGCGTGGCCGGGAGACGGTCCGCGATCCGGAGCGGGAGGTGGTGCTGTACCCCGACACGTACATGAACTACTTCCTGCCGGAGCGCGGACGGGCGACGGTCCGCGCCCTGGAGGCGCTTGACGTCGCGGTGCGCGTCCCCGAGGTGAGCGAGAGCGGCCGCGCCCCGCTCTCGCAGGGGATGGTCGCCACCGCCCGGGCACGCGCCCGGCGAGTGTCGGGGACGCTCGCCCCCCACCTCGGCGCCGGACGGGACGTGGTCGTCGTCGAGCCCAGCGACCTGGCGATGGTCCGGCGGGCGTACCACCGCCTGTTGCCCGAGCAGTCCGCCGAGCGCCTCGACCGGGGGACGTACGGCCCGATGGAGTACCTGTACGGCCTGCTGGAGAACGGCGCCGTCCGGGCGGACCTCCCCGGTGGCGCGGCGCGGGACCGCGACCGCCGCGTGGTCTACCACCGCCACTGCCAGGGCCGCACGGTCGGCACCGCGGAGTACGTCACCGCGACGCTAGAGCGGGCGGGGTACGCGGTCGAGACGACCGACGTGGAGTGCTGTGGCATGGCCGGCAGCTTCGGCTACAAGACCGACTACCACGACGTGAGCGTCGACGTGGGCGAGCGCCTGCTGGCGGACGTCGCCGGGCGCGGGGGCCGCCTGGTCGCCGAGGGAGCCTCCTGCCTGCAGCAACTGCGTGAGCTGGGCGACCGCCCGGTCACCCACCCGATCGCGCTGCTCACCCCTGGGGGGTGAGGTTTCCCCTGGAGATCCGCCCGATCCCGGTGAAAGAAACCTCGCCAGCCTCACGGCCCCCCGCGCTCTGGGTTCGGTATCTCGACGTGAAACTCCGGGCGGTCTTGCAGATCACCCGCCATACCGCGACTAGTTTATGTTAGTACGACGATTACGTGAGGTTAGCAACTGTCGGCCCACGCCGGCAGTCAGGATTCTCCCGATGACAGACACACACACCACTCACGAACGAGAGCGGGTCGCGGGCGGGCGCGCACGGGCGCGCACGACCCAGGAACAGCAACGGCAGGACGTACGCGAACACGACGAGGAGGAGACCCAGGACGAGTCCCACCGCTGCCCGGAGTGTGGCGGGGACGTCGTTCAGGACGAGCGCCGCGGCGAGACGGTCTGTGCGGACTGTGGCCTCGTCGTCGAGGCCGACAGCATCGACCACGGCCCGGACTGGCGGACGATCGACGACGGTGAGCGGACGAACAACTCCCGCGTCGGCGCCCCCCGGACGAAGTTGCTGCACGACGAGGGGCTGTCCTCGACGATCGACTGGAAGGACAGGGACGCCTACGGGCGGTCGCTGTCGGCGAACAAGCGCCGCCGGATGGAGCGGCTGCGCACCTGGGACGAGCGCTTCCGCACGAAGGACCACCAAGAGCGCAACCTGAAGCAGGCACTCGGCGAGGTCGACCGGATGGGGTCGGCGCTGGGCCTGCCGGACGACGTGCGCGAGACGGCAGGCGTCATCTACCGGCGCGCCCTGGAGGAGGACCTCCTGCCGGGACGGTCGATCGAGGCGGTCGCGACGGCGTCGCTGTACGCCGCCGCCCGCCAGGCCGGCGCCCCCCGCACGCTCGGGGAGTTCGCCTCGGTGTCGCGGGTCGACGAGACGGAGTTCAAGCGCGCCTACCGGTACGTGGTGCGGGAACTCGGTCTCGGGGTGCAGCCCGCCGACCCCGCGACGTACGTCGGGCGGTTCGCCTCCGACCTCGGCGTCCGTGACGAGACCGAGCGGCTCGCCCGCGAGTTGCTGCGGACCGGTGAGAGCGCCGGCGTCCACGTCGGCAAGTCACCGGTCGGCCTGGCGGCCGCGGCGCTGTACGCCGCCGGCCTGCTGGCGAACGACCGGTTCACCCAGACGGAGGTCGGCGAGGTCGCCGACGTGAGCGAGGTGACCATCCGGAACCGCTACCAGGAACTGCTGGAGGCCCACCAGAACGGGAGCGACGCCGACGCCACCAGCCCCGCCGAGGCCGGCGCCTGATCCGTCGGTCGCGGTCCGTCGCGGCCGGTCGGTGAGACGACCCGGCGGTACTTTTGTGTCACCCGTTCGATGTCGGTCCATGGCCGCCATCGACGTGCAGGGCGTGACGAAGCGCTACGGCGAGGTCACCGCACTGCGAGATCTCGACCTGGTCGTCGAGGAGGGGGAGATCTACGGCTTCCTCGGCCCGAACGGGGCGGGCAAGTCGACGGCGATCGACATCCTGCTCGATTACACCCGGCCGACGGCCGGCACCGCCCGCGTCCTCGGGGCTGACGCCCAGGCCGACACAGTCTCGATACACGAGCGCGTGGGGGTACTCCCGGACGGGTTCGGCGTCGTGGGGACGATGACCGGCCGCGAGCACCTCCGGTTCGCGGTCGAGGCGAAGGGCGCCGACGACGACCCCGCGGCGGTCGCCGAGCGGGTGGGGATCGACCACGCGATGGACCGCTCGGCGACGGGCTACTCGAAGGGGATGGCCCAGCGACTCATGCTCGGGGTCGCGCTGGTCGGTCGCCCCGACCTGCTGGTCCTGGACGAGCCCTCGACGGGTCTCGACCCGAACGGCGCCCGCCGGATGCGTGAGATCGTCCGCGAGGAGAACGACCGCGGCGCGACGGTCTTCTTCTCCAGTCACATCCTCGAACAGGTGGAGGCCGTCTGTGATCGGGTGGGTATCCTCCGGGCTGGCGACCTCGTCGCCGAGGGGTCGATCGACGACCTGCGGGCGTCGATGGGCGGTCGCGCGGAGTTCTCCGTGACGCTCGATCGCGAGGCCGAGGGGGCCGTCGAGCGGGTCCGCGGCCTGGACGGCGTCGGCGAGGTGCGGACGACCGGGCGCACGCTCACCGCCGAGTGTGACCCGCTGGCGAAGGCGGCGGTCGTCGACGCCGCCCGCGAGGACGGCGCCACCGTCGTGGACATCCGCTCGGAGGAGACCTCCCTGGAGGAGCTGTTCGCGAACGTCACCGAGGGCGACGGCCGGGCGTCACCGGATCCGGCGGCAGGACAGAGCGGCGGTGAGTCGGCGTGACCCGCTGGGGGCGACTCGCCCGGCGGGACTTTCTGGAGTCCGTCCGGGACCGCTCCTTTCACGCGCTCGTCGGGTTCTTCGCGGTGCTCGGCGTCGGGCTCGGTGTGCTGTTCGTCCGGGCGGCCCAGGGCGAGGTGACGGGGGTCAACCTGCTGGTGCTGGTGGCGCTGGCGACGACGTTTCTGGTCCCGCTGGCGGCGCTGTCGACCGGCTACGAGTCCGTCGCCGACCCGCGCCGCTCGGGAGCACTGAAGGTGGTCCTCGGGCTGCCGTACACCCGCCGGGACGTCGTGGTCGGGGCGTACCTCGGCCGTCTCGGGCTGGTGCTGTCGGCGGTCGCCGCCCTGCTCACCACCGCTCACCTCGTCGCGCTGGTCGGCGGCAAGCCGGTCGCGCCCGTCGAGGCGGTGGTGCTGTTCGGCGCAGTCACGCTCTTGTCGATGGCCTTCGTCGGCGTCGCGGTCGGCGTCTCGGCGGTCGTGCGCTCCTCCACCTGGGGGGCCGCCCTCGCCTTCGGTTTCTTCCTGCTGTCGGTGCTGCTGTGGAGCGAGGGGCTGGTCCGTGCGCTCGTGTTCGTCGCCAACGGCTTCGCGACGCCCACCACGCGCCCGGAGTGGGCGAACGTCCTCGACGTGTGCAACCCCCTGACGGCGTACCGCTCGGTCGTGGCCGAACTCGTCCCGCAACTCTCGGGGGCCGTCTTCGGCGGCGCGCCCGGCCCGCCGGACGCGTTCTACCGCTCGCCGGTCTTCGGCGCCGCGGTGCTCGCGGCGTGGGCGGCGCTGGCCCCGCTGGCCGGGCTCGCGCGGTTCCGTCGGACGGACCTCTAAGGACTAAGTCCGTCGCCCCCTACGAACGGACGTGACAGACGTCGAACTCGTCCGCCAGCGAGTGAAGCCCGGAAAGGTCGACCGCCTGCGCGAGTGGATGGCAGAGATCGAGGACCGCGAGGAGGAGGCGCTGGCCACCCTGCGGGACGAGGGGATGCTCACCGAGACCGCCTTTCTCGAGGACCGCGAGGACGGCACCTACCTCTACTACTACATGGAGGCCGAAGATCTCGACCGCGTGCGCGAGCAGTTCGCCGACTCCGACCACGAGATCGACGCCGAGCACAAGCGGGTGATGGAGACGGTGCTCGTCGACGACGCCACCGAGCGAGTCGAGGAGGTGCTGTACCACCTGGCGAACCCCGAGCGGTGACCGTCGGGGATCGCAAGAGACTCCTCGCGGTCGGCCCTCCGGCCGTCCATGCCCACGGAGATCACCGTCGAGGGGATGAGCTGTGGTGGCTGCGAGAACCAGGTCGAGAGCGCCCTGGCGGGCGTCGACGGCGTGGTCGACGCCGAGGCGGACCGCGAGCGCGACCGCGCGACAGTCGAGGGCGATGCGTCGACGGACGCGCTCGTGGCCGCCGTCGAGGACGCCGGCTTCTCCGCCTCGGCCTGAGTTCAGTCGCCCGCCGGTCGGGGCCGCTCGCCGTCGGGCCTGGTCGCTCGCTCGCCGGTCTCCCCGGCGAGTCGGTCGATCCCCGTCTCGACCGTGCCGGGGCCGTCGTCCTCGTGTGGGTAGACTGCGGCGAGGTCGCCGTCGACGTGGACCGCGAGAGCGACGACCGGGAACCGGTACAGTTCGCCGGACTCGCCGGTGGTGGCCGACTCGTACGCCCGGTGACCGAAGGCCGGGCCCAGGTCGACGCCCGCCCCGTTGGCCCACTCCTCGAAGCGCCGGCGCACCCGGACGGCGGTGGTCCTCTCTCCCGGGAGGTTCTCCGGCGTGTCCGCCGGCACGACCGACACCAGGGACGGCCACTCCTCGACGGCGAGGGCGTCGATCACGCCCGCCCGCGAGAGGCGACTGAGTCGCTCGTGGTGGCTGCTCAGCGGCGCGACCGCGTCGGTGGTCGGCCTGCAGTACACCGCGACGTACACCTCGTCACCGTCGCTGACGTTCGGATGCATGTTCGTTCCGTACGTTCTCCCTTGTACACAGTTGGGGCCGGTCCAGCATAGACCCCCGGATCGGGTTCCGCGCGCCCGCCGCGGAAAAGAACCTGTCGCCACAGCGGAGCGACGACCGGGAGGGCTAAGTCCGCCCGCGTGGACGGCCCGGCCATGGGTGCCGGTGACGCGTTCGGCGGGACGGGCACGCTGCGGGTGGCGGCGCTGTTCTCCGGCGGGGCCAGCGGCGTGCGACACCTCCTGCGGGCGGACGGCGACTGGTCGGTGGACGCCGCGATCGCCTCCGACTCCGACGCAGCGGGGATCGACCCGCTCGAACGGGCCGACGTCGACGTGACCGTGCGGGACCTGCGGGCGTTCTGTGCGGAGCGCGACACGGACACCGGCGACACCGACGCCCGCAGGGCGTTCGACCGGGGGACCCGTGACCACCTGGGGTCGCTCGACCCGCCGCCGGACGTCGTGGTGCTGTCGGGCTACCGGTGGATCGTCACCGACCCGCTGGTCGAGGCGTTCCCGATGGTGAACGTCCATCCGGGTGACCTCGCCGTCGAGACCGGCGGCGAGCGCGTCTACACCGGCCTGGACGCGGTGCGGGCGGCCATCGAGGCGGGCGACCGCGCCACCCGCTCGACGGTGCACTTCGTCACGACCGCGGTCGACGCCGGGCCGGTGCTGGTCCGCTCGCGGCCGCTGCCGGTGCCCCGCGAGTTGGTGCGGGACCTTCGGGCGGCGGAGGCCGACGGCCTCACCGAGGGCGCGCTGGCGGATTACGCCGCCGTCCATCAGGAGTGGATGAAGTGGGCGGGTGACGGTCCCGCGCTCGCGACCGCGCTCGATCTCCTCGCCGCCGGGCGGGTCGAGCGCGACGGCGACACCGTGCGGATCGACGGCACGCCGGGCTTCTACGACCTCGGCGACGACGGCGTGGTGCGGTCGTAGCCGGGGACGTCTCTCCTGGCGCTCGCCCGACGGCGGTCACTCCTCCTCGGTCAGTTCGAACGCCCCGAGACAGTAGAAGCCGAGTCCGAACCCGGCGACGATGGCGCCGCCGGCGACCGCCTGCCCCGCCGTCGTGTCGGGCCCCACGCCGGTCGCGAGGGTGCCACCGACGACGAGCGCGACGGCGGCGACGAGACAGGCGATCTGGCGGCGGTCCTCGATCACGCCCACACCACGGCGGCACGCGGGTATGACCGCTTCGTTTCCCTCCCTTCCTCGGTACGGCGGCGCCCCCGTCGTCACCGCCGGGCGACCACGACCGTCGCCGCCAGACGACCGTACCGCACCGGCAGTTCCCGGTCGACCGGCACCGAGAGCAGTTCCGGTCGGGTCGTCAGGCCGACGAACGACTCCCAGGTGCCCGCCGCCAGGCGCTCGGAGAAGTCGCGGTACAGTCCGTGGAGGTCACCGCCGGTCCGCCGGCCGAAGGGCAGGTTCACCACCACGCGGTCCGCCGCGATCGACCGCTCCGTGGCGTCGCCCCCGTGCACGTCGACCGCCCCCGACAGGTCCGCGGCGGCGACGTTCGCCCTGGCGTCGACGACGCGGTCGGGGTCGACCTCCACGCCCGCGATCGCGGTGCCGTTGGGGAGTCGGTCCCGTGTCTCGACAGTGGGGCGTGGCAGGTCCACGAGCGGTCCGAGCCGGTCGTCGGCGTACGAGCGGTCCGGCGACGGCGGCCAATCGAGGGCGGAAAGTGCCGCCTCGATCGGGATCGTCGCCGAGCCACACATCGGGTCGAGCAGCTCCTCGCCCGCCTCGAAGCCCGCGAGGTGGACGAGCGCCCAGGCGATCGTCGGCCGCAGCGGGGCGTCGTGCTCGCGCACCCGGTACGGGCGGCGGTGCAGCGACCGCTCGCCGGTGGCGTCGACCGCCAGCAGCACGTCCTCCTCGCGGACGAACGCTCGGAACACCACGTCGGGGTCGTCCAGGTCGACGGCCGGTCGCTCACCGGCTTCGCGGCAGGCGTCGACGACCGCCTGGCCGACCCGCTCGGCCACGTCGGGACTGCCGAAGTCGTGCTCGCCGTGGCGGGTCGCCCGCACCGCGATCGACTGCCCCGCCCCGACCCACCGCTCGACGCCCGCCGACCGCGCGAGGTCGTAGGTGTCCCCGGGCGTGACGCCAGGGACGGTGCGGTCCACCAGCAGGACGAGCACGCGGTTCAGCGACCGGGCGCGGCGGTTGAGAAGGGGCACGTCCGCGGGGACGCCCTCGACGGCGATCGCCCCGCGGTAGCGGCGCTCGGCGTCGGCGCCGACCAGCGCCCGCACCTCCTCGCAGGCGACGGTCTCGAACCCGGGGTTCGTGGTGGCGAGCAGGTCCACGCCACCGCTGCGGGCGGCGAGGGCTTGAGCCTGCGGGTCCGACACCGACTTCCGGCTGGCACCCCCAGTACCGGTGAGTATGGCCGGCGACGACGGGGGGACGCTGCGGGTCGCGCTCGCCCAGGTGAACTGCACCGTCGGTGACACCGCCGGCAACCTCGACCGGATCGAGGAGGCGGTCGCGTCGGCGGCGAGCCACGGCGCCGATCTGGTCGTCTTCTCCGAACTCGCCACGGCTGGCTACCCGCCCCGCGACCTCCTGACCCGCGAGGCGTTCGTCGACCGCCAACTCGACGCGCTTTCGGCGGTCGCCGCCCTCACGGAGGGCGACGCTCCCGCCGTCGTCGTCGGCGGCGTCGAGCGCAACCCCGCACCCCGCGGGAAGCCGCTGTACAACGTCGCCGCCGTCTGCGCGGACGGCGAGGTCGTCGGTCGCTCCCGCAAGCGACTGCTGCCCACATACGACGTGTTCGACGAGGACCGCTACTTCGCCCGCGGCGAGTCCGCCGTCGTCCACGAGGTCGCCGGCGTGACCCTGGGTGTGACCGTCTGCGAGGACGCCTGGAACGAACCCGACGCCTGGGAGCGCCCGCTGTACGACCAGGACCCCATCGCGGACGTGGCCGCCGCCGGCGCCGACCTGCTGGTGAACGTCTCCGCCAGTCCGTTCACGGTCGGCAAGGGCGAGTTCCGCCGCGAGTTGATGGCCGGGCACGCCCGGGAACACGACCTGCCGCTCGCCTTCGTCAACCAGGTCGGCGCCACGGACGACATCGTCTTCGACGGGCGCTCGCTCGCGCTGGACGCCGACGGCACGGTCCTCGCCCGCCTCGCAGAGTTCGAGGAGGACCTCGCTGTGGTGGAGTTGCCGGTCGGCGGCGACGGGGAGACGGCCGAGGCGACCGATACCCCCGAACGCCGCCTCGACGGCGAGCGCCTGGCGCCGGTCGCGGCGTCCCGCCCGGCACAGGTCGTCGGTGCGGTCGAACTGGGGATCCGCGACTACCTCCGCAAGACCGGCTTCGAGGGGGTCGTCGTGGGCCTCTCCGGCGGCATCGACTCCTCGGTGACGGCGGCGCTTGCGGCGCGGGCGCTCGGCCCCGAGAACGTCCTCGGGGTGGCGATGCCGGCGAGTCACACCGCCGCGTCGAGCACCGAGGACGCCCGCCGCGTGGCCGCAAACCTTGGGATCGACTTCCGCGTGATCCCGATCGAGGCGGTCCGCGAGGCGATGGAGACGGCGCTCGACCCCGTCCTCGACGGGCCGCCGGGCGTGGCCGAGGAGAACCTCCAGGCGCGGGTCCGGGGCACCCTGCTCATGGGGATCGCCAACGAGCAGGACCGCCTGGTGCTGGCGCCGGGCAACAAGAGCGAGCTCGCGGTCGGCTACAGCACGCTGTACGGCGACATGGTCGGTGCGCTCGCGCCGATCGGCGACTGCTACAAGGGCGTCGTCTACGAGGTCGCCGAGCACCTCAACGAGGCAGGCGGCGACGCGACCCGGGGCAGCGGCGACGCCGGAGACGCCCCGGTGATCCCCGAGCGGGTGATAGAGAAGGCGCCGACGGCGGAGTTGCGGCCCGGCCAGCGGGACACGGACGATCTGCCGCCGTACGCGGACCTCGACCGCGTCCTGCGTGAGTACCTCGACGAGGGGACGCCCGCGGACGCGCTGGTCGCCGACGGTGAGGCGCCCGCCCTCGTCGAGGAGGCGGTCCGGCGGCTGCACCGCGCCGAGTTCAAGCGCCGCCAGGCGCCGCCGGTGCTGAAGCTCACCCCGAAGGCGCTGGACACGGGGTGGCGGTTCCCGCTGGCGGCGCGGTACGGGACGCTGCTGCCCGGGGCGACCGACGCCCCCGGCGGAGAGACGGTCGACGTCGACGCGGACGCCGACGACTGACGAGAACGCGGCGCCCGGCGGTCGCCTGCGTCCGGGTCCGCGGCCGAGCGGGGGATTCATGTCGTCGCCCGCCGCGGGAGTGGGTATGGAAGTCAGACTGCTGGAGGCGACCGAGAACCCGGAGGAGGTGGTCTGCCGGTGTGCCCGTGGCGACTACTCGTCGGACCCGGTCGGCCCGGACCGCCCGTTCGCCGACGTGATGGAGTCAGTCGACGGCGAGGACCTGCAGGACAAGACGGAGACGCTGATCGACCACCTGATGCGCTCGGGACACTACGGCCCCTTCGAGCACCCGACGGCCACCTTCGCCGTCGAGGGCGTGAGCCGGGCGTGTATGGCCCAGCTCACCCGCCACCGTCACGCCACCTTCGACGTGATGTCGATGCGGTACGTGGACGTGCGCGACGCCGACCCCAAGGAGCGGTTCACGTACCCGGACTCCTTCGAGGACGAGGAGGTGGTCTCGCGTGAGGGCGTCGACGAGATCGAGATGGACGCAACCGAGCGGACCGCGCTGGCGGACGAGGTGTACGAGCGCTGCATGGAGGCGTACACGGACCTCGTGGACGCCGGCGTCCCGAAGGAGGACGCCCGGATGCTGCTGCCGATCGGCACGCAGGTGAACCTCACCTTCTCGATGAACGCCCGGGCGCTGATGCACCTGCTCGACATGCGGATGAAGGCCGACGCCCAGTGGGAGATCCGCGACCTCTCCGAGGCGGTCCTCGCCGAGTGTCGCGACTGGATGCCGTACACCTTCGAGCGGTACGCCGAGGAACACCCCAACAAACTCGCACCCTGAGCCACACCGCGGCTCCCTGCTCGCGTCTTGGGCCACGGCGCCGTCTTTCTTTCACTGCTCGCGTCTCGTGCCATACGTCCACGTACCACGAGCGACGTCGAGGCGGGGTTTGGTACTTTGTTACAATCTACAATAGACAAAATTTAAATGGCGCGTGCACATCGAGTCACAACGACATGGGAGAGTTCCACAAGCGAGGACTCGGTCGTCGGTCCTTCCTCCACGCGACGGGCGCCGCGGGGGCCGCCGTCGCGCTGGCGGACCTCGGGGCGGCCGACCCCGACGACGCGGCGTGTTCGTGTCGCCACACCACAGACCGCGACGTGGTGGTCGGCGTCTCCGACGCCGGGTCGATCGACCGGGTCGAGCGCGACCTGCCCGAGGGCGCACGCGTCAAGCGACGTGACGAGACGCTGGGGTACCTCCTCGTCGAACTACCGGTCACGACGAGCACCTACCGGCGGATGAGCTACCAGGCCGATGTCGCCGGCCACGGCGACGTGAAGTACACCGAGCCGAACTACCCGGCGTACGCGCTGTCGGTCGACCCCGACGACGGCGACGACAGCGGCCTGGGCGACGACCCGGGCGAACCCGACTCGCCGGGCAACGGCGACGAGGACGACGGCGACGACGGCGCCTTCGACGACCCTGGACTGCCGGACGAGCCGCCGGTCGACGACCCGCTGCTGGAGGAGCAGTACGCCCCCGGTCTCGTCCGCGCCGAGACCGCCTGGGAGAAGACCACCGGCAGCGAGGACGTGACCGTCGCGGTGGTGGACACGGGCGCGAAGTACGACCACCCCGACCTGCAGGCGCAGTACGGCGAGAACAAGGGGAAGAACGTCCTCAACCCCGGTCAGAAGGGCGAGGACCCGATGCCCCGCGACCTCGCGAAGGAGTCCCACGGCACCCACGTCTCCGGCACCGTCGCCGCGACGCTTGACAACGGCGAGGGCGTCGCCGGGATGTGTGACGCCACCCTGCTGTCGGTGCGGGCACTGGGTGTCGAGGGTGGCGGGTCGCTGGACTCCATCGTCGCCGGCATCCGCTACGCGGCCGACCAGGGTGCGGACGTGATCAACATGTCCCTTGGCTTCCTGAGCGAGGAGAACGCGACGATCCCCCCGACCCTGGAGAACGCGGTCAACTACGCCCTGGAGAACGGCGCGCTCCCGGTGGCCGCCGCCGGCAACGACTGCGTCGACCGCGTCAACATCCCCGCGAAGATGGACGGCGTCGTCGCCGTCTCCGCGGTCGACGACCGCGAGGAACTCGCCTCCTTCTCGAACACCGGACCGGCGATCGACGTCACCGCGCCGGGCGTGGACGTCCTCTCGACGTGGACCCAGACGCCCGGCGAGGACCCCTACGGTGGCCCGTACAACGCCATCTCGGGCACCTCGATGTCGACGCCGGTCGTCTCCGGCGTCGCCGCCCTGGGCAAGTCCGTCGACCCCGAGATGAGCCCGGACGAACTCCGCCAGCGACTCAAGCAGACCGCCGTCGACGTCGGGCTCGACGACACCGAACAGGGCGCGGGTCGCGTCGACGCCGTGGGCCTCGTGGACGGCGTCTCCGGCGGCGGCAGCGGCACCGACCTCGGCCCCACCGCCCAGGCCACCGTCACGCCGACGGACCCGTACGTCGGCGAACCGGTCGTCTGCCGGGCCATCGACTCTGACGACGACAACGGCTACATCACCTCCTGGGAGTGGACCTTCGGCGACCTCTCCTCGGAGACCGGCGAGCGTGCGGTCCACACCTACGACGAACCCGGCGAGTACACCGTCACGCTCACCGTCGAGGACGAGAGCGGCACGACCGCGTTCGCCACCGAGACCGTCACCGTCCAGGAGGGCTCCTGCAGCACCTCGCCGGTCGGTACCGAGGAGTTCTCGGGCACCGTCGCCGCCGGCGACGAGCGCTCGACACACACCTACAGCTTCGCCACCGACGAGCCCTGCAAACTCCAGTTCGAGATCGAGGAGTCGCTGAACGGCGGCGGTGGCCCGCGCAGTCGCGGGTTCATCCTGTACGCGGTCCAGCCGTCGACGGACTTCCTGCGCACGGAGTGTCAGGGGGAGATCTTCCTGCGACCGCGGGACATCCGCGGCCTGGACACGGACAAGGACCTCACCGTCGGCGCGTTCTCCGGCGGCGGCCCGGACAGCCCCGCCGGGGACTACACCATCACCGCCGAGGAGTACGGCTTCGCCGTCGGCGACAGCGGCGGCGGCGCGGTCGACGACGTGACGGCGTCGTTCACCCCCGACTCGCCGACGGTGCCGCCCGGTGCCGCCGTGAGCTTCGACGCCACCGGCTCAGCCGCCCCCGACGGCGTCGCGGGCTACCAGTGGGAGTTCGGTGACGGCACCACCGGTTCCGGCGCCCGCGTCGAGCACGCCTTCGGACAGACCGGCGAGTACGAGGTGACGCTCACCGTCGAGGGCGAGTCCGGCGCGACCGACACCGAGACGACGACGGTGACGGTGTCGAACGCCAACACCGTCCCCGACGCCAGTCTCTCCGTCTCGCCGACGACCGCACAGACCGGCGAGGAGGTCTCCTTCGACGCCACCTTCTCGCTCGATCTCGACGGCTCCATCGAGGAGTACCGCTGGGACTTCGGCGACGGCACCTCCGACACCGGCGACACCACGACCCACACCTACACCGAACCGGGCGAACACGCCGTCACGCTCACCGTCGTCGACGACATGGGCGCGACCGCCACCGCCTCGAAGACCGTCACCGTCGAGGGCGAACCCATCGACGGCGGGGACGGCGAGGACGGTGACGGC
This sequence comes from uncultured Halobacteriales archaeon, assembly GCA_964402765.1. GTDB lineage: Archaea > Halobacteriota > Halobacteria > Halobacteriales > SW-7-71-33 > SW-7-71-33. The sequence goes on from CAYODS010000029.1 coordinate 23,941, forward strand.
GGAAACGGCGGCGACGGCGACGGTCTGGGCACCTGTGGCTCGGCCGTCGAGACCACCACTCAGACCGGCCGGATCGACGCCGCCGGCCAGGGCGCGGCGTTCACCTACGACACGAAGACCGCCGACCCCTGCGAGGTGGAGTTCGCGCTCTCGGGCCCCTCGGGCACGGACTTCGACCTGTATCTCACGTTCGACGGCTCGACGCCGAACGCCCGCAACTACGACCGTCGCTCGTTCGGCTACGGCTCGAACGAGACCCTCGTCGTCGACGACGACACCGTCGGCAACGCCTCCACCTTCGGCGTGTACGTCGACTCCTACACCGGCTCCGGCCAGTTCGAACTCACCATCACCGAGCGTGGCCGCGGCCTGGGCGGGGGCAACCAGCCCCCGACCGCCGAGGCGTCGGTCGACCAGTCCGAGGTCGCGGTCGGCGGCTTCGTCGAGTTCGACGCCAGCGGCTCCTCGGACCCGGACGGCACCATCCGCGAGTACCGCTGGACGATGGACGACGGCACCACCGAGACCGGTCGCTCCGTCGTGTACAGCTACTCCGAGGCCGGCCGCTACGAGGCCGAACTCACCGTCGTCGACGACGGCGGCGCCACGGCGAGTGACACCGTCGCCGTCACCGTCGGCGACCCCGAGACCGTCGGCCCGGACGCCGCCTTCACCGTCGACCGCTCCACCGTCGGCGTGGGCCAGGAGGTCTCCTTCGACGCCTCCGCCTCGGAGGATCCCGACGGCTCGATCGAGAGCTACGACTGGGAGTTCGAGTTCGACGCCGTCGGCACCGGCCAACTCGTCACCCACGCCTTCGACCTGCCCGGCGAGTACGACGTGACCCTCACCGTCACCGACGACAGCGGCCTCACCGACACCGCCACGAAGACCGTCAGGGTCCGCACCGGCGGCGGCGGTGGTGGCGGTGGCGGGGGCGGCGGCAGTTGCGGTGACGTGGTCGAGACCGACAGCATGGACGGCCGCGTGGAGTCCTCCGTCGACGTGGCCCGCTTCGAGTACGCCACCCAGACCGCCGACCCCTGCCAGGTGACGGTGAGCATGAGCGGCCCGGGCGGCGCCGACTTCGACCTCTACGTCACCACCGACGGCCGCCAGGCCGGCCCGTTCGACTACGACAAGTCCTCGACGACCCCCTCGAACAGCGAGCGCGTCACGATCGAGGATGTCGACCCCGGCACGACGATCGGCATCGCCGTCGACACCTGGGGCGGCACCGGCCGCTGCTCGATAAGCGTCGAGGAGGTCGGCAAGTAGGCTCACCCGAAACGCAACTGTTAAACGGGATTCACCGTAACTGACGGGTGCGAAGTGGCGTGCGGCCTGCGCTCCGATAGTGTAGTCCGGCCAATCATATTGCCCTCTCGAGGCAATGACCAGGGTTCAAATCCCTGTCGGAGCACTCTTCTGAGCGAGCGTCGCGAGCGAAGGAAGGAAGCGCACGAGGGGATCTGAACCACGCGAGTCACAGCACCCGAGCGAAGCGAGGGTGACCGTCTCGCCATCGAGTTCAAATCCCTGTCGGAGCATCCGACGCCGTCGCCTTCTGCTGATTTCCCCGTGAACTAACCACAGGTGAACGCACGTTCGAAGGCAATTCGACTCGACCGGGGTATCGAACCCGCCGCTGTCTTGCGATCTGGCGAACAACTGCGGCATCCGAGCTCGACGGGGAAAATCGGGCGGTGTCTTGCGATCGCCGTATTCTGGTGGGCAATGACCCGGGTTCCGACCAGGAGGAACGGGAGATGATTCGAACCTTGGCGACACGTAACTTCGATGGCTTACTCCCACTGGGTGAGTTGCCTGACGTGATGTCTACTGTCCTCAATCGAGCTCAGTACATGGATACGCAGACCGAACTAGATGAGTTCCAGTGCACATCAGCGATCGACAGCTCACAGACAGTACTGAAATAATCGTAACCCGCTAGCCACCTATCATTTACGCTGCGGAATTTGCTGGATCAACGATCTGTTTGAGATCGAACAGCTGCAAGTCGTCACGATCAGTCGCCGCGTCCCGAACGGACTGCGTGAACCCGTTTCGGGCGAACAGCGCATATTCGTGCTTGACGTCCGCACCATCGGGCGACCATCGAATCTCCTCCGTATGAGATTCAAGTGAGGCGAGCGCGCTGTAATCGAGTGGCGCAGACGTGAACTTGCACTCGCCCGTCACCATCGTCCCGTCTACGGCGAGCCCGACGACGTCCACCTCGTACTCGTTGTACCACCAGCGACCGATGTCGGTGAACGTCGCCTCGGGATAGAGACCTGGCAGGATATCTCGACACCGGGTCTCGAACGCCGGACTCACGAAATCCGCTAGTTCCGGTTCAATAACCGTCTCGTACG
>CAYODS010000030.1:0-25801 GCA_964402765.1 uncultured Halobacteriales archaeon
GAGGAGATCTACGATCGGATCGACCCCGACGCCCGCATCATCTGGGGCACCAGCGTCGACGAGGACCTGGACGGGACGATGCGGACGATGATCGTCGTCACCGGCGTCGAGTCCCCGCAGATCTACGGCCGCAACGACGACAAGAGCGAGGTCCAGGCCGGCGCCGGCCGCAAGCAGGAGATCGACTACGTCGACTGACCGTCAGCCTCCTCGGTCCCGCCGTCGAGTGACCCGACGGCCGGCGGTGCTCCGGCCGCACCGGTCGCCGTTAATTCCCGGGCGCGAACGGGGAGAATCTTCATTATCCTGGACCGAGACGGTCCGGTCGAGACTCCCGATGGGGGGGAGCGAGGACGACGAGGCGGCCGACGCCCCGGCGTGGCTCAGCCGTGCGGCCGCCCGGTACGGCGGCCTCGACGAACTCGCCGAGGAACTCGGCTCCGAGCGACGCGAACACGTCTCCGACCGCGGGATCGACGAGACCCTGGACGCGGCGCTCGATGACAGCGAGGGCGGCGGACCGGAGGCGGTCGTGGCCGACCGCGGCGTCGACGACGTGTTCGCCGAGATCGAGGCCGCCGCCCCCGACCCGGACGTAGGGACCACCGAGGAGCGGTCCGCCGAGGACCACCCCCTGCTCGACACCGGTCCGCAGCCGTCGTTCGACTCGCTGGCCGGCGGTCCCGACCGCGAGGTCGTCGAGGACGGCGTCGGCAACGTCGAGGCGATGTTCGAGGAGTTCGAGGAGGACGACCCCGCCGAGGTGGCCGCCGCCCACGACGACCCCGACGCCGCCGCGGACGAGTCGCCGGAGACGCCCGGCCCCGAGGGGGCGATCGGCTCGGTGCCGGCGGACCTCTTCGAGGATCTCGGGGCGGCCGTCGGAGACGACGCCACGCCCGAGGAGAAAGGGGCGGCCGTCGGGGACGGAGCCAGTCACGACGCCACGCACGAGGACGACGGGGCGGGCACGGACGACGAGACTGATGACGTGTTCGAGTGGGTCGAGACCGCCAGTTCCCCGATGACCGACGGCGAGGCGTCGGCAGGGACGTCCGACGGGACGGACGACCCCTTCGACTCGCTGGCCGACCGGACCGACCCCGCACCGACGGACGTGCTCGACGACGGCGGAGACGAGGGGACGGACCCGGAGGTGGACGCCGACACCCGGGTCGGCGCCTGGAAGTACGACCACGACCGGGGACTGCACCTCGACACCGGCTCCATCGACGGGACCGCCGACGGGGAGCGTGAGGACGCCGCGCCGGCGGAGACCCGCGAGGCGGCGGAGACGACACGGGCGGCCGACAACGCAGACACTCCCGACGACGGACTCGTGGGACCGGAGCACGCGCCGGACGACCTCGACGTGAGTGGCTCGGACGACACGGGGACGGCGGACGGGCGAATGGACCTCCCGTCCGGGCCCGGGGGGGCGTCAGGCCCGATGACGGCGACCGACGACCCGGTCGAGAGTGCGCCCGACGACCGGCCCGGGGAGACGGTGCTCGACGCCACCGACACGGAGCGCACGGCCGGGGATCCGGGTCACCGGGCTGACGGGGAGTCACCCGACGCCACCGTACCCTCGGCCGAGAGCGACGACGACACCGCGGCCACGACGGCGGACCGGCGGCCCGCCGAGGGAGAGGAATCCGACCCCGCCGACCCGGTCGGAGACGACGCCGACACAGGAGAGGAGGAGCCAGAGAGGGCGACGGGGCCGGACGCACTGGACGAGGTGGCTGACGGCCCGGAGGACGACGGCGTGATCGGCCGGGTCCGCTCGTTCATCGGGCGCCTGCTGCCGTAGTTCAGTCCGGGCCGTCTGACTCGAAGTCCGCGGACTCCACGGGGGCCCGGCGGCGCTCGCGCTGTTCGAGCTTGTTGAGCTCGATGAGCATCCGGAACACCGCCTTCACGAGGTTGCGGTCGACGTCGAATCGGGCGGCGTTCTCGCCGGCGCGGTCCATCACGCGCTGCTCCTGGCGCTCGTCCACCGTCGCCAGGCCGCGGCGCTCCTTCACGCGGGCGATGGTGTCGGCGACGTAGGTGCGGCGGGCGATCAACTCGACGATCTCGCGGTCGATCTCGCGGATCTCCTCGCGGAGTTCGGGCAGGTCCATCCCCTCGGGCGGGCGGTTCCAGTCGGGGTCGGCCGTCGCCGGGGACCGGTCGCCCGCGTCGGCGTCGCTCGTCGAGGCGTCCTCCCGTGACCCGTCGCGTCGGTCGCCGTCGTCGCTCGTCGGGGCGTCCTCCCGTGACCCGTCGCGTCGGTCGCCGGCGCCGGGATCGTCGCTCACGCGCCCACCTCCGCGCCGTTCTCGCGTGTGGTCGTGGTCCAGACGGTGCCGTCGAGGTCCTCGAAGGCCGGGCGGAGGGCGGCGACGGTGTCGGCGTCGCCAACGGCGGTCACGGCGGGCCCGGTTCCGGACAGGGAGACGCCGTCGGCCGTGGGCAGGGCGGCCAGCAGCGGCTCGGTCGGGGCGCCGAGGGTGGGCGCGAAGGCGAAACCGTTGAGCGTCATCGCAAGCGCGTACCGCCTATCGAGCGCGAGGTCGGCGGCGAGGTCGGCGAGTGGCGCCACCCGGCGACAGCGCTCCGTGTCCACGTCGGCGGAGTAGGTGCGGGCCGGGGGGACGTGGACCAGAACGTGCCAGTCGACGGTGTCGGAGGCGAGCAGTTCGTCCTCGCGGTTGTCGGTGACGGTCACGCCGCCGAGCATCGAGGCGGAGGCGTCGTCGAACGCGCCGGTGACGGTGACGCCGACGTCGCGGGCGGCCTCGACCCCGACCCGGCAGGCCGCGAGCGGGTCGGGATCGACCCCGAGCGCGTCACAGGTCGCCAGGACGGCGGCGTTTGCGGCCGCACTGGAGGACTTCAGCCCCGCGGCGACGGGCACCTCGCTCTCGGTGTGGGCCGTACCGCCGGTCGGGCCGTCCCCGAACCGCCGGAGGGCACGCTCGACACACCGTTCGAGGAGTGAGGCGTCGACCTCGTCGTCGGTCGCGTCCGCGGCGTCCGGTACCTCGCCGACGGTCCCGTCGACGGAACCGGTGTCGTCCAGCGTGACCCGCGCCCGGACGACACGGTCGATCGCGAAGGCGCTCCCGACGCCGGTCGCCAGGGCGTTGACCACGGTCCCGGCGGCGGGCGCCGTCGCCCGACCCTCTGGTTGCATGCGAGGCGCTCGCACACCGCCACACTTAGCGGTGGTGGTCGCCGCCAGGTTCGCGCCGCTTTTGGAGCCGGCGACCCGAGACGGAGTATGCGCGCTCGCAGCGACGTGTCACCGACCACGCTGTCGGTCGACCTCCGGGAGAGCGGCGTGGCGGTCGAGTACCGCGACGGCCGCGAGGTGTTCTACAACGGCGTCCCCGGGCGGACGGGGTCGCCGCTGCGCACCGCGCCCGAGGTGGAGGTGCACGTTCTCGTGACGGGCCCCGGCGACCGCGAGGGGGTGCTCACCTACGTCAACGACCGCCGCACCCACGACGACGTGCTGGAGTCCACCGGCGTCGGGCGCGTGCTCCTGGCGGACGGCGAGCGCGAGCAGTTGTTTCCCGGCGTGGCCGTCCGCGCGGAGGGACTGCGGGCGGTCGTCGAGGTGGAGTTCGACGCCGTCGACGGCCGGGTGTTCGTCTTCGAGGAGAGCGAACTCGGCGAGCGCTCCCGCGAGGTGGTGCCCGACGCCGAACTGGACGACCCGACAGAGGACGACGGGACCGCCGACGGGGGCGCGGACGACGCCGGAGGTGGGTCCTGATGCCGCTGTCGAAGCGCTGGCGCCCCCTCGACCGCTCGACGGTCGGGGACGCCCCGAGACGCTACGGCGTGTACGAACTCGGTCGGGACGGCGAGGTGGTGTCGGTCGGCGCCGGGATGCTCCGTGACGAGCTGAAGAGCGCGCTGGCGTACGGCGACGGCGAGCAGGTGCGCTGGGAGACGGCGCCGTCGATGGAGCGGGCGGAGGACCTCGCGGCGGAGCACCGCGAGCGACTCGACTGACCGCGCTCACCCCGGACGCGGGGCGGGCAGTGCCCGGTGCTCGGTCGGGGGCACGAGGAAGTTGCCGCGGTGCTGGACGAAGACGTACTCCAGGAAGCCGTTGTTCACCCGGGTCCGGACCGCCGGCGCCTCGCTGGCGTCCTCGCCGTTTATCGCCCGTCGCACCGCCTCGTAGGTCGAGATCGCCCGCTGAAGCGAGGGGACGTGGACCCCGGCGACGCCGCCGTCCTCGTCAGGGAACCCCTCGCGGTCGGGGTCGAACGTCGGGTCGATCGAACTGAGGTGCCGGCGCAGCAGTCGCGGGTTGCCGTCCTCGTCGCGGTTGGCGCGGGCCGCCTTCTGGGCGTGGCCCACCCGGCCGTGCTCCCGGGCGTGCTCCTCGACCGAGGAGACGATCTCGCGGGAGAGTCCGTTGTGCGGCCCGAGGTTTTCGCCGACGCCCTCGACCAGGTCCATCTCGGCGTGAGCGGGACTGTACATCTCTGCCACCCGCTCGTCGTGGTCCTGCTCGACGTACCAGTCGGCCAGGCGCTGGCGGAGCGTGGCGACGTGTTTCGTCGTCGCCCCCTGCCACGGTCCCGCCTCGATCGTGACGTAGTCCTCGGTCGCCTGACTCGCCCGCAGGCCGCGCTTGAACCCCATGTACAGCGGCGACGCCTCGGGCACCGGGCCGGAGTCCGGCACGCCCTCCACGTCCTGACGCTCGGCGGGCATCCCCGGGCCGACGAACCCGGTTCGCCGGGAGTCCACCGTGAACACGCCCGCCAGCGTCGTCTCCACCGGCACCGCGTTGGCGGTGTCACGCTCGCCGAACAGCGCCTGTTCGGCCGCCAGCACGGCGTCGGGCCGGTCGCTGGCGAGGTGCAACAGGGCGTCCTGCTCGTCCAGGGTGGGGTCCTCGAAGTCAGAGAGTCGCCGCGGCGGCGGCAGGTCCACGCTGTCTGGCAGCGACTCACTGAAGCGATCGAAGTACGACGGCGAGTACGCCAGCGAGTAGAGCAACCCCTCGTTCGAGCGCTCGTACGCCCGGTCGAGTGTCGACAGCACCGCCTCGACCGCCTCGCGGTCCCCCTCCGTCGGTGGCCCCTCTCGATCGTAGTCCAGGTACAGCAACAGCTGGTACCGGGGGAGACGGGTGTTGCTGGCGTCGTCCTCGGGCACGCGGTCGTTCCAGGTGAACTGCCGTTCGTGGGTGGTGCCGTCGCCCGTCGGCACCGGTTCGGAGTCGTCACCGAGCCAGCCCAGGCAGGCCGACAGACCGGCGCTACCCCCGATCGCGACCGCCGCGCGCAGCAGGTCACGGCGCGACCGTTCGTCCGGTTCGAGCATCTCGGTCGGTCGAACGCCTGCGTCACACGTCGACCCCCGCCCTCAGGATTTGGGGTGTGGGGCGGGGTCCCGCGTTCACCCCGGACGCGGGGAGGGCAGCGCCCGGTGCTCGGTCGGGGGCACGAGGAAGTTGCCGCGGTGGCGGACGAAGATGTACTCCAGGATACCGTTGTTCACGCGAGTGCGGATCGTGGGCAGGTCGGTAAGATCGGCGCCGTTCATCGCCTCGCGGACCTCCTCGAACGCCGAGATGCCACGCTGCAGCGAGGGGAAGTGCAGACTGGCGACGCCGTTCTCCTGGTCGGGAAAGCCCGTGCTGTCGGGGGTGAAGTTCGCGTCGATGGACTCGAAGTGCCGGCGCAGCAGGCGGACGTTGCCCTCATCGTCACGGTTGCCGCGGGCCGCCTTCTGTGCGTGGCCCACCCGTCCCGCCTGCTGGGCCTGCTCGCGGATGTTGTCCATCATCGCCTGCGTGAGCCCGTTGTGATCGCCGAGGTTCTCGCCGACGCCCTCGACCAGCCCCTGCTCGGCGTGGGCGGGGCTGAACATCTCCTGGATCCGCTCCTCCTGGTCCTGTTCGACGTACCAGTCGTCGAGGCGCTGCCGGAGGTTGGCGACGTGTTTCGTCGTCGCCCCGGCCCAGGGCTCCTCCTCGATCTCGATGTAGTCCTCGGTGGCCTGGTTGCCGGCGAACCCGGCCTTGAACCCCATGAACAGCGGGGACGCCTCCGGCACCGGCCCGGAGTCTGGGATCCCGTTGACGTCCTGTCGGTCGGCCGGCATCCCACCCCCGATGAACCCGGTGCGCCGGGAGTCCACCGTGAACACGCCCTCGAACGTCGCCGTCATCTCCTCGGCGTTGGCGGTGTCGCGCTCGCCGAACAGCGCCTGCTCGGCCGCCAGCACGGCGTCGGGCCGGTCGCTGGCGAGGTGCAACAGGGCGTCCTGCTCGTCCAGGGTGGGGTCCTCGAAGTCAGAGAGCCGCCGCGGCGGCGGCAGGTCCACGCTGTCTGGCAGCGACTCGGCGAAGCGATCGAAGTACGACGGCGAGTACGCCAGCGAGTAGATCAGTCCCTCGTTCGAGCGCTCGTACGCCCGGTCGAGTGTCGACAGCGCCGCCTCGACCGCCTCGCGGTCCTCGGCGGTCGGCGGGCCGTCGCCGTCGTAGTTCATGTACAGAAGCACCTGGTGACGCGGCAGTTGCGTGTTGCCGGCGTCGTCCTCGGGCACGCGGTCGTTCCAAGTGTACTGTCGCTCGTGGGTGGTGCCGTCGCCCGTCGGTACCGGTTCGGAGTCGTTCCCGAGCCACCCGAGACAGGCCGACAGGCCGGCACTGCCCCCGATCGCGACCGCGGCCTTCAGCAGATCACGACGCGACCGATCGTCGGGCTCAAACATCCTGAGCCGCCCTACGTCGGGGACAATAATGACGGTGACGGTCAGTCAGACTCAGCCGTCCCGGCGGCGGACACCGAGGGCGACGAGCGCCGCGAGCACGCCCAGGGCGACGAGCGCCCCGAAGCCCGGCTGGGCGAGGAGTCCGCCGCTCCCGCCGGCGGCGTCGTCACTGCCGTCGTCTGTCTCCTCGGTCACGACGCCGACGCCGCCGCCGTCGACCTTCTGGAGGCTGAGCCGGGTGGAGACGGGGTCGCCGCCGACCTCGATCGCCTCACCGTCGGCGTCGGCGAGGGTGACGTACACGCCGAAGTAGTCGCCCTGTTCCTCGACGAAACTCTGGTTCAGTTCGACCGTGACGTCACGGTTGAGCCCCGCGGAGACGCTCGCCGAGCCGACCACCTCGCCGGGCTCACGCCCCTGCACGGTCTGGAGCAGGAGGCGACCCTCCTGGGCGGCGGCCACGCGCTCGACGGTCACCGTGCCGTCGGCAACGCTCTGGGAGGCCTCGCTCGGCGCCGAGACGTACACCGGCCGGTCACCCGGGCGGACCATCACCTGCCGACCGGCGACCGAACCGAAGGACTCCAGCGCGGGGTCGTCCTCGGGGTTGAACTCGCCGTCACCGTCGTCCTCGTGGAGCACGAGCCAGACGCGCTGTTCGCCGTCGGGCATCGCGTCGAGTCCGATGCGGAGGTTCTCTTGGTACCCCTGTTCAACGCGGGCGTGGCCGATCACCTCGCCGGGGTCGCCGCCGTCGTCGCGGTGGACGACGACGAACCCGTCCTGCGAGATGAACGTCGACTCGACTAGCAGCCCCTCCTCGGTCACGACCTGTGGGTTGGCGGCGACGTGGTTGCCGTGCGCGGCGACGAGCGCGCCGGCACCGGCCACGACGACGACCGTCACCAGGGCGAGAGCACCGATCCGGCCGGGTGACACCGCCCCACTCCCGCTGTCGGTGGGCATCGTTACACGGAGTCCGTCCTGCTCAGACAAATGGTTATCGCACACCCGCAGTCGTCACCGGTTCCCGGGTGCCGGCACGCGTGGGCACGGAGTCAGGCGATGTCACGGCTGGTGTCGACGCGGACGCGCCGCCCGAGATCGAGCGAGACGGGTTCGTCGGGCACCTCGCCGCCGCGGAACTTCCGGACGACGAGGTAGGTCTCGACGCTGCTGGCGTCGGCTCTCGTGTGCAGTTCCCACACCATGTCCGCCAGCGAGAGCGTCTGCTGGCGGGCCCGGTTGCCCGTCTCCACCTCCGGGGCGAGCACGAGCGCGAGGCCGTCGACGTTGGTGAGGTGGCGCTTCAGTCCGTTGAGGAACTTCACGTAGCGGTCACCCCCCACGTCCTCCAGGGGCGTGACCGGGTCGAGGACGACGTTCGCCCGGCGGTCGACGAGCTCGACCACCTGCGAGCAGTCCCGCACCGGCGTGTCGAAGCCCACGTCCCGGACGCTGTACTCGGCGTCGCCGACCACGTCGTCGAGTTCGTCCCGGACGGCGTCGCTGGCCCGCAGCGTCGGCACGTACACCGTCGGGCGCTCGGTCATGAACGACCACACGAGCGGCTCGACCTGCGCGCCGGCCGCCGACTCGACGACGAGCATCGACCCCGCGGGGACGCCACGGTCGCCGCCGGCGGTGGTCTCGAGTTGCCGGTCGAGTTCCGTCGCGCCCGTCGAGAGTCGCTCCGTCACGGCTCGATCTCGACCGCGGCGGGCAAAACGCTGACGCCGGTCGGCGGTCAGCGGCCGCCGTAGGTGGCCCGGAGGTAGCCGAGTATCTCGTCGACGATCTTCGCCTCGAAGGTCCAGAACCCGCGGTAGTTGCCGTCGCCGGTCGTGACGACGAGAGCGGCCTTGTCGGCGTCGTCGCCGTCGCCGTCGAACACGACGAACCGCGCACGCTCGAACTCCGCGGCGTCGACCCCGTGGAGGACGGTGCCCTCGACCGTGTCCTCGGGGTCGCCGTACACGTGGACCTCGACGCCGGCCTCCAGCAGTTTCCGGTCGACGTCGCTTGCCCGGGTCCGGGGGCCGGTGCCGACGGTTATCCGGGAGGCGTCGGTGTGGACGGCGCCGGCGCCGGTCCGGAACGCCAGGTCCGCGATGTAGTGTGCGATCTGTGCGAGCAGGTGGTCGTCCTCGCCGTCGGCGGTGAAGGTGGTGTTGCCGAGCGAGCCGATCACGTCCGGCGTCTCGGCGGCGTCGACCTGGAGGCGGCGTGTGTCGGTGCCGACCCCGCCGCCGAGAAACAGACTCTCGCGGACGTCAGACAGCGTGGAGACGGCGACCGCCTCGCCCTCCTGGTGGAGGACGACGAAGTCGTCGGGGGCGTCGCCCTCGACCTGCCCGCGGCGGACGGCGATGTTCTGCACCTCGAAGAACTCCCGCAGTTCCTCGACGATCGACTCCTCGTCCGTGAACACCGTCAGGGTCTTCTCGCGCTCGCGCACGTCATCGACGAACTCCGCGAGACTCATCGGCAAACGGTACTGTGGCGCACCAGTTATACTTTGGCGAGTCGGGTCCGCCGGGGGAACCCTCAAATGGGACGACCCCGTGGGTCCGACATGGACGGAGACGACGCCGTCACCCTCGAGGTCAGGGGGGCCGAGAAGCGCGACGCCGGCCGGGGCATCGCGCGGCTGCCGGAGTCGGCCCGCCGCTCCATCGGGGTCATCAGCGGCGACACGGTGATAATCCAGGGCGAGCGGACGACCGTCGCGAAGTACTGGCCCGGCGGCGTGGACATGCCGGAGGGGATCGTCCGGATCGACGCCGACACCCGCGCCAACGCCGGCGTCTCGATCGGCGACGAGGTCCAGGTGAGCCAGCGCGCCATCGAGGACGCCGACACGATCACGCTTGCGTACCCGCCGTCGCTCGAGGACGTCGACATCGGGATGATCCGCCGGGCGGTCAAGAACGACCTGCGCGACCGTCCCGTGAAACGCGGCGAGCAGGTTCACCTCGAGCGCATCACCGACGCCCCCTTCCAGGTGACGAAGACGAACCCCTCCGGCCCGGTGATGATCACCCAGAACACCACCGTACTCACCGACCCCTCCTCGTACAGCGGGTCCACCGGCGGCGACGAGGAGAGCGGGGGCGAGGAGGAGGTCGAGTCCGAGGGGCCGGGCAGTGTCACCTACGAGGACATCGGCGGCCTGGACGAGGAACTCGAACAGGTGCGGGAGATGATCGAGGTGCCGCTGAACGAACCGGAGGTGTTCCAGCAGTTGGGCATCGAGCCGCCGAAGGGCGTCCTGCTGTACGGCCCACCCGGCACCGGGAAGACGCTGATCGCCAAGGCCGTCGCCAACGAGGTCGACGCCGAGTTCCTCTCCGTGCCCGGTCCGGAGATCATGTCGAAGTACAAGGGCGAGAGCGAGAAGCGGGTCCGGGAGACCTTCGAGAAGGCCCAGGAGAACGCCCCGGCGATCATCTTCTTCGACGAGATCGACGCCATCGCCGGCAAGCGCGACCAGGAGTCCGACGTCGAGAACCGCGTCGTGGCGCAGTTGCTGTCGCTGATGGACGGTCTCGATCCACGGGGCGAGGTGATCATCATCGGCGCCACGAACCGCGTCGACACGCTGGATCCGGCGCTGCGGCGGGGGGGCCGGTTCGACCGCGAGATCGAGATCGGCGTCCCCGGCGAGACCGGTCGCAAGGAGATCCTCGAGGTGCAGACCCGCAACATGACCCTGGGCGAGGACGTCTCGATCGCCGACATCGCCGAGCGGACCCACGGGTTCGTCGGCGCGGACCTCCACGCCATGGTGACGGAGGCGGCGATGCACGCGCTGCCGCGGTTCCGCGAGGCCGCGGACGAGGACAGCGGCGGAGAGGCCGCCGAGGCGGAGACCGACGGCGGCGAGAGCGGGCCCGCCGTGCGCCGCGCGGACTTCGACGCGGCGATGGCCGCCGTCGAGCCGAGTGCGATGCGGGAGTTCGTCGCCGAGGCGCCGACCACCACCTACGAGGACGTGGGCGGTCTCGACGAGGCGAAACAGACGCTCACCGAGGCCGTCGAGTGGCCGCTCACCTACGAGACGCTGTTCGAGTCGACCAACACCGACCCGCCCTCCGGGGTGTTGCTACACGGGCCGCCGGGCACCGGGAAGACGACGATGGGCCGCGCGCTCGCCGGCGAGTCGAAGGTCAACTTCATCCACGTCAACGGTCCCGAACTGATCGACAAGTACGTCGGCGAGTCCGAGGCGGCGGTCCGCGAGGTGTTCGACCGTGCCCGCCAGGCCGCCCCGACGGTGATCTTCTTCGACGAGATCGACTCCATCGCCGGCACCGCCGGCAGCGACACCCACGAGGTGACCGAGCGGGTCGTCTCTCAGCTGCTGACCGAGCTCGACAACATCGCCGACAACCCCAACATGGTGGTGCTCGCAGCGACCAACCGCAAGGCCGACATCGACCCCCGCCTGCTGCGGCCCGGTCGGCTGGACACACACATCAGCGTGCCGGCACCCGACGCCGACGCCCGCAGGGAGATCATCGAGGTCCACGCCCGCGGCAAACCCATCTCCGAGGAGGTCGACCTCGACGAACTGGCGACGGAGTTGGAGAACTACACCGGCGCCGACATCGAGGCGATCGTCCGGGGCGCCTCGATGCGGGCGATCCGGGAGACCGCCACCGACTACGACCCCGAGACCGCCAACGAGCGTGCCGACGAGGTGCTCGTCACGCGAGCACACTTCGACGCCGCCATCGAGGAGGTCGACCCGACGCTCGGCTGACCGGGCCGACTCGGTCTCTCACGTTTCCTCGCGCAACTGCTCCATCTCGGTCTCGACGTCGGGCGCGGGTCGTGGGCCCTCCTCCTCCGTCTCGTCGTCCACCTCCCGGCGGGCCGTCATCCCGGCGGGGTCGGTCTCGGGGTCCGACGAGAAGTCACGCACCACCGCCCAGGTGACCGCCCCCGCCAGCAGCGCGATGCCGGCGTACACGGGGAGGTTCACCACCGGACCGATCATCTCCCGCAGCAGCGGCAGGGCGAGGTAGACGAACACCGCGAGCGTGACCGCCGCGCTGATCCCGACGGCGCGGAGCCGACTCATGTCTGTCCCTTGGGGCCGTGGAATGAAAATCCCGGGGTCGGTCGCGCCGGGTCGAGTCTACTCCGTGGCCGTGGTCGGGGCCGGCGTCTCGGTCCGGTCCCCGAACGCCTCCGGCGGCACGACGACCGTCTCGCCCGCGTGAACCGTCTCACCGGGGTCGACCGCCACGTCCTCCGGGCCGACGCCAGGCGGCAACAGCAGGTCAGTGCGGGAGCCGAAGGCGATGTGCCCGACACGCTCCCCGCGGCGCACCCGGTCGCCGGCGTCGACGTACGGCGTGATCCGGCGGGCCACGGCGCCGGTGAGCATCGTCACCCGCAGGCCGTCGAACTCGACGTGGACCCGCTCGTTCTTCTCGGCGCGGGCCAGCGAGGCGGGCCAGCGGGGCCCGGACTCGCGGCGCACGTCGAGCACCTGGCCCCCGGCGGGCGCCCGGACAACGTGGACGTCCGTCGCGGAGAGGTAGATGCCGAGGCGGGCGCGGTCGTGGTCCTCGTCCCACCGGAGCACGGAGACGGTGCCGTCCGCCGGCGCGACGAGCCCACCGGGCGGCGGCGTCCGCTCGGGGTCACGGTAGAAGTACAGCACGCCCCCGGCCAGCGCCAACAGCAGGAGACCGACCGGCGGCGCGGCGACGGTCGCCGGCAGGCCGGCGAGCGCCAGCAGCCCGGCGATCCAGAAGGCACCGGGCGCGAACGAGGTCGTCACCATCCCGCGGAGCGACGGGCGGCGGGCGCCTAACGGTTGTGGTCCGCGGGGGAGTTAGTCCGCGAGCAGCGGCACCAGCACGGCGGCGAGTTCCTCGATCCCGTCTGCGGCGACCGGCGCCGCTCGTTCGCCGCCGACGTACACCGCCTCGAACCCCGCCCGGCGGGCCGGTTCGACGTCCTCCTCGTAGGTGTCGCCGACGTAGACGTGGGTGTCGGCCGGCAGTCGCTCGCGGGCCCGCTCGAAGATCGCCGGGTCGGGCTTCCGTACGCCCACGGCGTTCGAGACGAGCACGGCGTCGAGCGCCGCGTCGAGGTCGTGGGCGGCGAGTTTCCGCCGCTGCATCCGGCCCTCGCCGTTCGTGAGGACGCCCGTCGGGTGACGCTCCGCGACAGTCTCCAGGAGGTCACGGGCGGCGTCGGAGACGTGCGTCGCGGCGACCTCCCGGTCCCGGTACTCGGCGGCCACCGCCCGGGGGTCGGCGTCGATGTCGTGTGCCTCGCAGGCGGCGGCAAAGGCCCGCTCGTACGGCTCCTGGCGCCGCTCGGAGAGCGCAGCGAGCACGTTCTCGGTGTAGGTTTCGATCGCCGCGTCGGGTGCTCCTGCCGGGAGTGCACCGCGGACGATGTCGTCGAACGCCCGGTCGTACCCCAGCAGCGTACCGTCGAGGTCGAAGTACACCGCGGTCGTCACGGTCGAACGAGACGACGGGCCCGAAAAGGCGTTGCCGTTCCGCGTGGGGCGGTCCCAGGGAGTCAGTCGAGCACCACGAGGAGGTCACCCATGTCGACGCTGTCGCCCTCGACGACGGCCACCTCGCTCACCGTGCCGCCGTTGGTGGCCTCGATGTCGTTCTCCATCTTCATCGCCTCCAGCACCAGAAGGGTGTCCCCGGTCTCGACGGTGTCGCCGGGTTTGACCGCGACCGACAGCACCGTCCCCTGCATGTCGGCGGTCACCTGCTCGCCGGTGACGCCGTCGCCGGACTCGACGGTCTCCGTGGCGGTGCCACCACCGCCACCGCTCCCGCCACCCGCACCGTCGGTGCCGTCGCCGCCCGCCTCAGCGGAGGCGCCGCCAGCCGGCAGCGTGGCGCCGCGCTCCTCCAGGTCCACCTCGAAGCGCTTGCCGTTGACCTCGACGGTGAACTCCCGGCGGACCACCTCCTCGTCGTCGCCGTCGCCCACCTCGCCGGGGCCGTACCGCTCGACTGCCTCGTCGATCCGGGCGGGGTCGAGGTCGTTGTCGAGGTACTTCGTCGTGTGTTCGCTGTTGACGAAGGTGTCGTCCGACAGCATCAGCCGGTGGAAGGGGATCGTCGTGTGCAGGCCCTCGACGTCGAACTCCGCCAGCGCACGGCGTGACCGGGCGAGTGCCTCCTCGCGATCGCCGGCGTGGACGAT
Organism: uncultured Halobacteriales archaeon; assembly: GCA_964402765.1. GTDB lineage: Archaea > Halobacteriota > Halobacteria > Halobacteriales > SW-7-71-33 > SW-7-71-33. The sequence goes on from CAYODS010000030.1 coordinate 13,936, forward strand.
GAGTTTCGCGATCATCGAGTCGTAGTCGCCGCTTATCTCGTCGCCCTGGCGAAGCCCGTCGTCGATCCGGACGCCGATACCGCCGGGCGGGTCGTACGTCTCCAGCGTGCCCGGCGTGGGGGTGAACTCGTTGGCGGGGTTCTCGGCGTTGATCCGGTACTCGACGGCGTGGCCGTCGATGGAGACGTCGTCCTGCGAGAAGGTGACCTCCTGGCCGGCGGCGACCCGCAGTTGCCACTTCACGATGTCGATTCCAGTGATCATCTCGGTCGCGGTGTGCTCGACCTGGATGCGGGTGTTCACCTCCATGAAGTAGAACTGCTGGTCGCCGTCGCGCTCCTCGACGAGGAACTCGACGGTGCCGGCGTTCGTGTAGTCTGCGGCGTCCACCCCGCGGCGGGCCGCCTCGCCGATCTCCTCGCGGGTCTCCTCCGACAGGACGACCGACGGCGCCTCCTCGACGACCTTCTGGTGGCGGCGCTGCAGCGAGCAGTCCCGCTCGCCGAGGTGGCGGACGTTGCCGTGGTGGTCCGCGAGCACCTGTACCTCGATGTGTTTCGGCGCCTCCAAGTACTTCTCGACGTAGACGGAGGCGTTCGAGAAGTACGCCTCGCCCTCGCGCTGGGCGCTCTCCAGTTGGTCCTCGACCTCCTCGTCCGAGCGGACGACCTTCAGGCCGCGCCCGCCGCCGCCGCCCTCGGCCTTTATCGCAACGGGGTAGCCGTACTCGGCGGCGAACTCCTTGACCTCCTCGGGGTCCTCGACCGGTTCGGTCGTGCCGGGGACGATGGGCACGTCCGCGTCGTCCATCACCTGCCGGGCGCGGGTCTTCTCGCCCAGTCGCTCCATGGCGTCGCTGGGCGGGCCGACCCAGGTCACCTCGCTGTCCTCGACGAGGGCGGCGAACTCGGCGTTCTCCGCGAGGAAGCCGTAGCCGGGGTGGATCGCGTCCGCCCCCGCTCGGCGGGCGGCGTCGAGGACGGCCTCCTGGTCGAGGTAGGAGTCGGCCGCCCGGGCCGGGCCGACGTTGTACGCCTCGTCGGCGTAGCGGACGTGGCCGGCGTTGCGGTCGGCGTCGCTGTACACGGCGACGGTGTCGACGCCGAGTTCCTCACAGGCGCGCATCACGCGGACGGCGATCTCGCCGCGGTTGGCGACGAGCACCGTGTCGAAGGCGACCTCGGTCATGCGCCAGGGAACAGTCAGGCGCGACCTTAGTGTGTCGATCCACGGACCGGTCCGCGGGTTGAAGTGGGATGGCGGGACCACCCCCGCCGTGCGCTGACGGACGCCGCGGGGTCGGTCGAGGCGGGAGTGCGACACGCCGCCCCGCGAGTGAGGCGTCGCAGGTTCCCGGGGGAGACGCCCCAGGTCCCCGGGAGACGACGGCGTCACCGACTGGCCTACGTGTCGCCTGCTCGCCCACTCAGAGCCGGTCCACACGCCCGGCGGCGGTCCACGGATCGGTGGGGGTGCCGTCCGTGGGGCGTGCCGACCGGCCCCCGACGGCGTCGGTCCGGCCCGCGAACGACCAGCGGCGACCGTCCCACGAGTCCTCGGGCTCCTCATCGTCGGCAGCGGCAGCGGCAGCCGCACGGTCCAGGTCGGTGAGGTGAGCGCCGACGGCGGCGACGATGGCCGCCGCCTCGCCGTCGGTGGCGCTCTCCGGGAGCGCGAGCGTCCCGCCCTCGACCGGCACGCGGACCGGGGCGGCGCCGTCCAGCGTCGCCCCCCCGTCGGTCGTCGCCCCTGAGTCCGGCGTGGCGGTCTCCTCGCTCATAGCGGGATGTTGCCGTGCTTCTTATCGGGGTGGTCCTCGCGCTTCGAGCGCAGCATCTCCAGATCGTTCACCAGTCGCCCTCGGGTCTCGCCCGGTTCGATCACGTCGTCGACGAACCCGCGGTCGGCGACGGTGTAGGGGTTGGCGAACTCCTCGCGGTACTCCGCTATGAGTTCCTCCCGCAGCTCCTCGGGGTCGTCGGCGGCGGCGAGTTCGTCGTCGTAGAGGATGTTCACCGCCCCACGAGGGCCCATGACGGCGACCTCGGCGGTGGGCCACGCGTAGTTCACGTCCGCACCGAGGTGCTTCGAGGCCATCACGCAGTAGGCGCCGCCGTAGGCCTTTCGCGTGATCACGGTCAGAAGTGGCACCGTCGCCTCGCTGTAGGCGTACAGCAACTTCGCGCCGTGGCGGATGATGCCGCGGTGTTCCTGTTCGGTGCCGGGCATGTAGCCGGGCACGTCGACGAAGGTGAGGATGGGGACGTTGAAGGCGTCGCAGAAGCGAACGAACCGGGACGCCTTCATCGAGGCGTCGACGGTGAGGGTACCGGCGTTCACCCGCGGCTGGTTGGCGACGACCCCCACGGAGTGACCGTTCAGGCGGGCGAACCCCACGACGACGTTGCGGGCGTACTCCTCGTTCACCTCGTAGAAGGTCGTGCGGTCGACGACGCCCTCGATCACGTCGGTCATGTCGTACGGCTTCTGCGGGCGGTCGGGAACCACGGTGGAGAGGTCGACCTGCGGGTCGGGGTCGGCGGACTCCGCCCGCGGCGGGTCCTCGACGTTGTTGCTCGGCAGGTACGACAGCAGCCGGCGGATACCGTCGAGAACGTCCTCGTCGGTCTGGCCGGCGAACTGGGCGATCCCCGTCGTCGAGGTGTGCACTCCGGCACCACCGAGGTCCTGATGGCTCACCTCCTCGCCGGTGACCGTCTCCGTGACGCCGGGCCCGGTGATGTACATGTAGCTCGTGTCCCGCGACATGAACACGAAGTCCGTTATCGAGGGGGAGTACACCGCCCCGCCGGCGCAGGGCCCCATGATCGCGCTGATCTGCGGAATCACCCCGGAGGCGCGCTGGTTGCGCTTGAATATCTCGGCGAAGCCCGCGAGCGAGGCGACCCCCTCCTGGATGCGGGCGCCGGCGGAGTCGTTCAGGCCGACGACGGGCGCGCCCACCTCCATCGCCTCGTCCATTACCTTGCACACCTTCTCGGCGAACACCTCGCCCAGCGACCCCCCGAACACGGTGAAGTCGTGGGCGAACACGAATACGGTGCGACCGTCGACCTCGCCGTAGCCGGTGACGACGCCGTCACCGGGGACCTGGCGCTCCTCAAGGCCGAAGTTGCTGGACCGGTGAGTGCGCAGTTGGTCGAACTCGACGAAGGTGTCGTCGTCGAGGAAGTACTCGACGCGCTCGCGGGCGGTGAGTTTCCCCTTCTCGTGCTGGCGGTCGATCCGCTCTTGCCCCCCGCCCCGCAGCGCCCGCTCGCGGAGGTCCTCCAACTCCTCGATCCGGTCCTCCATGGTCATGTTCGGCGGGAACCGGGGGCACGGGCAAAAGGGTTCCGTGTGTGAACGTTCAGGCCTCGCCGTACACCGGGACCGCGGCCCCGCTGGTCGGACTCGCGCCCTCCGAGCAGAGAAACGCCATCACCGTCGCGGCGTCTGCGGGATCGACCCACTCCTCGCTGTAGCCCATCATCTCGCGGTTCATCGGCGTGTCGAGCACCGACGGCATGACGCAGTTCGCCCGCACCGTCCCCAGGTTCTCCTCGGCGACCGTCTCGGTCAACAGCCTGATTCCGGCCTTCGTGATCCGGTAAGGGCCGTCGCCCTCGCCGCCGGACAGCGACGACCGCGCGGAGACGCTGCAGACCGCGCCGCCGGTCTCCTGGAGGTGTGGCAGGGCGTGTTTCGTCGTCAGGAACGCCGTGGTGAGGTTCACGTCCACCAGCAGGCGGTACGTCTCCAGCGGCGTCTCCTCGATTGGGTCGCCGCCGCGCCAGGTGCCGGCGACGTTCAGCAGGTGGTCCAGGCGGCCGTGGTCCTCGACGACCGCCGCAACGGCGTCCTCGACCGCCGCCTCCTCGGTGAGGTCCGCCTCGTAGAACGTCGCCCGCTCGGGGTCGAGCAGGGAGTCCTCGTCGTCGGGCGGGACGACGTCGACGGCGGCGACCGTCGCCCCGGCACGGTCGAACCGCTCGACCACGGCGCTGCCCAGCGCCCCGCTCGCACCCGTCACCAGCGCCACGCGACCGTCGAAGTCGAAACTGACGGACATGCCCCTCTCGACGCCACCGGGGAACAAAAGTCGTCCGGGGCCCGGGGGAGTTTTGCCAACGGGCCGCGTGCGACCGGCGTGGACCTGATCGCACACCGCGGCTTCGCCGCTCGTCACCCGGGGAACACGCTCCGGGCGGTCCGCGCGGCCGTCCGCCGGGCAGACTGGGTCGAGATCGACGTGCGGCGCTGTCGAACGGGAGAGCCGGTCGTCGTCCACGACGCCACGCTCGACCGCGTCACCGACGCCACCGGCCCCGTGGCCGAGCGCGACCCCGAGGAGTTGGCGGCGCTGTCGGTGCTCGGGTCGGACGAGGGCGTCCCGACGCTCGCCGCGGTGCTCGAGACGATCGCCGCCACCGAGGCGGGGATCAACGTGGAACTGAAGGAGCCGGTGTGGGCCGCGCTCGACCGTCTCCGGGCCTCGGAGGTGAGCCGCGAGCGAGTGCTCGTCTCGTCGTTCGACGCCGACACGCTGCGTGGTGTCCGCGAGCGCTCCGGGTTCGCGACGGCGTACCTGACCCGCTCCGCGGAGGAGGCCCTCTCGACCGCCGCGGACCTCGACTGTGCGGCGGTGCACCCGCACCACTCGCTGGTCGACGCCGAGTTCGTCGACCGCGCCCACGACCGCGACCTGGCGGTCAACGCCTGGACGGTCGTGGAGCGGTCGACGGCGCGGCGACTCCGCAGGGCGGGCGTCGGCGGGGTGATCGCCGACCACCCGGACGTGTGCTGAGTCGCCGCCGTCGACGCGCCGGCGGTCACCCGTCACCGGCGGCGTCCGGGTCATCTCCGGTCGGTCCCGGCTCTGGCCCGGGGGTGTCCTCGCCGCGGTCGGGGTCGTCGCCCGTCGGCCCGTCACCCGCCGGGTCGTCGGCGTCCGGACCACCGCTCGCCCGTCGCCGGATGGCCCTGTCGAGTTCGGTCCGCAGTCGCTCGCGGAGGTCGGTCGCGGCGTCGGCGTCCACGTCGATGGCGGCGGCGTCGCCGCCGAGCAGACTCGCGGAGGAGGCGGTGTCGGCGACGACCGTCGCCAGGCGGCGACGGCGCTGGAACACCGACCGCGTGTCGATCACCGTCTGCACCCGGTAGTACGGCACCACGCGGGTCACGCGGCGCCAGTAGCCGGTCCGGGCGACGAAGTGGTCAGCGGTGGTCCGGTAGCCCCGACTCCGCCACCGGAGGTGTGCGGCGAGCGGCGTGAGCAACAGGGCGAGGGCGGGCACGGCGAGCAGGCGACGGTCGACCGCCAGTCCCGGGCCGATCCCACGGGTCGCCAGCAGGCGGAGCGTGACCGCCGCGAGGCCGGTGAGGACGGCGACGACGAGCGCGAACCTGACGGCGTACCGCTGGCGGGCGCGGTGCGGTGGCCGGGTCACGTCCAGCGCCGCCCGGTCGAACCCCTTGACCGAGCGGGCGACCGACAGGGCCTCGTCCCGGGGGGCCAGCGGGACGGCGAGTTGCCGGGCGCTGCGGTCGCTGCCCGGCGAGTAGCCCGCCGTCTCCACGGCGACGGTGGCGTACCCCAGGCCGCGGTGCGCGAGGTTCGACCGCACGGAGACGGTCTGGACCTTGTCGACGGGGATGCTGCCGGAGAACTGCTGGAGCAGTCCGCGCTCGTACTCCAGGCCGTCCTCGACGCGGACGAGCCGGAAGCCGTAGTACCGGGCGAAGGTGAGCACGACGCTCAACAGCCACGCGAGGGCCGCCACGGCGGCGACGCCGACGACCGCCGTCTCCAGCGGCGACAGCGGCACGCTCGTGAGCACACGCTGCACGCCGACGAGGTTCGTCGGGTCGCCGCCGCTGAGCAGCGTCCCGACGAGACTCGAGACCAGGCCCGCGCCCGCGTCGAAACTGAACAGGCTCAGCACGACCACGCTCCGGGTCGAGATGGCGAACACCTCCTCGCGTTCGCTCTCGACGGCGTCGTCGGCGCCGGGCTCGGTCTCCGACTCCCCGGCACGGGCACGCCGGGCAGCCCGGCGCAACTCCTCGCGCAGTCGACGGGCCTCCTCGCGGCCGACGTACTCGAAGACGGCCTCGGTATCGCCGCCGCCGGCGGTCTCGACCCGGACCGCCGCGATGCCGATGGCGCGCTGGACCGGGTTCTGCTCGACGTCGACGTTCTGCACCCGCCGCAGGGGTATCTCGCGGCTGCGCCGGGAGACAACCCCCGAGGTGACGTCAAGCGTCTCCGCGCCGAGGGCGTACTCGAACCGCAGGTAGTAGGCGTACTGGAAGGCGATCGAGAGCAGCAGCGTCCCGACGACGATCGCGAGAAAGCCCGCCGACTCCGGGTTCATCGACCCCGACCCGACCACGGTGACGAACACGATGAGCGTCGTCGGCCGCAGCGCCCGTGCCGCCGCCCGGTACGGCACCGACAGCGGGTGGAGTCCACGCCCGGTCGGGGCGGAGACGGTGTCCCCGGCGTCGTCCGGTCCAGTCCGGTCCCCCCGGTGGGCGTCGTCGCCGGGTCGCGCCCTCGCCTCGGCGGCGTCCCCGTCGCCGTGGCTCGGGTCCCGGTCGGTGTCCAGGGCGTCTCTGCCGTTTGCCACGTCGTCGGCGTTCCCGTCGTCCGTCGGGTCGGCGCCGTCGCCGTCGTGTCCCACGGAGTCGGTCGTCTCGTCGTCGGTGCCGGTGGCGTCCCCGTTCACCGTCGCCGGGTCGTCGTCCCCGCTCACACGGCGTCACCCGGGTCGGTCTCGACCGCGAGTTCCCGGAGTCGTGCCTGTAGGTGGTCGGCGCGCTCTACGGTGAGTCCCGGTACGGTGACGTCGGCGCTGCGGGAGCCGGCGGTGTAGACGACCACGCTCGACAGCCCCAGCGCACGCTCCAGCGGGCCGCGCTGCGTGTCGACGTGCTGGACGCGGACGAATGGGACGACGGTCCGGACGTGCGTGACCGCCCCCCGTTCGAGGTAGAGCGCGTCGTCCTGCAGCTCGAAGCGCCAGCGGCGGTAGCGCACGAGCGCGAAGACGAGTCCGAGGACGCCGATCGCGGCGGTGAGGACGGCGCCGACGGGGACGAACTGCGGTCGGACGGCGGCGAGGGCGACCGCCGCCAACCCGCCGAGGATCAGCCCCGAAATAAGGCTGCCGACGGCCCAGACGAACCGCACTCGGGGATCCAGCCGCTCCATGTGGAACGGCGGTGCCTGGCGGTGAAAAGGTCGGTGATCGCGTCAGTCGGCCGGTCGAACGCGGGCGTCCTCCAGTCGTACGATCTCCTCATCGAGTCCCGCTGCGTCACAGTCCTCGCTCGGACATCGGTAGTGCCAGCCGTCCGTCGTCGCCTCCCGCTCGCCGAAGCGGTTGCCACAGGCTCGACAGAGGAAGCGGTCCTGGCCGCACGTGTCTCGGTGGAGTTCGTAGTCGAGTTCGGAACTGAACGTGCGACCGCAGTCACGGCACTTGTGCATGTTCCACATAAGGGACGCATCACTCAAAAGTCTACATGATCGGACGCCGTCGTGTCACGGATCATCACGCCCCACTGCGGTTCTGGACTATGTAGACGGCGAGAAATCCAGGCGAAATCGGCGACGGCGACGATGTTTATTCCAGCAGCCCCCGGTGTGTGAGCCGTTCTGGGTCGAGCAGTCGCTCGGCCTCCTCGGCGGTGAGGTGGCCCCGCTCGACGGCCACCTCCGCGACGGTCTTGTCCTCCGCGAGGGCGGCCTTCGCGACCTCGCTGGCGGCGTCGTAGCCGATCGCCGGGTTCAGCGCCGTGGCGATCGCCATCGACCGCTGGACGGCCGCCGCGCAGTGTTCGCGGTTCGCGTCGAGTTCACGGACGAACCGCTCGGCGAACGTCTCCGCCGCGTTCGCGATGAGCGTCGCCGACTGCAGGAAGTTGTGGGCGATCACCGGCTTGTAGAGGTTCAGGTCGAGTTGTCCACCCGCCGCGCCGGTCGAGACGGTCGCGTCGTTGCCGACGACCTGGGCGTACACCTGGTTCACCGCCTCCGCGACGACGGGGTTCACCTTCCCCGGCATTATCGAGGAGCCGGGCTGGTTCTCCGGCTGTTCCAGTTCGCCCAGGCCGTTGCGTGGCCCCGAGGCGAGCAGCCGCAGGTCGTTGGCGATCTTGTGCATCGACCCGGCGACCGTCCGCAGCGCGCCGTGTGCCGCCCCTATCGCGTCGTGGGCCGCCTGTGCCTCGAAGTGGTTCGCCGCCTCGCGAACGTCCAGGCCGGTCTCCTGGGCGACGTACGCCGCCGCCAGGCCGGGGAACTCCTCGTGGGTGTTCAGCCCCGTGCCGACCGCCGTCCCACCGAGGGCGAGTTCACCGAGGTGCTCGCGCGTGTCCCGCACACGCTCGATCCCCCGCTCCACCTGCGTTTTGTAGCCGGAGAACTCCTGGCCCAGCCGTATTGGCGTGGCGTCTTGGAGGTGGGTGCGCCCGGTCTTCACCACGTCGTCGAACCGCCCTTCGGCGTCCGCGAGTGCCTCCCGCAGCGTCTCCAGGGCCGGCAACACGTCGTTCTCGACGGCGTCGAGGGCGGCGACGTGAGTCGCCGTGGGGATCACGTCGTTCGAGGACTGCCCGATATTCACGTCGTCGTTGGGGTGGACCGCGCGGGTGCCGACCTCGGCGCCGAGGATCTCCGAGGCGCGGTTCGCGATCACCTCGTTGGCGTTCATGTTCGTCGACGTGCCCGACCCGGTCTGGAACACGTCCACGGGGAACTGGTCGTCGTGCTCACCGTCGATCACCTCGTCGGCGGCGGCGACGATCGCCTCCGCGGTCTCCTCGTCGATCAGGTCGAGGTCGCGGTTGGCCTCGGCGGCGGCCTTCTTCACGACCCCGAGTGCGCGGACGAACCGTCGCCCGAACCGCTCTTCCGAGATGGGGAAGTTCTCCACGGCGCGCTGGGTCTGTGCCCCCCAGTAGGCGTCCGCGGGCACCTCCACCTCGCCCAGACTGTCGCGTTCGGTGCGGTACTCGCGGTCGTCCGGATCGGTCGCGTCGTCCGCGTCGCTCGTGTCCTCTGCCATACCCCTCGACGAGGAACCGTGCGGTCAAAAGCGGCCGTGATCCGGTCGTCTCAGTCGTCGTCTCGGTCCGAGTCGACTGGCAGCCCCCCGACGTAGACGAACAGTCCACACAGCGCCCCGACGGCGGCCGCCGGCCACGCGACCAGTCTCGTCAGCGGGCCCACGGGACTACCTAGCACCGCGAGGTTCGCCGCGGCACCGACGACCAGCCCGACGAGCCCGCCGACGGCGCCGCCGCCCACGCCGGTGAACACGAGGAGTGCGACGACGACGTGCGCCAGCGGTCGCCGGTCGTAGTCCGGCACGACCGTCGTCGCGGCCCGGGTGAACCGACGCCCGAGGCGTCGGTACGCCCTGCGGAGTCCACCGGGCGGCGCCTCGGCGACCGGGGCGTCGAACAGCCTCGACGCGACGGGTGTCACGGGGAGCGCCGGGTTGGTCCGCCCCTCGACGACCGACGTCCAGGGCGTGCGCAGCGGGTCGAACCGCCGGAGACGGGAGGTCTCGTAGCCCGCCGACCGGAGCCGGCGCTCGACGTCGTCGTCGCCCTTCACGAGCAGGTACCGGACCGACGAGAGGCGGCCCGCAAGCGCCAGGGCGGGGCCGTCCGCCAGGGCGGGCTCGTCGACGACGACCACGGTCGGGGGGCCGGGGAGTGAGGTCTCGTCACCGTCGTTAGCAGCGGACGGCGGGGCGACGGTCACCGCCGTGACGCCGACGCCCGCGAGATCTTCACGCACCGCCGCAGGGTCGTCGTCGAGAACGGCGACATCCTCCGGGCCGACGGCCTCGGCCGCCAGCGCGGCGTACAGTCCCTCCCGTGCACCGAGGACCCACACGGTGTCGTCCGGAGCGAGTTCGTCGTGAAACGCCGAGAGCAGTCCCCTCTCGGTCCCGAGCTGGTCGCCGTACTCCGCGGTGGTCACCCGCTCGACGGTCGCCTCGAACGTCGACACAGCCGACACGTTCGGCGGTCACGGAAAAAACCGTGTCGCCGGTCAGGTCCACCTGTCCAGTCCCGTCTGCGTGACCGCCGCCTCGATGCGGTCGAAGCCCTTCGACACCTCCTCCACGGGCACGCCCCACTCCTCAGTGACGAAGGCACGGGCGGCATCCACGTCGGGGTCGATCTCTGCGTCGAAGGTGGCGTCGGTGACGTTCGGGTCCAGAAACAGGTCACGCACCAGTTCGGCGGCCTCGATGTGGGCGTCGCGGGCGTCGAGTACGCCCCAGAGGTCGCCGTGCTCGCGGACGGCGTCGACCGCGGTCGCCGGGCCGACGCCGTCGAGTCCCTCGTTGAAGTCCGTGCCGATGAGGATCGCGGCGTCGACCAGTTGTTCCCAGGTGATCCCGTGGCGGTCGAGCGTCGCGTCCAGAGACATCCGCTCGGGGTCGCCGCTGCTGGTCAACTGTCGCAGCGTCAGCGGCGCGCCGAACAGCAGGGCGTCGTAGTCCTCGGTGCCGGCGTAGTCGACGGCACCCTGGCGGGCCATGTGTGCGGCCTGGGCCTCGCCCTCTGCCGGCGCCTCGACGACCGGCAGGTCCAGCAGCGACAGCAACTCGCGGCTGGTCTCCTGGATGACCGGCGTGAGCCGCTGGGTCTGCGACTCCAGGCGGGCGGCCTCTAGCTCGTCGCCGCGCTCGCGGGCCTCCTCCAGCCGCTCCTCAGCACGCTCGCGTTTCTCGCGGCGGCGGTCGAGTTCGTCGCTCTTCAGGTCCGTGACGCCGCCGTCGAACACGAACACCGGGGAGAGGTCGTGCTCCAGCAGTTTCGGCACACCCTGGACGATGCCGATGAGGTTCGGCACCTCCTCGCCGTCGTGGGTGTACGCCGACGAGGCGGTGAACTTCACCGTCGTCGTGAGGTAGCGGTACAGCCAGTTGTGCGCGTCGACGGCGACCGTCGCCCCGCCGAGCGACTCGTAGGAGACGGACTCGATCGCCGCCAGATCCCGCAGCGCCGCGTTGCCCATGCGCCCGCTGGGAGCGCGGGCGTCTTGAACGTGGCCGATGGCGGTCAGCCGTCGTCGGCGTCGTCCTCCGGCGCCTGCGGCGCGGCGTCGGTGTCGGCGAGGGTCACGTCAGTCTCGACCGCCGGCGGACCGCGCTGCCGGTGCTCACGCAGGAACGTACGCTCCTCCTCGCCCAGTTCGCGCTCCGCGAGGGCGTCGAGGCCGGCACGGTACCGCTCCGGGTCGGGGTCGGCGGGCGTATCGACCGACCGCTCCAGCACCACCTCGGCCAGCCCCGACTGCTCGCCCGTGTACCGGAACCCGGCGCGGGACAGCGCCTCGTATGCGAAGGGGTTGTTGACGGCGATGCGGGCGCGGTCGAACGCTTTCCCGTCGAGGCGGTCCAGCAGCGCGAGGACGAGTCCGGGACCGAGTCCCTCACCGCGACGGTCCCGGCGGACGGTGACGTACCGGAGGACGAGACAGCGGGGGTCGGTGCGATCGGCGTCGAAGGAGACGGCGGCGAGGACCCCGCGTTCGTACTCGTCCCCGGAGTTTGCCGCCGCCTCGTCGGGCGCTCCGGCCGGGCGGAGCACCGCCTTCCCGGTGCCGGAGACGACGAACTTGCCGGCGTAGGCGAACTCACGGTGGTCCAGTCGCAGCGTCGGCCCGTCGGCGGGCCATCCGAGCAGGTCGAACCGGGGCCCGGAGTCGGTCACTCCCGACTCGAGGGACGGTGGCCACAAAAGACCGCGGACGGGGGCTCACCCGCCGCCCGCCGGGGGCGCTTGGCCGTCCAAGCATTTATATATCCGACGCGTTCCGGTTCGGCGCCTCTCG